>CANJPX010000024.1 GCA_947476185.1 Bacteroidota bacterium
ATGTATCAATTACAAAATTTTAAGGGAGAACATTTTATTATAATGAGTGAGCAGGCATTCGAATCATTAAAAAAAGAACAGGTCGTTCAACTTCAGCAGTACGGTAAATTATTACATAGTCCGCTCAATACTATTGAGAAACATGGCGGTGGAAGTGCACGATGCATGATTGCGGAAATAAAATAGTTTAAAGAAAGGTATTTGAAAGTTTGGAAATAAAAAATGTAAAAGGGAATCACAATTTTCATAAATTCGTTTTAATTCAAAATTCACAGACATGGCTTCATTTGATATTGTAAACAAAGTAGATGCTCAATTGCTTGATAATGCAATAAACGTAGCACGTAAGGAAATTATTAATCGCTTTGATTTTAATGGTTCTAAAACCGAAATCACCTTGGATAAAAAGGATATGTCGGTTCATATTACGACTGAAAATGAAATGAGAGTTAATTCAATTACGGATGTTATTCGTCAGCGAATGATCAAGCAGCAGTTAAATCCATTGTGTCTTGATTTTGAAAAGGATCATTACGCATCAGGCATTATGGTAAAAAAAGACCTTAAAGTAAAAGAAGGTATTGATAAAGATGTAGCGCGAAAGATCATCAAAGACATTAAAGATTCCAAACTAAAGGTGCAGGCCCAAATGATGGACGATCAGGTAAGGGTAACAGCCAAAAAGATCGACGATCTACAAGCTGTAATAGCTTTAATGCGACAAGGGAGTTACGACCTTCCTTTACAATTTGTGAATATGAAAGGATAATTAATTCAATCTGAAAAAGAAAAAGAAAACAGCGGCAGCTGCTTTTGTTTGATTGACATCTTTTGCATAACCTATTGTTGAATAGGAAGCATTTTGCAATGTACCATCCTCCTTTATGTATCCTATTGTTGAATAGGAGCTATTTTGAACCGTCCCATCGCTTTTGATATAACCTATTGTAGAATACGAACTATTTTGTATTGTCCCATCACTTTTTATATATCCGATTGTTGAATACGAACTATTTTGAACAGTTCCGTCATCTTTGATATATCCTATCGTTGAATAATTTTCGTTTTGAACAGTTCCGTCATTTTTTACATACCCAACAGTTGAATAGGAACTGTTCTGAATCGTTTGTGCGAAAGACCGGGTCGAGATCAATGCTACACAAACGAATGCGAAGGAGATAATTATTTTTTTCATGGTCATTATTGTTTTATCAAATGTAGGAAATAATCATTCGGGGTACAAATTTCTGTTTCAATACAAAATTTTATCAAACTATTAAAAAAGTGAAGTTCTTTATGATCAAAATAAATTCAGGATCTTTGGTAAGAATATTATGGATCCAATAACAACGGCGGCAATAGCGGCAATCAATACACCACCTGCTGCAACATCTTTTACTTTTTTTGCCAAAGGATGAAAGTCAGGTGAAGCAAGATCTGTCAAAAGCTCTATTGCAGTGTTGAACATTTCAGCAATAAAAACCAAGGCAATAGAAAAAGTAAGCCAACACCATTCTGTGTTATTTATTTTTAAGATAAAACCTGCAATGATAACTACAAATGCTGCAACAATATGTATCCAGGCATTGTGTTCCGTTTTCAAAAAGGTGATGATACCCTGAAATGCAAAACGAAAACTTTTGATCCTGTCTTCTATTCGAAAAGGTTTATTATTGCTCATTTTTTTTATGATCTATCAATGTTTGTAATGTCCAGTATGTTACAATCAAAAATACAGAAAAGAAAAATGTAACACCAATCATTTGGGTGTTTTGTAATGGATGTAACAACATATTAAAAATATCAGAAAATAATTCAATCGGGTTGGTAAGAATATCCCAACTATTATATCTTGGAAATCGCCCAAGATAAATCCCAAAACCACATAGAAGCATCAGTAAGCCAATGAATAATTTCAGTGTTATTGGTGATAATCGAGACTTGAGAAATTTCTGTATTTCAAACAAGGAAGCAAACCCCAATAATAATCCATTCCAGGCAAAACACAATATCAGCACGAGGTCATACCATATCGGTACATCAGTCCTGAGATGCAAATGAAAAAGATCGGTTAAAATGTAGGGGGAATTCGGAAAAAAGATTAGCCATAGACAAAATAAAAAACCGATCTGCAGTTTTGATCCGGAGCGTTTGTCATAGTTTGTTAAAACCAGGGAACATAAAAACGGGATCCAGGCAAGAAATAAATTCCAGACAAGAAAAATATAATTCAAACTCCCACTCCATTGGATCCTGAAATACAATAAAAGCAGGCTCATAACTGATGATACGATCATTACTTTTGTTATATCCTTATTCATTTTTCGTTCTCCTTATTCTTTTAAAAATCAGCAGCATCGCTAAACATATAATTCCCTCACCTACTCCAAATAAGCACCAATTGAAATTTTGTGGAACATAGTTTTTTATTTCAGCAAAGAGGTCGTTCTTGGCAGATAATGTCCAAACAACTTTTTCTGTTCCATTTGTAACCAAATATTGAATATAATCCCACATAAATGAAATGATAATAGTGATACTACCAAAGACCAAGAAGATCCATTCAATAAAATTTATATGTATGTATTCTTCTTTCTCCTGATTGCAGATAATAAGCAAAGTAAGAACGATCATGGTTAAAGAAATGATGCAAGGAGCCATTACAGGACTTACCCAGGGAACAGGGATCAGAAATAAAATATCCCAAGTAAATAATGATTCAGGCCACGCTAATAAAACTTTCAAAAAGATGTAATAAAAAATATCCCAAATGGCAAAACTGTAAATAAAAAAAGCAAATCGTTGAGTGGCATTTTTTCCTGCCATAACTCCAGCTGAGATTAACATAAAAATGGTAGCCACTTCGCGCCAAAACTCTGTAGTAGCAATATCCTTCGATACGGGAGTTAATGGAAATCTGAACCCTTCCGGATAATAGATCTTTCTCAAATAAACAACTACTGAGGATTCGAGATAGCCCATTGCAACACTAAAAATGCTGAGCCAGATTATTGTTTTAACTATTGGTTTCATGGTTGTTTTTTAATTAATAACTGTTGCATTTATCGTTGTTTTAGGCAATGCTTTTTTTAAATGGTCGAGTTGTCGTTTAGTCACGGTTCCAATATTCAGTAGTTTTAAATTTTCCATTTCATAAAGCGGACTATAATCTGAAAAGTCATTAGTTCCAATTGACAATACTTCCAGCGATTTAAGTTTCTTCAGAAATTTGATATTTTGTAAACCACAACCTTCTACCGAAAGGGTCTTCAGTTTAGTAAATTGTTCAAGCGATACTGATTCAGTCAGTATATTTCCATTTATAAAAAGTTCCTCCAAATCTTTATAGACAAGCAATGGATGTATTGAATAAACATTATTTCGTGACACATCTAAGGATCTTAATGATGGAATTAAAGGAGCATACTCTTTTCTTTCCTTCAGAGATTTTTTAATATCATAATAAGACGTCAGTGCATAAAGATTATTCAATTGATTATCCGAAAGATTCAGATATATTAAACTATTGAAATCACTCAACTTTTCAAACAATGAAGTATCTGTTACAAATATTTGATTGTTATGCAGATCTAATCTTTCTAACTTAGGCAATACCGGCAGAACAATTTTATTATTTACTATTGAGTTCGCAAGGTTCAATTCTTTAAGTTCCGGTAATTGAAGTAAAGGTAAAAAATCATTAATAAAGATGTCAGAAGCAATTAGTGATTCTAATTTTTTCAAAGCCGGAAATGTTTTAAAATCAACCTGCTTGTTATTCGAAATATTGAGATATGTTAGCCCCTGAGCATTTTTTAACGCATTCAACTTTTTAATATTATTATTGGAAAGCGAAAGGAATTTCAAATGATCCAAATTTGGAAAAAAATCAATTGAATCCAGATAATTTGATTCCAAAAATAAATTCTCCAAAACCGGGAACTGTTTCAATTCGGAGAGATCCTTCAGTTGATTTCCTGTAAAATAAAGTGATTGGATATTTGTAAGGATACTAATTGGGTTTAAAGTTTGCAGATAATTATTTTGAAGATCAAACTCTTTGATATCCTGTTGTTTGTTTAAAATTGTTGCATACACTCTGTTCTTTTCTATACATAAGGATTGCCATTGTTGTTCTTGCATCTCATCTAAAAAATCGTATATTTTTTTATGCAATGCTGGTTTGTAATCTATTGGAGAATGATCGTAACGTGAAAACGCACTGGAGAGATCCAGGTTATCAAAGTCTGTTTTATTTTTTATAGAATCATTTAAAGTAAGCAACTGTGGTATATTCTTTTCGGATAATGAAGTCAAATAAAGTTTATCCAATGGTTTATGTTTAAGTTCTGCTCTGCTGATATTAAAACCTGTGACTAGCACATCCCAATTTACAAAACAGGCTGTAATAAGGACGGCATAAAACAGCCAACCATTTGACCGGAAAAGGAACCAATTACTTTTTGTTTTGGCGATCTTGAAAAATGTGGTCATTAGCCCGATCATAGCCAATATCAACCATATATAGACTCCAATGCGTTTGTATGTTAAACTGTACTCATCGATATATAACTTGTTTCTTGAAGCCGTTGAAATTACCATAAAGGCATTTTGTGCGATCCACAAATAGCTCAAAACCTTTAATATTTTATTTCCTTTAAAAAAGTTGAGTGCACCACGGAAATAGTATAAAATAATAAGAATAGCAATTGTTATTGAAAGGATCAAAACGCCAGTGCCTTGATGAACAAAAGCAGAATAGGTCAACTCTTTTGGCAATGTACCGTCAAGCCATAAAAAATCAGCGTCAAGAATGTTTACCGTTAGCAATAATAAATTCAGCATCAAAAGGAGAATTGTACCAGACAATTTTTCGTTGTCCAGACTTAATTTAAAAATGGAGCTATGATTGTATAGTGAATCAGAAGTAATTGTATTAGCAGCTGCTTCATCGCCATCCGCGATCATTTTGATACGTTTATGATTGAATAATCCATACATTAAAAAGAAACCTGCAAATGTGAAGAGTATCCAGCTTAATGAAATAAAATCAAGATTTATTTTTTTAGTGAAATTATCGAACAAAGGATTCGAAGCCTTATACATGAAAAAGAAGACCAGTACAACAATAAATGGAATCAGAAAAAGCAAAATGCGCATCCCTTCTTTTTTGCCTTCAGCTTTCATAATTTTGTTTTGCGAACGATCAATAGTATCGAGAATTAAAAAAACATAGGATGCCGAAATTGAATACGCAGAAAAAAACAGGGAAACAATAATTGATGTTTTTGGATTTATGCTGTAAGCAGATAAAATGCAAAGGGAAATAATATTTGCCGTCAGAGATAACCCATTACCATAATAAAAAACACAGGAAGCGCTGAGAATACTGCCAAGAGAGGAAAAGATCCAATTCTTGTTATTTATTATTTCTTTATTACGGAGAAGCAATAGAACGATGATTGAAATTGTAAAAAGTAAAAAGTTTATTCCTAAACTTTGCAGGTAAAACAAGTAGCTGTAAATGCCAACTGATGCTGTTAGTATCCAATCGTTCTTTTTCATAATATGTTTGTTTATAGGGTTTCTAATTTATTTGTTAACTGGTAAATAATAAAAAGTGGAATTATTCCAATCAGTCCAAAGGAGCAATCGATCAATTGCCAGAAAAAAGGGATTTGCCGGATGGGGCCTGCTATCAGAGCTAATGGAAAAACCATAATACAAGCTATCATACCAAATTGGATGACCCAAACATTTTTAACCGGATCTATATATGGGCCAATGAATGCTGTTGCAATTACAATGTGTGCAAACGCCAGCCAATCTGTACCATAAGAAAGATGAGGAAAGTTTAAACTCGTAATATTTACTTCATTATAAATAATAGATAGCCATTGTTGCAGAAATTCAGGAAGAAAAGCAGAATGCTGCATTATGAATGATAATTCTGATTGTATTGGAAACGCTGTTATTCCGCTTAATATCAGAAACAACATAAATAAGAGCAACCATCCCCTTATCTTCTTTTTTAATAGTAAACCTGTATATGTTTTCATGAAATCGTTTCTTAAAAGTACTTTGAATTACAAAGCAGAAGTGCAAAAAAATATCAATCTCTGTTTTTAAATAATTTTTCAAGTGCGTCTAAATGATCATTAAACGCTTTCTTGCCGGCTTTAGTAACTGCATACGATGTATTAGGTTTCTTACCTACAAATTGTTTCTTTACTTCAACGTATTCAATTTTCTCCAAGGCAGAAATATGGGAAGCTAGATTCCCATCAGTAATGTCAAGCATTTCTTTCATTTCACTGAACTCCACCCTATCGTTAACCATCAATATTGACATAATGCCAAGCCGGATGCGATTTTCGAATGCCTTATTTAAATATTGAATATAATTTTTCAAACTTTATTTTTAATTAGATCATTAAATTTTTACTTTCTTTCATATTTAAAATACATCATGGTGCCGTAAATAATATGCAAAATACCAAAACCAATTGCCCAAAACAATAATCCATAACCAATTAAAAAAGAACCAGCTAATCCTAAAGCTATTTCACATAAACCTAAATAGCGGATATCATCAAAAGTATATTTACTTGCATTTACTAAAGCTAATCCATAAAATATCAATGTTGCCGGAGCGACTAATCCGATAATTCCATGATAAATAAGAACCAGACAAAACAAACCTCCAGCAACCAAAGGAATTGCAAGGTTTATTAACAATCGTTTTGCCGAATTATCCCATATTTTCAACCCTTTGCGTTTTGAGTTACGAATTGTTAAAAGCGTGCCAACTAACAAGGAGGAAAATAAAACTGCAGCTGCTAATTCCAAAAAGTAAACTGTCACCCCTGTCAATTCCTCAGTATGTATCGTTCTATAATTATCAGCGTATGAATCTAATTTCATAGACGCTAAATAAGCACCGATCAAAGCAAAAGCACCGGCAAAAACACCGGATAATCCACTTAATGAAATACATCGTGAGGAACGTTCCATCATGGAACGAATATCCGTTATTGCCTGCAAATGCTCTTTTTGTTCTGTCATTTTGGAGTGTATTAAAAGTACTTTGTAGTGCAAAGTTAAATTAAAAATGAATATAACAATAAAAAAAAGTAAAAAAAATGTTAAAAAAACTTGTTTCATTCACCTCGATGAATAAAAAGACTTGATTTTAAAAGAGTTCAGAAAAAAATGTTTTGATATTCAATTTCTGAAAAAGGTGCTTCAAGCAGAAATTTCAAAAAAAACCTTATACTTGTAATATGGTTCTCCTATTTATATCAGCCTTTATTACTGTTCGCTGGATTGATGTTGTGGATATATTATTAGTGGCGGTTCTTATATACCAGTTGTATAATTTGGTTAAAGGAACTGTTGCCATCAATATTTTTATTGGCATCATGCTAATTTATCTATTGTGGTTCATTGTTAAATTAATGAACATGCAATTATTTGGCAGCATCCTTAGCAAATTCATCGATGTAGGTTTCATTGCCTTGCTTATTGTTTTTCAACCCGAGTTAAGACGATTTCTTTTATACCTGGGAACATCAGATATTTTCAATAAGGGTAAGATTGGAAAAGGTTTATTTGATTTTAAATGGAATGTGAGTCCTTCTCAAACATTGGATATAAATTCAATTGTTAAAGCATGTAAGAATATGAGTTCGAATAAAACCGGTGCTATCATTATCCTTACAAAAGAAAACGATCTTAAATTTTATGCAAATACAGGAGACGCCATCGATGCAAAAGTATCTGTACGGATGATTGAAAGTATTTTTTACAAAAATTCTCCATTACATGATGGAGCGATCATTATTTCCGACAACATAATTACTGCAGCGCGCTGTGTTTTGCCTGTTACCGAACACGCAGATTTTCCGGCACATTTAGGTATGCGTCACCGGGCAGCAGTTGGAATAACAGAAAATACTGATTCAATTGCGATTGTGGTATCTGAGCAAACCGGAGAGATTTCTTATTCGGTCGGAGGAGAATTAAAACATGCTCTTACCTCCGAACGATTGAGAGAGCTATTAGAAAAGGAATATAAATAATACCCAGTTTTGTACTCTAATAATGGAAGGTGAAAAGTTTGTTTTCTACTTCTCACCATTTTTTTTCTGGAATTCTTTTATCAGCTGTTCATCTGTCTTTCCAAGATTATTTATTGCTGCTTTCGCATCATTTACATACGTGCTTTTGGGATAGGTTTGGATCAATTGCTCATAAATAACTTTCGCTTTCGTATCATCATTCAAAAAATTATCCAGCAAGGCAGCTTGTAAAAAAAGACTCTCCTCCCCCAATTTATAATTCGGATATTTTTTCGTGATAAGTTGATAATTAGCTAATGCCTGCGGATATTGTTGAATTGCAGTAGCAATTTCACCTGCCTTAAATAAATAATCAGGCGTTATAGAATCATCCGGGTAATTTTTTGAATAATCAGAATACGCTTGTAGCGCCTGACCGGCTATTACATTATCTATTTTCATTGAACGATGCATCTCCCCTTCCAACCGCTTAATCAAATTAGTTAATTCAACCTTTGGATCTGTGGTTGTTGCCACTTTCTCTTCCTTAACTTTTTCATCACTTCCACATGATGCAACAAAGAATGTTACGATCGCAATAAAAACATATTTAAATCTTTTCATTTATTTTATTTATTAGGGAAACGCATTTTATAGGTTACACTTACTTTCCCTTTTGAAATATCCGCTAATCGCCCTTTTAACAATCGCCTTCTTAACGGACTAATTTTGTCTGTGAATAATTTCCCTTCCAGGTGATCAAATTCATGCTGAATAACACGTGCAGCGATGCCTTCATAGATCTCGTCATAAAAATTAAAATCAAGATCATAATACTGAATACGGATCTTAGGTTTACGTAAAACATCTTCACGGATTTTTGGAATACTCAGACAGCCTTCATTAAAAGCCCACTCCTCACCTTCTTCACTAACAATTGTCGGATTGATAAATGCTTGAGACAAATTCCCTAATTGTTCGCGCTCCTCAGCAGTATATTCATCCTCTTCATCTTCATTACGCTCCCCATTCACAAATGGGGTTGTATCAACAAGAAATATTCTTACAGCTTTTCCAATTTGATGAGCTGCAATACCAACACCGGAAGAAGAACGCATTGTTTCAAACATATCCTCAATTAATTTTTCAAGTCCGGGATAATCTTTTGTAACTTCTACTCCTACTTTCCTTAATACAGGATCACCATATGCTATGATTGGTAATATCATTAATTTAATTGTTATAAGTTAAAGAATCTTTTATTATTTCGTGTACTATTTGCTTTTACTATTTATGTGATCTTATTCATAAAGCTCTGCAAAATTATAGTGGCACTTATTTCATCCACTAGTTCTTTATTTTGTCTTGCTTTTCTTTTTAATCCGCTGTCGATCATTGTTTGAAATGCCATTTTGGATGTAAAACGTTCGTCCATTCTTTCTATTTTAATTGATGGAAACGTACGTCTTAAATGCACCACAAATGGTTCAATAAATCGTGCAGAATCCGATGGCTCATTATTTAGACGCTTTGGTTCACCAACAACAATACACTCAACCTCTTCTTTTATCATGTATGTTTTCAAAAACTCAATAAGATCTTTTGAATGAACAGTTGTAAGCCCGGTTGCGATTATCTGCAAAGGGTCGGTAACAGCGATCCCCACCCTTTTGCTTCCATAATCAATTGCCATTATCCTAGCCATGGTGCAAAAATAGCAAAAAATTCAAAAGACACTCTTCTAAATAAGCTATTCCTTATCGAATTCTTTCAAGATTTTTCAATAAAAGTCTTCCACTATACTCCGACCTACAATTGAGTTATTATCAAGAAGGTTTAACTTAAAAAATGAATATATTTGCAAGGTAAAAACGTGGATCAAACCTCGCGACCTAAGAACAACAAACAATTGAACAATTGAATTGATTATGATACAAAAAATTATTGAAACTGCTTGGGATAATCGGGAACTGTTAAAAGACGAAAAGACTCAAAATACAATCCGTGAAGTGATTGAAATGCTTGATAAAGGAAAACTGCGTGTTGCTGAACCGAAAGGCAACGAATGGCAGGTTAACGAATGGATAAAAAAAGCTGTGATCTTATATTTCCCGATACAAAAAATGGAAACCATTGAGGTAGGAATATTTGAGTATCATGACAAGATGAAATTAAAAACCAATTATGAAGCGTTAGGTGTTCGTGTTGTTCCTAATGCCGTTGCCCGTTACGGAGCATATCTTGCAAAAGGAGTTATTATGATGCCAAGTTATGTGAATATCGGAGCGTATGTTGATAGCGGAACGATGGTTGATACCTGGGCAACTGTTGGCTCTTGTGCCCAAATAGGAAAAGATGTACATCTAAGTGGCGGAGTTGGCATTGGCGGAGTACTGGAACCGGTTCAGGCAGCACCGGTAATTATCGAAGACGGCTGTTTTATCGGCTCTCGTTGCATTGTTGTTGAAGGCGTTAGGGTTCAGAAAGAAGCTGTATTGGGAGCGAATGTTGTGCTGACAAAATCCACAAAAATTATTGACGTGACCGGCCCTGAGCCAAAAGAATACAAAGGAATTGTTCCTCCCCGTTCAGTTGTCATTCCGGGTTCTTATACAAAGAAATTCCCTTCAGGAGATTTTCAAGTTCCCTGCGCTTTAATAATCGGACAACGCAAGGAAAGTACTGATTTAAAAACCTCTCTGAATAATGCATTGAGAGAATATGATGTTGCTGTTTAGTTTTAAAAAGTTTTAAATTTAAAATAGAATTTGAAATTCCTCATCATACAAACTGCCTTTATTGGTGATGTCATCTTGGCAACCTCTGTTGCTGAAAAACTACATCATCAGTTTCCTAATGCTCAAATTGATTTTTTATTACGAAAAGGAAATGAAGCTTTACTTACAGATCATCCATTTATAAAAACAGTGTTTGTTTGGGATAAAAAACAAGGGAAGTTCAAGAATCTCATATCCATTACCAAACAAATACGGTCAAACAAATATGACTCCGTTATAAATATGCATCGGTTTGCAAGCTCCGGTTTCATTACAGCTTTTTCGGGTGCGAATGAAAAAATAGGGTTTGATAAAAATCCTCTTTCTTTTTTATTTACAAAAAAAATAAAGCACGAGATCGGAAATGGTAAACATGAGACGGAACGCAATCAGCAACTGATCGAACATTTAACCGATAACAAAGCAGCGAAACCGAAACTGTATCCTTCTTCCAGAAATTACGAATCTATAAAGAACTACAAAAATGCAGCATATGTTTGTCTTGCTCCTACATCTGTATGGTTTACTAAACAATACCCAAAAGAAAAATGGGTAGAACTTTGCAATGCGTTACCGAAAGAATTAATAATTTATTTGTTGGGTGCACCAAGTGATATTGAGGCTTGCAATACAATTAAGTTGAGTACAATAATTGAAAAACAAAATACAATCATTAATCTTTCGGGGAAATTGAACTTTTTAGAATCAGCAGCCTTGATGAAAGATGCGCGCATGAATTTTGTCAACGATTCTGCCCCGATGCATATTGCCTCAGCCATGAATGCTAACACTGCAGCTATTTTTTGTTCGACCGTTCCTTCTTTTGGCTTTGGTCCCCTTTCCGAAAACTCACATGTAATTGAGACCAGGGAAAAGCTTGATTGCCGACCTTGTGGTATACATGGACATAAAGAATGTCCAAAAGGCCATTTTAAATGCGGTTTTTCAATTGATATTAATGAATTACTTAAACACATTTCTTGATCCAGATGATCAATTTTGCTTTTAATTACTCCATTAACTTTCGTTCACAAACATTTTTTTAAGAGTTCCTGACTTAAGCGCCTATTTCGTATATTCGTACTTTATGGATGAAGAAATAAAAAATGCAATAGCTATTTTAAAAAAAGGAGGAGTCATTCTTTATCCTACGGATACCGTTTGGGGAATAGGATGTGATGCCCGAAATAAGGAAGCCGTTGCAAAAATCTTCAAACTAAAACACCGAGCCGAATATAAAAGTATGGTTGTTTTGGTAAGTGACGAAAAAATGGTTAACCGCTATGTAAAAGAAGTCCCTGCAATTGCCTGGGATCTGATTGAAAATACAGAGGAGCCATTAACAATCATCTATCCTGATGGAAGAATGCTGGCAGAAAATATTATTGCTGCTGATGGAAGTGTTGGGATACGAATTGTAAAAGATGAATTTTGTAAAACATTGATCCATAAATTCGGTAAGCCTATCGTCTCTACTTCGGCAAATGAAAGTGGTGAAGCATCGCCCATTTCGTTCAACGATATCAAATTGGATATCATGAATAAAGTAGATTACATAGTAAATTTACGACATAAGGAAGTCAATAATACAAAACCTTCAACCATCATAAAAATAGCGATGAATGGAGAATTCAAAATTTTGAGAAAGTAAAATGAAGAGCTTATTTAATACTTCTGACAATCAGGGTCATTTGAGACCGATTGAAGCATCGTGAAAACAAAATTAATTCATCCTATTTTTAAGATTATTTCGGAATGTGCCGATGAAATGGAACTTTCTGCCTTCGTTATTGGTGGATGGGTGCGTGACCTACATTTAGCTCGTCCATGTAAAGATATTGATATCGTTGCCATTTGTCCTGAAGGTTCGGAACGTAAGATTGGAATTGAACTGGCGAAAGCTGTTGCACACAGATTAGGAAATAAGTATCACGTAAATGTTTATAAAAATTTTGGTACGGCACAAATTGTTTACGAAGATTATGACATTGAATTTGTAGGCGCCCGTAAAGAATCTTACCGCTCCGAAAGCCGCAACCCTATTGTCGAAAATGGCACATTGGAAGATGATCAAAACCGAAGAGATTTTACCATCAATGCATTGGCTGTTTCCTTGAATTCAAAAACATATGGCAACCTGCTAGATCCTTTTGCCGGATTGAATGATATGGAAGCTAAAATTATTCGCACTCCACTTGATCCTGACATAACTTATTCTGATGATCCTTTGCGGATGATGCGTGCAGTTCGCTTTGCCACTCAATTAAATTACACAATTGAAGAACGATCTCTAATAAGTATTTCCAAAAACAAGGAGCGTATCAAAATTATTTCGAAAGAACGAATCAGCGATGAACTGAATAAAATTATTCTATCAGCTACTCCTTCTGTTGGATTTAAAATACTTTTTGACACCGGCTTGTTACACTTCATTTTTCCTGAAATGGTTGCTTTACATGGAGTGGAAATAAAAAACGGGAAATCGCACAAGGATAATTTCTATCATACCTTGGAAGTATTGGATAACATATGCAAAACGACTGATGACCTTTGGTTACGGTGGGCTGCCATATTACACGACATAGCAAAACCTCCAACAAAACGATTTGAAGCAGATCATGGCTGGACATTTCACGGACATGAAGACAGAGGCTCTAGAATGGTACCAAAGATCTTTGAAAATCTGAAACTTCCTTTAAATGAAAAAATGAAATATGTGCAAAAACTTGTGCTGCTTCATTTACGTCCGATCGTTTTGGCAAAAAGTGATATAACAGATAGTGCCGTGCGCAGATTACTTTTTGAGGCAGGAAACGATATTGATGATCTGATGAAATTGTGCGAAGCAGATATTACTTCTAAAAATGAATATAAAGTACAGAAGTATCTTAAGAATTTTGAGCTCGTTCGTCAAAAATTAAAAGAGGTTGAAGAAAAAGATAATATCCGGAATTGGCAGCCACCTGTAAGTGGTGAAGACATCATGAAGATATTTAATATACCGGCCGGCAAAGAAGTTGGAATAATTAAGAATGCGATCAGGGAAGCAATTCTGGATGGTATCATCAAAAATAATAAGGAGGAGGCTACCGCATATATGATCATTGAAGGATCTAAACTTGGATTGAAAGCTGAACGTAAATAGGGCAAATTTTTGTGGTTACTAATAATAAATGATTGTAGCAATGATTTCCGTTGGGTTAAGTGAACTTTTAAACTTTAAACTTTGAACTTTAAACTATAAATAAAACAATAATTCGTATTTTTACCTCAGTATATTTGGCAAAAAATTAGCATACAAATGAACTGGAGAACCAGTTAACTAATGAACTAAATTAACATGGCTGTTTATCGCTTTCGAGTAACATTTGAAGACAACGAGGAGATCTTTCGTGAGATTGATATAAAATCTGCACAAAATTTTGAAGATTTCCACAATATTATTGTCCAATCCATAGGCTTTGATAATCTCCACGACGCCTCCTTTTTTATCAGTGATGATTATTGGAGAAAGGGGGATGAAATTGGACTTCGTCCTTTAAGTGAAGATGAAGCTGAAAAAAGAAAAAGAAAAGATCTTCCTGTTAAGAAACAGATGAATAAGTGTAAAATGGCATCCCTGATTGATGATCCACACCAAAAATTTGTTTATGTATATGATCCGAAAAGTAACTGGACGTTCCTTGTTGAATTAGTAAAAATATTATTGGATGATCCTAAAGGTTCGTTTCCAAAATGTTTCAAAACAGTGGGAGAATCTCCCAAACAGCATAAGGCAAATGCTGCCCTTCCTTCTATCGATGACGAGGATGATTTTGATGAAGATGAACCACACATAGATGATGACGCTTATGTAAATGCCCACAGTGAAGATGAAACTTCATTATTAGAAGGAGAGGAAGGCGAAGACGAAGTTGAAGAGGAAAATGCACATGAAGAAGATGAAGCACTTGATGAAGATGTTCATGATACCGGTGGAATTGACGAAGACTAAAAAGGCAAAAGGTAATCTAAGTTTACTCAAAAAAAATATTACACCATTCCCAGATACTTATCTCTGCGGTGAAAAGATCCATGCCTGATAAATCTCTTATTGTAATTGTCGGCCCTACAGCAATAGGTAAAACATCCCTAAGCATCCATCTTGCAAAAGAATTCAACTGCCCCATTATTTCCGCGGATTCAAGGCAGTTTTTCAAAGAAATGAGTATTGGTACTGCTAAACCGAGCTATGAAGAAATGCAAGGTGTCCAACATTTCTTTATCGACTCTCATTCCATATCAGATAAGTACAACGTAGGTAAATATGAGGTGGAGGTTATTGATTTATTAGATAAATTATTTCTGACCAACAAAACAGTCATACTTGTTGGTGGATCAGGATTATATGTTGACGCAGTCTGCAAAGGTTTTGATGAACTGCCTGAAGCAGATATTGACGTTCGAAAAAAAATAAATTTACTTCTTGAAGAAAAAGGGATCGAAGCACTTCAAGATCTCTTAAAAGAACTTGATCCGGATTATTATGCAAAAGTGGATTTGCAAAATCCTCAACGGATAAGCAGAGCCCTGGAGGTTTGTTTAACAACAGGGAAGCCTTACTCTAACTTGCGTGAAGGTAAACCAAAAAACAGAAACTTTAATATCATTAAGATAGGATTAAACACTTCCAGAGAAGTTCTTTATGAAAGAATAAATGAACGTGTGGATTCAATGATGAAGTCTGGGTTATTGAATGAAGTAAAAGCTTTATTCGCACATAAACATCTGAATGCGTTACAAACGGTTGGATATACTGAGTTATTCAACTATCTTGAAAATAAAATTGATTTGAATACAGCTATTGGATCTATTAAACAAAATACTCGGAAATTCGCAAAACGTCAACTTACATGGTTCAGGAAAGATCAGGAAATAAAATGGTTTGAACCGGATGAATTAATAATCATTCAAAATTATTTAGAATCAAAATTGAAATAGTCAGCTAAGCCCTACTCACAAATCTGATTCGGCATAGCTTGACAAGAATTGTCAGCATCTGAACTCATTCGAAGAATGCATTTTTATTCAAATTATGATTACCACTTTAAAAGAGTATACAAAACTAAATCGCTCACTTCTCAACATAATCACAGTTGAGTTCTTTGTGCAATTGATAAATGTTTTGTTTGTTGCGATCCTTCCTTTATATATGAAAAAGGAAGGATACAGCGATGCACAATATGCTCATTTTACATCCTACAGATATTTTGGGATGCTTGCTCTTGCATTATTCTTAGGAATGTATATCAAAGGAAGAAAAATTTTACCGTTGATCTATATTGCCTCTATTGGTGTTCCATTTTTTGCGCTATTGATAATTATTGGTGTGCAATTTCATTTAACTTCCTTATTGCTGATCGCCCATTTATTATGGGGCACAGCATATACATTCATACAAATACCTATCTTACCTTATATCATGCGAAATGCTCCGAAGGAGCAACAGACAAAAGCGATCACGCTGAATTTTGCTACCTGGAGCATGGCAACAATTACCGGCAGCTTAATTGTAGCAGTATTTAATGGAATAGATCCAATCATTTTTTCGGAGCGGAATTTATTATTTGTACTCTCTCTCTTTTGTTTTTCCGGAATTTATTTTACAATGAAGATCAGCAAGAACGAATATGTTCCTATAATAAAGGAAAGCAGAACCAATTTAAAAGATTACGACTGGACCATAATCATGAAAGCGCTTGTTCCAACAGTAATCATTGCTATCGGAGCGGGATTTACAATTCCTTTTATGAGTCTCTTCTTTTCAAATGTGCACAACATGAGCACCGCTATGTTCTCCACGCTGAATATGTTAACTGCAATTACAGTAACGATAGTTGCCATTTATATTCCGAGGATCAAAGATAAATATGGTTATCATCGCACTATTCCTACTACACAATCCATTGCTATCATTGCCCTGATGATAATGGCTACAACCCAATATTATAGTCAGTATAGTTTCGCAATAATAATTGCCTCGGCTTTTTATTTAATCCGACAACCATTTATGAGTGCGGCTGTACCTATGACATCTGAAATCACGATGAAATATGTTGGAGAAGGAAACAGAGAAATGGTAAGTGCATTGACTTCCGCAATCTGGTCCGGCTCTGCTTATTTTAGCGCTGTCGGATTTGGAATTTTACGTCACTTGAATGTGGCGTATGTAAATATATTTTGGATCACTTCAGGGATGTATATAATCGGAGTGATATTGTATTCCATGCTGATAAAAGATTATCATATCCGAGAAAAAGCAGGCTTGATAAGTCATTGATCAAAATCCTAACAAACTCCCCTTTACTTTTCCATTGCTAAATTCGATAGCCGGTGAAGGAATTTTTATAAAGCCAATGGCATAAAATAGAGTTCTCAAAAATGCAGACTTTGTTTTTATATGAGTAAGATCAACATCCAATGATAAATAATATTGGCGATATCGTTCATGATAGACCTGAATTCCATTACTATCAAAATAGGAAGGATTAAAATTTCCACCTGTCATACCATTAGCGCCATAACCAAAATCGAAATTGAGCCATTTAGGAAATTTTGATCCTTTATTCATAAAAGAAAATGGATTAACAGATAACCAATAGGTTTGCCCGTTATAATCTTTCAATACATTTTCTTGCAGGTCTTTCCCTAAAATATTTGGACGGTATTTTGAATATTCGCTTTGCTGAAATGAATATTTTAATACGATTCGTTGTTCATTCCATGCTAACTCTTGTCCGACACAAAGAAAAGATCCAATAGTATTTGCTGCAAAATCACCAACAGAAAAACCCCATTCGGAGGAATAGCCATCCAGAATCTCAATTGTACTTTGGTAAACCGAACCTAACATACCTCCGTACCAAATGGCTTTTTTTCGCTCTGCCCCACTCCATTTCAATAAACCAACACCACCCCTGCCAATATAATAAGAGGTTATTACATGTCCTGCTTTATCCATTTGCAACCATTCTTCATTATCATTAAAAAAATGAAATGACGAACGTGGATAGTCTTTATACCAAAGTTCATTAAGCCCAACTATTGATCCGCCATACAATATGGATTCTGTTCCAAGGATCACGCCTAAGCGTTTTTTATTTAGATTGGGGATTTTATTTGGACATAAATGCGGCGGAATATTAACTGATATAGAATCATAAACTGAGGATAACCTTTTTACACTATCATTTTGGGCAATTATAAAACTGCCTGTGAACAGACAGAAAAAGGTGATAAAGAGATTTTTTTTATTGAATTTATGCACAGTTAAAGATAAGAAATTATGTTTGCGTGAAAGTTATAATACAACTAACAGAATGCATTCCAAAACCCATTATTTATTCCTGTCTGAAATAATTTAATGCTGAAAGATCCACCAAATGAACATCTTTATAATAAAAGTTTAAAATATCCTTATAAGAATAATTCAGATCAGCCATACGCATTGCTCCTTCCTGACAAAGTCCGACACCATGCCCATAACCTCGACCACTAAAAACTATTTGATCCCCCTGTTGCGCTACAGAAAAATAAGTTGACTTCAGCTGAAAATCTGCCCGGATAGTTTTAAGCGGGATCTTAAGATCTTTATCCGTAAAATAAATGGCTCTTCCATTGGGTTGGGTAAAAGTAGTAGCATCATTCAGTTTCAAACTATCATCAATTGGATATTTATGTTTTAATTGTAAATAAGCCTTCCAGTCTTCAAGCGGAATACTTCTCTTCCAAAGCGCATGACTTTGATTTAAGCAAAATGAATCCTTTACCGATTTCAAATAAGTAGTAGACATAGCCCAAACATCTTGTGATGCAACAGTTTGTCCTCCACAATTTGAATGAAAAGCGGCAGTTATCAAATTCAGATCACCATCAACAACCACCAACCCCTTTGTATCATACACCCCTTTTTTTACATCCAGATCTGTCGTTCTACTCAAGTAAGCCTGACAATGAACATCATCACACACTTGAAAGCCTTCAAAAATATGACGATTAATGTGAGACAATAAATAAGTACGACACAAAATGGACTGCAACTTATAATACTCTAAACTAGTCCGTGTTCCTGATTCTGATTCAACAACACCGGCAATATATTTTTCTATATCTACATGGTTGATTAGCAAAAACTGTTTTTTCTCAGCATCTAATCCTATTGTAAGATTATCTTCATAGGTGCGCACCTTGCTTTCGGAGATGACAGATTTTATTTTAAATGCTCCGTCCGCTTGTCTGGCGATCATTTTAAGGGAGGAATATTTACCTATCGTTTTTTCGAATGTTTTTAATAGTATGGAATCTCCATCAATATTCATTTGAAAGATACCTGGAACATCGCTATTAGTTAATAACACACCATCTCCGTAAACATCATACGTTCCAATTATTGGAGAAAAGATAAAAGAGCTGATTACTTTGGTGGTAAGGATCCTGACGTTTATTGTTGCTGCATTAACTGAAATTGAAAAAGCAAAGAAAAGTATGAATAATTTATTTTTTTTCATTTATTATTATTTCAAATAGTTGATCATTAACTCGGCTGTCTTACTTGAAGCTCCCGAACCTCCTAGTTTTTCTTTAAGTTCAGCATAATCCGACAGCATTTTAGTGCGGGTGACCGATGTTAATAATTTGTCCAATTCTGTTTTGAGATTTTTTTCATTCAGTTCATCCTGGATCAGCTCTTTCACAATTTCCTTATCCATGATCAAATTCACTAAAGAAATATATTTTACTTTGATTAATTGTTTGGCAATTGCATACGAAATTTTACCTCCTTTATAACAAACGACTTCAGGAATACCAAACAAAGCTGTTTCTAAAGTTGCTGTTCCGGAAGTAACCAAAGCAGCCTCTGATCTTTGGAGCAATTGATACGTTTTATCAAAAACAATTTTGGTATCAACGTTATTAATCCATGTCTGATAATATTCTTTTGTTTGTGAAGGAGCTCCTGCAACCACAAATTCATATCCGGGATAAAATTTACGCAAGGATAACATCAAGGGTAACATTGTAGAGATCTCTTGCTTACGGCTTCCAGGTAACAAAGCAATAATAGGTTTAGTAATCTGAAGATCCAGAGAAGCAGATTTTTCGGCATAATTTGCAACTGCATCCAACAATGGATGACCCACAAAATCAACTGCAAAATCAAATCGCTGATAAAATTCTTTTTCGAAAGGAAGGATAACAAACATCTTATCTACCACTTTTTTGATCTTATGAATGCGGGATTGTTTCCAAGCCCATACTTGTGGCGAAATATAATAGAATACTTTTATTCCATTTGCTTTTGCAAATTCTGCAATACGTAAATTAAATCCCGGATAATCAACCAATATCAATACATCCGGCTTATTTTCAAGAATATCTTTTTTACAAAGTTCAATGTTCTTAAAAATCGTCCGGATATTTATCAGCACTTCTGTAAAACCCATAAATGCAAGATCTCGGTAGTGTTTTACCAGCTCTGCACCTTGTGCTTTCATCAAATCACCTCCCCAACAGCGGAATTGGGCTTTGGTATCCAAAACTTTTATTGACCGCATCAGGTTAGATGCGTGTAAATCTCCTGATGCTTCTCCTGCTATTATATAATATTTCATTTAACCGATACGTAGGTGATTTGTAAAAAAAGAAAAATAAACAATAACAGCTGCCCATATAAATGTGGAAATTAAAACACCTTTTAATCCTTTATATTTTTCAAATTTTTGATAAAAATAGAAAGGAATTAAATTTGTAGCAATACATAAACTCACATTCATTTTTTTGATTCCTGTATTATAGACCAGTAGATAATAGATCGCATAAACGATTACAGGTGTTGCGATTCCAAGCAACAAGCCTATCCAAGTTTTATCCCAATCAAAATTCTTCATATTTTAAAAATTAAAATTTCCACTTACTAATAACTTTTATAGAATCATGAGCTGTCATATCGAACTGAGTTGGGACAATCGATACAAAATGATTTTCCAGTGCCCAAACATCAGTATCTTTTTTCCCTTTATCATAATTTTCAAACTTGCCTGTCAGCCAAAAATAGGGTTTACCTGAAGGATCTTTACGCTCATCTAGCTCTTCCACCCAATTTGCTTTTGCCTGGCGACACACCTTTATTCCTTTAATCTCATCTGACTTGACTTTCGGAATGTTCACATTCAAACATACACCAAGAGGCAATCCATTTTTCAATACCTGAGAGGCAATTGTTTTAACAATTTTTTTTGCGGCTGAAAAATCTGCATCAATGGATTCATTTAATAATGAAAAGCCGATGGAAGGTACGCTTTCAATAGCTCCTTCAACAGCTGCCGACATAGTTCCTGAATAAATAACATTTATAGACATGTTAGACCCATGGTTGATTCCGGAAACTACAAGATCGGGTTTCCGTTTTAAAATCTTATTGATAGCTATTTTCACGCAGTCAACGGGTGTCCCGCTACAACTATACTCGGCAAATACACCATAAAAATTTACTTTTTCTATCCTTAGAGTCGAATTAATGGTAATCGCATGCCCCATGCCTGATTGAGGTTTATCGGGCGCAACTATAACAACATCGCCAAGTGTTTTTACAACATCGATCAATGCAGCAATCCCAGGTGCAGTAATACCATCGTCATTAGTTACTAAAATTAAAGGTCGTTTCGTTTTCATCATAACAAAAATACTTAGTAATATCAGATCTTTCGATTATTAATTGAGAATGCATCCACACATAATTGTTGATAAAACCACAAAAACAGGGTCTGAAAAGACGCTCTATTTATTAATTTTGTAGTCTAATGAAAAAATTTAATATCCCTGATTTTTATAAGAGTTCGGCTATTTCCAAGATTAAGGATATCCGTAAGAGTAACGATCCTCACAAAAAAGATTTCGCTCCTACGCTTCTTGATTTCGGACCTGTCCGCTTTCATATTGCCCGCCATTTCGGATTCTGCTATGGCGTTGAAAGTGCGATCGAGATCTCCTATAAAGCCATTGAGGAAAATTTAAATAAAAGAATATTTCTTCTTAGTCAGATGATCCATAACCCTGAGGTGAATAACGATCTGTTAAACCGTGGTGTCAAATTTTTGATGGATACATCAGGGAATCAAATAATTCCTTTTAGCGAATTAACAGCAAATGATATAGTAATTATCCCCGCATTCGGCACTACACTTGAAATTGAAGCTGAATTAAATAGCTCCGGGATCCAGGTTAGGAAATATGATACAACATGCCCATTTGTTGAACGGGTTTGGAAAAAATCTGAAAAACTTGGAGAAGAGCAATTCAGTATTGTCATTCATGGGAAATTTAAACATGAAGAAACACGTGCCACTTTTTCAAGAAGTGAACAAAATGCTCCTGCGATTATTGTAAAGGATATTATGGAGTCGAAAGTGTTAGGTGAATTTATTTTAGGGAATATCAGCATTGATGAATTCAATAAAGCATTTAAGGGAAAACATTCTGATAATCTGGATCCATATAAACATTTGGAACGACTGGGAGTAATCAACCAAACAACAATGTTGGCTACTGAAACACAAGAAATTGCTGATTATTTTAAAGAGGTAATGGTCAAAAAATATGGACTGAATAAAATAAAGGAGCACTTCTCAGACACAAGAGACACTTTGTGTTATGCCACGAATGAAAACCAGGAAGCTACTTATGGATTATTAAAAAGCAAAGCAGATCTGGCAATTGTGGTTGGTGGTTACAATAGTTCTAATACATCACATATTGTTGAGTTGTGCGAAGAAAGATTGCCTACATTTTTTATTTCTTCAGCAAAAGAGATCATTTCAAAAGATGAAATAAACCATTTTGATTTCTCTCATCAAAAACATGTGCATACAAAGGATTATTTACCATCTAAAGATGTACTTGATATTATCCTTACGAGTGGAGCTTCTTGCCCCGATTCAATAGTTGAAGAAGTATTGCAAAAAATAGTTTCTTATTTTCCCGATGCAAAAGATGTCGGATCAGTGATAAACGAATTATTGTAAAAAGAAAAAGCATTCTTCAAGGAAGAATGCTTTTCTTAAAAAGTAAGTTAATAATTGTTATTTTGAGATCACTAATTTCCGAACAACTACATTTCCGTCAACAGTAATTTTGCAAGTATAGATACCTGATGCAAGATCATTAACATTTACATTCAGTTTGCCATTATTCGACTTGGCATCATTTGAAGCAACAGTGATCAATTTACCTTGCATATCAAATAATTGATAGAATATTTTATTTACGTTAAAAGGAATATCATAATTGATGGTTGCAAAATTTGAAGATGGATTTGGATAAAAATCACCAAAGTAATTTTCAAAATTATTTTCCTGAATACCGGCTCCGGAAATTTTTGAGATACCGATATTGATCATCACATCTTCTGTTTCTCTGTAGCGATAAGGCGCCCAAGTATTTCCTAAAATTTCAAATGTTCTGTTTGAAAAAGGTGCAACCTGATTTTGTCCAAGCGTTAAACCAACGCCATTCATTACCCATGCAACATAAATCCCTCCGGAACTAATTGTTAGAGGAGTTGTTGGCGGAACCGAATTCCATGAGGATGTAAAAACAGAACTTGGGGCAGCATAAATAGAATCTAATTTGGTACCTGCAGCACCTGAAGTACCATTATCGTCATAAACGACCATAGAATAGCCAAAAAAAGAAGGATTAGCAACAATATATGCGAAAATGTCTGTAACTTTTGCAGGATAAAATGGAGGAACAAAATAAATTGCTGCACCTCCTACTCCTCCCGTCCAGTTCAAACCACCTAAACCAGCATCAACTCCGTCGTCGTATGATAAGCGGATAGAAGCAACGGTTGTATCTACAACAACAATCTCTTGAATTTTTTGATCATTACTAGGGGTTGCATCTCCCAGCAATTGTGTATTAGTTACAAATCGGAACGTACCCGCAGCTGATGGGGTAAACAAATTTGTCATTGTAATGTTCTCTGTTTGTGAAGGAGTAGAAGCCAGACTCATTTTATTATCCGAAACAACTGTAGTACCCCCGGAATTCAAAACACGTGAAAACACATTGTAAGATGATAAATTTTGGTTCCCCGTATTTTTTATTCCTGTCTTCATTGTGAATTGAGCACCGTTCTTTGAACGGAACAACCCTCCTGTCTCTGTATTATCATTATAAGTTGTAGATGCATCATTTACTACGTATACAGTGTTGCTAGGAAAAGAATATTTGATAGCATAACTCACAGGAGGAAATACATTCATGGAATGTTGCAATCCAATATTACCGGAATTATTCTCTATTCCAATTACCACATTTGCTCCTGTAGCGGGCACACCTGTTTGAACTTTGTATTGATAGGTGATAGAACTATCAACCGCACTTAATATTATTTGAAAGGTATTCGTCCCGACTCCGGCAGAAGTATCTGCATCATAAAAAGGAACATCCAGCCATGAAACAATTAATGTGTCATTTGCAGGATTAGTATATCTCCAACACTTTGCGGTGTTTGAAATATCAAATAAAAGATCGCAAGTCATTGCAGCTAAGAAATTTTGAGCTCCGGCCACATTTGGAATGGAAGTGAATGGTGCAGAAATTTGACCATTTGTGAATCCTAAATAACCATTTGAGCCAACCCAAAACTGGGAAACATCATACCAATAGTAATGAAATGGAAATCCAACAGGAAAAGATCCTACAGTATTATCATCTGCTAAAAATCGCACTTCTTGTGCTCCGGTCAATGGCAAAATGTCGATCCAATTGTAAACCGGACCTGAAGGATCATTGCTATCTCTCCAGATATATCCATATGTATCCGGACCACCTGTAGTTTGAGCAAATAAAGAATTCATGCCTAATATGCATGCAAAAAGCAGAGTAATGATTTTTTTCATTTTATATTTTTTAAAAATTAAGTTTGAATAACAAATATATCAAAAAGTAGGAGAAATGAAAGAGAAATTAACAATCAAAAAATTAATTTTATTCTTCCATTCAATTCAAACTATCTGTACTTTTCGGGAATGAAAACCATTTTATTGTTTCTAATGTTTTGTATTGGGCTTGCCGGCTTTGGTCAAAAAAACTGCCAGGTAAACAATAATAGTTTTAAAGCGGGTGAACAATTAAAATATAAAATATATTATAACTGGGGGGCACTATGGGTGGAAGCCGGGGAAGCCAGCTTTTCAACCTTTATAAATACGGTTTACGGGCGACATGTATATCATTTTGTTGGTTCTGGAGCTACGTATCCAAAATACGACTGGTTCTATAAAGTAAAAGATGTTTATGAATCATATGCGGATACTTCAAATCTTAGACCACTCCGTTTTATACGCGATGTAAAAGAGGGAGGCACATACACATTTGATGATTATGTTTTTAATCAGAATAGAAACAAAGTTTATACTTCCTCTATTCGTAATAAAAAACAGAGTAAGATCGATTCAATTAGTATTACTAAATGCACAAATGATGTAATGACAGCAATCTTTTATGCCCGTTGCCTTGATTTTTCAAAATACAAAACAAAAGATACCATACCAATTACGTTTGTATTAGACGGAGAAGTATTTCCGTCTTACATAAGATATCTGGGAAAGGAAACAATAAAATCAGATGCACTTGGAAATGTTCGTTGCATAAAATTTTGTCCTAAATTAGTTGAAGGCACATTGTTTAAAGGTGGCGAAGGAATGATCGTTTGGGTCACGGATGATGAAAACAAAATGCCTATATATGTTGAATCGCCTATTTTAGTTGGAACGATAAAAGTTAAGCTGTTTGAATATTCAGGATTGCGGAATAAAATAAATTGTATCGTTCCTGAAACTAAAACAGCCCCACTTCAAAAGAAGTAGAGCTGTCTAGAAATTGCTTAGAGAGACAATTTTATAATTTTACAATTAGTTTCTGGTGAAAGACCTTATCATTTGCTGATGCAGTGATCAAAAATATTCCGGATGGTAATTGGTGACCATTAGAAGTGACAGTGAACAAGAAGCCTCCATTTTCCATTATTTCAACTTTAGAAAAAATTTCTCTTCCCAGCATATCATATACCACCACCAATAAATTGTCGGCTTTGAAGCCATCTATACTTACATAGGTGTCCGCATCAGGTTGATTTGGATTTGGGAACACTTTAAAATCAGGACTTTCTGCCGGTATCTGAACACTTTGAGCATTTGCAGATTGAGCGATCATAAAAAATGAAAAACAAAAGCCGATAAATGACATTCTTTTTAGTAGGTTCATCTTCAATTATTTAAATATTGATTAAACAAATAGCGTTTATTTTTATTACAAAAGCAAAACCTTGCCAACATACTTATTAACACCACATTGTGCAATTACACTAACAAAATACTATGAATTCCACCCTTTTATCGATGAATTCATTTCTTTTATCTATGAGTATATAAAAATATAAGAAATCGAAAAAAGGCTACATTTACCGATATTTAAATAAAATCGAATAAATGCCGAATAAATTTTCTCTTTTAGGTGAAATGGTTGCTATAGGGACAACAATTTCTTGGAGTATCGGCATATTTCCATTTACAGAGGCTGCTCGCAGAATGGGTCCCAATCAAGTGAATCACATACGGTTGGTCTTTGCGGTTATCTTTTTATCAATAATTTCTTTAATTTTTTTACCAATATCTTTTACTGAATTATTCAGCACTCCATTACCCCAGCATTGGTTATGGTTTGGTGCATCTGGAGCTGTAGGATTGGCCTTAGGAGATTATTTCGGTTTCACTTCATTCGTAATTTTAGGTCCTCGTATCGGTAGCATATTTACCACCCTTGCTCCTGCAGCAGCTTTATTTGCCGGTTTTTTTATCATAGGAGAACGTATTAACGTGATCGGTATTATTGGTATTCTTATTACAATAACCGGTGTTGTTTGGCTAACATTGAGTCGAAGCGCTAAATTAACCATGCAAGATCATAAAATCGGGAACGTCAAAAAAGGGATCATATTTGCGACACTTGCAGCTGTTTGTCAAGGCGTTGGAGTTGTGCTTGCCAATAAAGGATTTGAGTCACAAATCAACAATGCGGATCTGCCATTTTTTCAAGCCACGTGGATTCGTATGGTCTCTGCTACTGCCATAATATATACGATTACGATCTTTCAAGGAAATTTAAAGAAGATAACACAACCTGTGCTAGTGAATAAGAATAATGGTTTGATCTATACATTATTAGGGACAATTTTCGGACCTGTGATCGGTGTGAGTCTCTCTATGTTCGCTGTCTCATTATTGCATAATAAACCTTCCGTTGCACAAACCATATTTTCTTTGGTACCTGTTTTTGTATTGCCACTCTCCTTTTTATTTTATAAAGAGAAAATAACTGCCAAATCAATACTGGGAGCATTAATTGCGATAACTGGCGTGATTATCCTAATATGGAGAGATGCAATTTTAAGCTTCTTTATTTAGAGGCTTTTGTTTTTACCTGTAATTTTTGATTTTTTTCTTCAACTAAACGAATATCGATATCCACAACAATATTTTTATTTTTTGAGACTGAAATGTTTTTTAAAACATGAGGATTATAACCACCATTTGTAGCTACAAAATCAACTTGTGAATATTCTTTCGAAATATTTACTTCATACTCGCCATTTTTATCAGCAACAACATAACAAATAACAGAATCCTTGTATCTGACTGATACCTTTGAAAAAGGTACACGCTTATGAGTATCTGCATCTTGTACCACTCCTCTGACAACAATTGTATTTTTATTTGTATCCGACAGAATATTAATAAATATCGTTTTGACTTTTGATAAAGAACTTGCATTCGATGTTTCAAGAAGAAATAAATTTGCAAATAGGCAAAAAATAACAACCAACCAAGATCTTTTCATATGAGAATATTTTAGTAAACACATGTCGCAACATCTGTTTCTTCTCAATAAAATTACTGATATTTGCGACATCAAAAAAATATTTTAAAATGGATGCATCCGAAACATTAAAAAAATACTTTAATTCTAAGGAATATGCCACAACAATTATTGGAGGCTCGGGCGAAATAAATTCTCCTGTTACTAGTGAAGACAAGATCACTACCCTTATTTCCTTGCTTGCAAATCCTTCGAACAAAGAAATACGTGAAGAAGCCTTGCTTACATTAAAAAAAGAAAAAGGTGGCGAAACATTATTACTGGCAATAGCGAGTCCTAAAGCAAAAGATGTTAGAAATATTTTAGTTGCTGCTTGTTGGGAATCTGAGATCAATTTCAGTAAATATCTGCCCTTCTTTATTTTACTTGCCTTAGATGAAGATTATTTAGTATCACTGGAAGCTATTACTACTATTGAAAATATGGAAGGTCCTTTTACCGGGACAACAATCAACGAGGCTATAAAAAAGGTGCAAGCAGTGAAAAAAGATATTACATCTGAACGGCAAGTATTGTTGAATGACCTTGTTGTTACATTAGAAGGATTTTTGAAAGAAGAATAATTTCAGCAAACATTTTCAATTCCTCCGTCCAAATAAACTTTATTTCTTTTTATAGTACTTCATTGCTTCAGGCAAAAAGGCTTTTATATCTGATATCCGGGTAGCATCGCTAGGATGTGTACTTAAGATTTCCGGTGGTTTATTTCCTGAACTTGCTTTTTCCATGCGTTCCCAAAAAGCTACTGCTTCAGAGGGGTCATAACCCGCTATAGCCATAAAGACCAAGCCCATTTTGTCAGCTTCACTTTCATGGGTCCGAGAGTATTTAAGCATTCCTAACTGAGAGGTTATTCCATAAGATTGAAGAAATAGATCCTGAGCTAATTGAGGTTTTTCTGAAAGAGCAACTGAAAGCGCGGCTCCACCAAGCTGAACTAATAACCCCTGACTCATTCTTTCGTTTCCATGGCGCGCTACTGCGTGTGCAATTTCATGTCCCATTACACAAGCTAATGCACCTTCGGTTTGCGTTATAGGAAGTAATCCTGAGTATACCACAACTTTTCCGCCAGGCATACACCAGGCATTTACAGTATTTTCGTTTACCAAATGAAATTCCCAGTTATAGCCATCCAACCGACTCGACAATCCTTTTTCTTTCATAAACGCCTCTACCGCTTTTTGAATGTCTGTGCCGATTTTGCTAACCATACGTGCGTTTGCATCAGCATCTGAAACAGCAGGATTCTTAGCCAAAAATTCTGTGTAACTTGTTAAGCTCATTCCAATCATTTCCGATTCAGGAATTAAGCTCATTTGCTTTCGCCCTGTAATAGGCACTTTTTGACAAGATATAAAACATAGCGCAGACAAAGCGCAAAACAATATTATTCTTCTGAACATATTAAATGTTTTTAATTTATTCAATTTCAGCGGTAATACCTTTTTCAAGTAATGCAGTACAAACAGGCTCCAACTCTTCGTATGAACCTTTTTTGACAGAACACTTTCCTTTATAATGAATTAAGAAAGTGCATTGCTCTGCCTGAATAGGATCGTGTTTACAAACTTTTATCAGAGACTCTATCACATGTTCGAACGTATTAAAATCATCGTTGTAAACTATTATTTGTTTATCCTCAACAGCCACTTCTTCCGGTGCTATTAATACTTCTGAGTTAGTATCTATGTCATGCTGTTTATCAAAATCTTTAATACTCATATTCTATGTTCCTGTTTTTTTTATAATTATCCGATTTGAAATAATTATACTATTAATTTCCAATAAGTGTTTTTGCCTCTTCAACAGAAATTTTTATTCCATCCTTGTAGGCAACAATAAACGCATCGGTAATATTCGCGGTTGCTACCACATCTGCTTTTACAGAATTCGCTTCAGCATAGGACTTAAATGTACCTACAGTGTATATTGTTAACCCGTTCGCGTCTTTATAATTCTTCACTCCCATTCTCGCGATCTTTAAAAATTTATTCGCAATTGCTAATGGAACTTCTTCTTTAAATGCCCCAATTTGAACTTTAAAGACAATACCGGAATCAACAATCATTGTATTACTTGCATTTGATTCTGCTTTTACTTTTTCACTTACAGCCGGAGTAGTTGTTTTTATAACGTCAGGTTTAACCTGATTATTACTGACCTGATCAACTTTTACTGGCAAAAGATTGGTTATTTCGTTCGAAAAAGTATTGTTCACAGGATTAGAAACTGTTTGAGAAGCAGCTGCAGAAAATGTAGGTAATCTATTAATATCCGGATCATTTGAAAAAACAGCATTCCCCAGAGAAATGAGTTGTGCTGCTTCAGGTATTGAAATACGTTTTCCATTATAATATGCTGTTACAAAAGCATCTATTATTCCTGCATCTACGATCATGTTCTTTGCCTCTGCGGCGCGAGCAATATTATTATAAATTCCGGTGTTGTATCTTAGATTTCCATTCTGAGCTGTTTCAGTATATAAAGGCTGGATATTATGTAACTTGTTTGCTGAAACCGGCTGAGAATAAACGCCAACCTGAACGGTATAGAACAATCCGCTAAGTACTGAAACGTTTTGAGTTACAGCCGGAATGGTTGTTTGTGCAGTTGCAGTATTATTTACAGGCGCTTGTGTCGTTGTATTATTTACAGTTGTCTGACTTGTTGTATTCGAAGCTGAATTATCTGTTGTATTCGATGTATTATCAGCAATCGTATTTGAGGCAATTTGATCATTAACCGGCATGGTTTCACCTGTCATTCCTAAAGCTTCTACCATTGAAATCCGTTTACCATTAAAAAATGCAACCACAAAAGCATCTTTATAACCAAGATCTCTTATTTCACCTTTTACTTTATCAGCAGTTACAAACTTTGTAAATAAACCAGCTGTATAACGGGTGAATCCTTGTGGAGTTGTTTCTCCGGTAATTGGTGACATCCCTTTAAACAAGTCTTGAGGAATTGGATTTCTAAAAGCACCTATTTGAACTTTAAAGATCAAGCCTTCAGGTAATTTACTATTTACAGGAATTGGTTTTGAAGCCGAATAAACCGGTGTGGATGTTTTTACAAACACCTCATTAGTATTGGTTAATGGTAGTTTTGTTGCTACCACATCATTTGTGTTTGTAACAGTACTTGTAGTGGAATTAGCTGTCTGATCCTTAGTTTTCGTAGTATTGTTGGTCACATTGTTGTCAATGTTATTGTTTACTGCAACATCATTTGTTGTGACTGCTGTATTTGTAGTAGAATTATTTGTCAGGTCTTTTGTTTTTACATTATTATCAGTTGAGTTTTTGTCAGTGCTGTTGTTTACCACAACATCATTAGTTTTTAAGGTATTATCTTTTGAAGTATTATTTATTAATGTATTGTCTGCTGATTTATTTGTATCGACTGATTTGATAGTATTCGCATTATTTATTGCAAGATCATTAGTTTTGATGGTGTTATTAGCAACTACATTGTTTGTTTTTGATGAATTGTCTGCTGACTTATTAGCCATTGTATTATCTACTTCAAGTTTATTATTATTCACAGCAACATCCGAAGTGTATTTTAAATAAATATCAGTTGCTTTCTTTTGTTTTTCCAATGCAATCATTTCATTCTTGTAAGCATCTTCAAAAGCTGTTTCTTTTTCATAATAGTCTGATGCGCTATTTGCAAGGTCACGTGATTTTTGAGCACGATTAAAATACAAGTTTGCATCCTCTTTCATTAATTCAACGATTGAAATATCATCCGCAGTATTTCCTTTAGTAGCAACAGCAAACTGTTCCAGTTTATTCTGATTATCCAAATATTCAGTTTTATTAGCTACTGCAACAATTTGAGCGGCTTCCGTCTTTTTATTTTCGGATTGTTTTTCAAGCTCATCTGCTTCTGCATAAATAGCATTCTTTGCAGTTACGTTATTCTCCGCTGCAGCTTTTGATTTTAAGTCATTCGATTGTGAAATAAAATCTTCAGCTTGTTTATTTAATACATCCGCTTTTTTTGCCTGATCAGCTGAAGCTGATGACTTGTAAGCAAACATTTTTTCTGCAGATGCATTTACGGCATCCAATGTATTTCCAACTGTATTTGAATCAACATCCTTAAGAGCGATATTATTATTTGTTTTTGCAGTATTGTCAGTTAAATTATTGTCTTTCGTGTTTGTAACTGCAGCATCATTTGTCCTCGTAGTATTGTTAGCTGCGTTATTATCTTGGGCATTTGAAACAGCAACATCATTTGTCTTCACTGTATTGTTAACTAGATTATTGTCTTGCGTAGTTGTAAAAGCAGCATCATTTGTCTTCGTTGTATTGTTAGCTTGGTTATTATCTTGAGTATTTGCAACAGCAACATCATTTTTCTTCACTGTATTGTTAACTACATTATTGTCTTGTGTCGTTGTAATAGCAACATCATTTGTTTTTGAAGTTAACCCAGGATTGTTTTTCAATAGTTCCGCTTTCCCTAAACTGATTACGGCCTCCTTTTGATTGCCTATCGACTGCTGCTCTTCTTGTTGAATTTTTAACACAAGTAATGCTTTCATTTCAGGATCAGAACTTGCTTCCATTTGTATTTTTTTCTTGGCAACATCTTCATCTATCGCTTTACTCCAATTTTGTAATACTGCCGCTTTTGCTTTTTCCTGATCAACTTCATTCGGTATGCTTTTAGTGGCAGCAATTTCGTCGGCATATTTTTTATTGATATTTCCAGATGCTAAGGCAGTGGAATTGTCTGCACTTGTATTATCAGAAACATTGATATCAGTTTTTTTAGTAGTATTGTCAGCAACAACAACTCCATCTTTTTTCAATTTCTCCACTGATGCAATTGTGGTAGCTGTTGTTTTTTGTTTTTCTTTCAATTCCTTTTCTAAAGCCGAGATCTCAGCATTCAATTCCTTTTTCTTCGCTTTATCTTTTTCTGTTTTTACATCTTCCTTTTTAGCAGCTAATTCATCACTAATGGATGCAGACCAATTTTTATACAATTCTGCTTTTTTATTTTCGCGCTCAAGTTCATTTGAAATAATTTCTGTTGCTGCAATGTCCTCCGAATATTTTTTTGCATAATCAACCTTTACATCACCAGAATTTTCGGATATATTAGTTGAATTATCAGTATTGGCATCTACATTTTTATTAGTATTATCAATTGAATTATTTCCATTCTTATTTTCTGTATTTACTGAAACTACATCATTTGTTTTTGCATTATTATCAGTAGTTTTTGTAGAATTAATAATTCCTACATCTGCTGTCTTAATTGATGTGTCACTCGTTTTGTTCGTATTCGCAGCAATTGCATTTTCAGATGCTGTTGAATTCTTAATATTTTTCACCTGCTGCTCTAATTTTTCTTTATCAATCATAGCAACATCGGCAGCAGCTTTTTCATTTGTCACATCTTTTGCCTTATCATACACATTGCTCACTAGGGCTGTTTCATTTACAACACCATTGTATTCTTTCTGAAGCTGAGCAACTTTCTGTTCATTCAATGCAAGGTCCTTTTTGCTGTCCTCAGTATCCATTTTTAACCCCGCAACCTGATCGATCAAACCTTGCTTTACTTTTTCATTTTTCTCTTTATCAGCATCTGCTTGTGTTGTTATGGCTAATGCTTCATTATCAGAAATCTCCTGTTTGATATCAGCAACAGCTTGAATCGCTTTATCTAATTCGCGTTTTTTGTTGTCAACATCCATCTTTAAACTGTTCGCCAGAGTTGGATTATTATTCTGTTCTGCCAATGCATCCAATTTCTTCTGCTGTTCATCTAACTTTGCAAACAAGGCTGGATCAGATTTTTTTGATTTTACAGCCGCTTCCAGATCTTTTGCGTATTGCAGAGAAAGGTCCGCTTCCTGTTCCTTAGCAGAAGCTCTGAATTCTATTTTTTTAGCGAGATTAAAAGCGGCAACTGTTTCCTGGTTTAGATCCTCTGCTTCCTTGGTTGCTGCATTTGCTTCTTCAATGGTCGCTTGTTTCTTTACATTATCATCCATTTTAGAAGCATCGTTCATTAATTGTTCTGCCTCTTTTGATTTGTTCAATGCCAATTCATTTTTCTGATTGGCTAAAACCAAGGCTACATTAGCTTGTTCTTTCAGATCTTTCGCCTCTTTAGCAACATCTTCCGCATCGGAATAACCGATCTTTACAATATCATTATTGTTTAATTTCGCTGATGCGGATGTTGAATTATCTTTTGCGGTATTACTTACAACATCGGAAGTTGCAGAAGAATCTTTCGAAGCAACAGCCACATTTGTTGATGGCGCATCTGTAATATTCACATCCATCTTCGATTTTTCTTTAATGAAATTAAGAGCGAGCAAATAACTCGCATCATCTAACACTTCATCAAACAGATTATGTATGATCAATTTATCCGTTCCTGTTTCATAACTGATCTCTTGTTTCATGGGGCGGAATACGTATTGAACAGGAACATCTACAATATCCGACTGAGTTGCAAAACCGGCAGCTTCAACTGTAAATAAAAATTTCCCGCCATTTGGAATGTTTATCAAATACACGCCATTTGCCTTCGAATTAAAGATTCCCAGTATCTCATTATCCTTAAGATCCTTAACCGTGATTTTCACGTCCAATGCTTGATTATCACGATTTTTCACAATAGCACCTTTAATGATCCCAATATCGATTGGTTTCCGCTCAACATTGATATGGTAAACAGCTGTTTTTCCGGTCTTACTTGCTCTCGCAGAAGAGAAAAAAGCTTCTTTTTCATCCTCATTAGTGACATATAGAATATCATCATCAGGTGTATTAATAGGAAAATCAAGGTTAACCGGTTTGTTCCAAGTATCGGTTTCTTCATTCAAAGTTGTTTTAAAAATATCGTAACCACCCATAGAATTATGACCTTTTGAACAGAAATACAACACCTTTCCATTGGGGTGGAGAAAAGGAAAATCTTCGTCATATTCTGTATTTACAGGATAACCAAGTGTTTGGGGTTTACTCCATTCTCCTGTGGGAAGCTTACGGATGATATAAATATCTTTTCCCCTTTCAGGATCATCACCATAACTCGAGAAAAACACCTGATTGTTATTTGATGCGAGATAAATAATTGATTTCTCTTTTTTCTTTTTGTCCAGCGCTGTTTTAAAAACGTCCTCATCAGGCTTAGCTAAAAGTTTTCCACCAATCCCTGAAATATCATAAGAACGAAAGAAATCCGTACGACTCATTTCTTTCTTTTCAATTACAACAAGATCTGTTAAGTTGCGTAATAACTTCTTGCCATTCCTACACATCTCAATTTGTCTGTCTACCATCAATTTCTCTGCCTTTGCTGATGATGCAACATTTTTATAAAGCAAATACTCTTTTATAGCATCATCAAAACGATAGTTTAAATGGTAAGCTCTTGCAAGATAAAATAGAGCTTCCTTTTCAACTTCCGGCTTATTGACAGCAAATTCTAAAAAAGCAATTGGCTTTTCCTTATCATCACTGGCATATAACATACATACTCCCAAGCGATAATTATAATTCGGGTCTTTCGGGTAAATACTGGTGAGTTGTGAATACAAAGGATAGGCCTCTTCAAACTGGTCATCGTCAAATAACTTTGCAGCTTGTGTCTTCAATTCTTCTTCAGAACCAAAAGTGGTTTGAGCAGAAGCAACAGATATGCTGAATGCAAACGCCAGGAGCAATAAGTAAAGTAATCTTACATGCTTATTCATTTATAGTGTCCGATTTTATCGGAAGAAATGAGCTTTAACTGATGAACAATAAAACGGTGGTTTATAATACGTTGCGCCTTAATAAACAATGCCAGTAACCACCTTAACATACAAATTTAAGTTTTTTTATTGACAGATGCTATTCTGTTAGAAATTCCATAGTTTTAAAATGTTTTTCTATGGTTTTATAATAATGACTGTCAAATACCGTTAATTTTACCGCTTATCTTATCTTTGCGAAATGAAACTGAAACAATTTCTTCCTGTTTGTTTATTATTACTTCTTATTTTATCTTCTTGCAAAAAGGATGGACTTTTAACCGATTCAGGTGCAAAACTCGAGTTTTCTACTGACTCTGTTTTATTTGACACCGTTTTTCATTATGCGGGTTCTACAACAAAAGTTTTTCGCATTTATAACAGATACGATCAGCCCATGAATATTTCGAAGGCTTATCTGGCAACAGGATCAGGTTCAGCCTTCAAACTGAATATCGATGGTATTTCTACTACTGCTACTGCTCCTATTCTTACAGATATTGAAATATTAGGAGGAGACAGTTTATATGTTTTTGTTCAAGTATATGTTAATCCTACGGTAGCAAACCCAGTGCTAATTAAAGATTCAATAATTTTTGAAACAAACGGAAACATACAAGATGTAAAATTGACTGCTATAGGACAAGATGTACATTTAATTAAACCGGATCACTTTCCTACTAATGGTTTACCTCCATACAGCATTATCAGTCCCACGGCTATAAACACAACATTATTAACAGATATGCCCTATTTGATTTTTGGATACACTGTTGTCGATTCTTTTAGTACACTTACTATTCCTGCAGGAGTGCATATTTACATGCACAATCATGCAGTGCTTTGGGTATATCGTGATGGAACGCTTGAAATTCTTGGCTCACACGGAAATGAAGTAACAATTCAGGGCGATCGCTTGGAAGCCGAATACAAAGATGTCCCAGGTCAATGGGGAAAAATATGGCTGTCAAGGTTAAGTAAAAATAATATAATTGATTGGGCAATAATTAAAAATGGAGGAATTGGTGTACAATCAGATACTGTTGCGTCGCTCATTACCCCTACTCTAAGAATATCAAACACGATTATTAAAAACATGTCGGTTGCAGCTTTATATGGACAAGGCACTCACATCAGAGGCGTAAATTGCGTATTTGCTAATTGCGGACAGTTTGTCGCAGCACTTACCATTGGTGGGAAATACCGTTTTGAACATTGCACATTTGCTAACTATTGGAATAGAGATAGCCGATCTACACCAACAATTGCTCTATCCAATTATTATTATTCATCGGGAGGCGCATATGTAGTGCGTGACCTGGATAGTGCTTATTTTGGGAATTGTATTGTCTATGGCGATATTTCTGAGGAAATAGGAATGGATTCTTCTATTTATGGTGGAAACTTTTCGTATAAATTTGATTTCACACTTTTAAAAACGGAAAGAAATATTCCGAATGGTATTCATTATAATAATGCTTATAAAAATATTGATCCGGGGTTTTCAAATGTCGGTGACAATAATTACAAACCGGTAATAGGTTCTATAAACATCATTGATAAAGGTTCTAATCTTATTTCAATTCCTAGAGATCTGAATGATGCTGCTAGGCCAAATGGTCCACTCCCCGACCTTGGAGCTTACGAATTTTATTAAGTATTTATATCATAAAAAATCCCGTTCGATATTTTTATTGAACAGTTTTTTTCTTTTACTATTTTCTTACAAGAATCGGGCACCTACTTTTTTAGCTTGCTTGTTGGCAAAAATGCCTTTATACTGAAGGTATATTTCAAAACCTCCAACCGATTTAGATGTAGGCGTAAGCTTCGAAGCGGTAACATCGTATGCTGCACCGAAAGAAAACATTTTAATATCGTAACGAAATGTTATGTAAACAGCATCTCTGAAACGATAAAATATTCCGAAATAAACTGCTTTGTCGGTTTGATTATCTGTATAACGCGAAGCTTCTTCTAAAACATATCGTACATTTAATCCGCCATTAAGTAATAAAGAAGTCCCTTGTTGATACGCAATCAAACTAGGCAATAAGGTAGTGTTACTCGTTTCACTTAATTTATATCCTACATTCCATTGCACACCAAATTTTGGCAATAACCTTTCAGGTCCACCGATTACACTCACATTTGGTGCGGTAAAATGATGAAATGAAAATCCTAAAGCACTTCTAAACAAATGGTCTGTTCTGAAATTCCATACAATTCCTGTCGACATATCCAGATATCCTTTACCTCCACCACCTTCAGCAGTACCAAACGCAGGATTATATGTTCCGGCAACAGGGTCATATTGACTGTCCCACTTCACACCGCCTAATGCAACCGATTTCGTATTATACCCAATAGTATATCCTAAAGTAATATTATGTTTTTGCCTTCCGCCAATAAATTTTGTATAAGAGACTAATGCATTGTAAGAAGTTGTTTTTAAATGAACAGGTCCATCATTATCATTACTGATATTAAGCCCTGCCGCAAAAAAATCTTCAGTCAACATTCTTTTCTTAAAGATGGGACCATCAACAGCAATGTTAAAAGTTTTATACGGATTGGTTACTGTAAACCATTGCATACGATATAAAGTATATGCTCTTATATCAGCATTAAAAGCACCTGTATTTCCAGGGTTGGCATTTAATGGTGCTGCATAAAATTGCGAATAATGGAAATCTTGTGCAATGGAAGAAACACCAAATACAAAAATGGATAATACTATTAAAGTTGTTTTTTTCATAACTATTTTCTTTAAGGAAAAATATTTTTAGTTCGATTTTTATCTTGCGAGCATTATTGCACCATGCTCTTTAGCTTCACTGCCATCGCAAAAGACGACAATCAGATCATAAACAAAAACGTTATCGTTCATTCGGAGTCCGATCAATTTTCCATCCCAACCATTTTCAGGACTAGAAGATTCAAAAACTTTTTCTCCGATTCTGTCAAATATTTTCAAATTAATATAATCGATTCCACGACCGTGAACCTGAAGTATATCATTTACGCCATCACCATTTGGAGAAAATCCTGTTGGCATATAATAAGTAAAAATGTTTTCTACAACAACTGTAACAGTTTCGGAATCGGTACAACCTTCGGGACTAGTATAAGTGACAGTGTAATCAGTTGTAACTGTTGGAGAAACTGTTGCTTCAGGGCCAGTGGAACTGGAACCTGTCCAGTTGTATGTTCCATCAGAAGGACTCGCGTATAAAGTTGTAGATTCACATGCGTTGATCACTAAATTCCCTGTAACTGTTACAGTAACCGGTGCGCCAACGATGATATAGGCGACTTGCGTTACCGTATCAGAACCGTCTGCATTTGTTGCAATAAGTGTAACAGAATAAGAACCATTTGCATTATAACAAATGTTCGTTGGATTCTGTGAGGTAGACGTGGCTGGCGAACCACCAGGAAATGACCAACTCCAAGAAGTTGGAGAATTTGTGCTCAGATCTGTAAAATTAACACAAGCAGGTGTTGTACAGAAGATCGTTTGATTCGCTGTAAAATTAGCTACCGGCGGAGAACAAGTATTTACAGTAATTGTAACTGTATTTGAATTAGCAGGAGAACCTGTTACACAAGGTGCAGTTGAGGTCATGGTCACAGTGACAACATCGCCATTAGATAAAGCTGAAGTAGTAAATGTTGCAGAATTAGTACCTGCATTAACTCCATTCACTTGCCACTGATAACTTGGTGTTCCACCATTTGTAGGTGTTGCGGTAAACGTAACCGGATCACCTGCACAAATTGTTGTGGGAGCACCTACAATTGTTACAGAAGCAGTAACACTTGTATTTACAACCATTGTAATAGTGTTAGACGTTGCCGGAGATCCTGTTGCACAGCTCAAAGCTGATGTCATAATCACTGTAATAAGGTCACCATTAGCTAAAGTGGTTGCAGCGAATGTTGAAGAGGTTGCCCCTCCAACATTTGTTCCGTTGATCTGCCATTGATACGTTGGAGTTGCTCCCCCATTTATAGGCGTTGCAGTAAAAGTAACAAGATTACCGGAACAAATTGTTGTACCAGGACTCGCTGCAATACTTACCGATGCAGGAACTGCGGCAGTTATAATAATTATAATCGTGTTCGATGTGGCCGGAGAACCAGTAGCACAACTCAAACTGGAAGTCATAATTACTGTTACCTGATCACCATTTAGCAAACCAGAAGAAGTAAAAGTTGAAGACGTAGCTCCACCAACATTTACTCCATTAACTTGCCATTGATAGGTTGGTGTAGTTCCGCCATTAGTCGGAGTAGCAGTAAAAGTAACAGCATCACCTGCACAAATTGTTGCACCTGTTGATGTAATATTTGCAGAAGCAGGAACAGAAGCAGAAACAATTATTGTAATTGTATTTGAAGTTTCAGTTATAGGTGATGCACACAATGCATTTGAAGTCATAATAACTGTTACCAAATCACCATTTACTAATGAGGATGAAGTAAAAGTTGATGAAGTAGCACCACCAACATTCACTCCGTTGACCTGCCATTGATAAGTTGGAGTTGTACCTCCATTTGTTGGGGAAGCAGTAAACGTAACAGGATCACCCGCACAAATTGTAGCTCCGGTAGATGTTATGGAAACAGAAGGTACAACAATAGGATTAACGACCATTGTAATTCCTGTTGATGTTGCAGTAACAGGCGATGCACAAGAAGCGTTGGAAGACAGTATAACAGTTACTATATCTCCATTAATTAAAGTAGTTGTTGAAAAAGTTGAGGCTGTAGCTCCGCCAACATTTACTCCATTGATCTGCCATTGATAAGTTGGAGTTGTTCCTCCATTTGCTGGAGCAGCAGTGAATGTAACAGATGTTCCTGCACAAATTGGTCCGGAAGGAAGTGCTGTAATAGTAACTGATGGAACTACAACAGCATTGATAATAATATTCACACCGTTATCAGAACCAATAACTGCAGGTGTTGAACTTATCACTCTTATCCTATAGGCTGTTCCAGTTGCTGTCGCACATGGTATCGTGCAAACAATTGTTCCTGTATTCGCCACACTCACAAGTGTTCCAATTGTTGTTGGTGCGGCAAAACTTCCAAGTGCATTGGATAATTGAGCTGTATATGTATTTCCTGCTGTAAATGTCCCTGTACTTGTAAAAGGAACGTTTACAGAACTGCAGGCACAAAAAGGGCTACCCGTTATTGTACCGGTAGTGATCGTATTTAATGAAGAAGTGGTTGATAATGTAATATCATCAGCAGCAAAAGAAGGGTCGGATCCTGCACCATCATCATTATTCACCCATCTGAAAGCTATTTTTACAAGTGGATTATTATCAGCAGAAACGGGAAGAGCAACTGTTCTTGAAGTCCATAAACCTTGACCGCCACAACCAGTTAACGTCTTAGGCATATTATCTAAAAAAGTCCATACAGCTCCATCAAAATAATAAAACGTTGCATCATCAAAAGTAGTTTGACCTCCTTCTATATAATTAAAATTAACAGAGATGGTTGTTTTTCCTGTGCAATTAATTGTTGGCGATTCTGACCTTCTATTCGTCAATGGACAAAATAAAAATCCACATAATCCACCTGCATCATAAGCCGCTCCACCTGTTGGATTAAAAACACTGGTAACATGTAAAGTATTATTCCCATTTAATGCCGCTCCACAACTTGTTGGAGCTCCTAAATTTGGAGTAATTCCTCCTCCTTCATTATCTGATACTGTAAAAAAATTAGGGTCAGCACCTTCTACTCCGGTTGAAACATTAAAAGTCCATCCGATTCCACCGGTTGTCCAATCTTCTGTCCAAAACACCTGTGCATTTAAGTGAATTGAAAAAAAGGATAAGATTACAAGCAAAAAAGCAAGTGTTTTTATCGCTAGACCATAAGGAGATAGTCTGCAATGAGTAGTTTTTTCCATATACAATTGTGTTGAAAGAGAGATAACCTATTATAATTTAATACTAAGATAATAAATAAATTTATAGTTTTCAAATTCCTGTGACCAATGTCAAGAAAATCAAATTACACGAAACCAAAATCAACGAAAAATTTAATCTGTGGTTAAGGTAAGATCGGAAATTAATTTTACGACAAACTCCAATTGTTGCTCACGTGTCAACTCTGAGTTATCTAAAACAATGGCGTCTGTGGCTTGTATTAAAGGATTTTCGGCACGATGGGTATCTTCATGATCACGATGGATCAAGTTCAATTTTACGTCGCTGAAAGAAATATGCTGGCCTTTTGAGGAGTATTCATCAAATCTTCTTTGAGTTCGGATATCTGTGTCAGCGGTCATAAAAAGTTTAAGTTCAGCAAATGGAAAAACGTTGGTTCCGATATCTCTCCCATCCATTACAATTCCTTTATTTTTCCCAAGCTCACGCTGAATAGCGATCATCTTTACACGCACATCATGAATAGCACTTACTTTACTTACGTTTTCGGAAACAACCATTTGCCTTATTTCTTTCTCAACATTTTCACCATTCAAAAAAGTTTCAGAAGATTTTGTATTTGGATTAAAATGAAAGGAAAGATTGATCTCGTTCAGTAATTTTACAACTTCAGTTTCCTGAAAACTATGGTCTTTAATAACTCCTTTTCTTAAAGCAAACAAAGTAACACAACGATACATAGCACCTGAATCAACATATGCATAGCCTAATTTTGAAGCCAATGCTTTTGCCAGCGTGCTTTTCCCACACGATGAAAATCCGTCAATAGCAATGGTTATTTTAGTCATAAAGTGAAATAAGTCTTGATGACAATATTACTCAATTTTTTCTTGAATAAAAATTATTGAGTAACAGAGGTTCTCGTTTTTTTTGAGTTAAAACTGTTGAGATCAAAACTTATTGAGAAATTATTTGACGGACCAGCAATGTGATAAACAGCATGACCATAACTAAAATGAAATTTATAGATCCTGAATCCAAAACCAAAGGATAACCCTGCCCCACCTTTTTTATCTGGTATCATTAGTTCTTTTCTTCTTTGATAATTATATCCTACACGCAAAAACAAGTTTTTTGTTACAATAAATTCACCACCTATTACTAGGTGACGCATAAATTTATCGCCCCACACTTTCCCTTTATTAATTTTGATTGGCTCTCCTGTTAAAGGATCAGCTGTAAGAGGTGGGTTCGCAGGGTCAAAGTAGGTAAGGTCCCATTTTTCAACATTTTCATAAACCAAAGAAAATCGGAAAGGAACATGTTTGGGTTTTTTAGAAACGCCTAATTGAATTTCAAAAGGCAATTCTTCTCTATTTCCTTCTGTATAAGGCTTCCATTGACGTCCCATGTTTTTAACAACAAAAGCAGCCGTAAATCCACGAGAAGGTCTGACATAAGTAGCTCCAAGGTCAATTGCGGAGCCCCAAGAAGTATATGAATCTAAATTTGAATAGATTGTTTTTAGTGTAACCCCTACAGTTAAATTAGTATCAATGATCGATTTAGCAAACGCCAAATTAAAACTCATTTCATTTGCACCAAATGTTCCATCTGTATTTCCTGCGTCATCAGAACGGATAAATTTTCCATAATCCAAATAATGAATACCTGCACTAAAATTGCCAATATTTTCAATATGTTTTGCATAAGCAACATAACCATAATTTATATCCGCAAAATAATTGATATAACTTAAAGCGACATTGTTATTCATTGAGTCGGAAAGCAAAGAAGGATTTATGAGGGAAACATTTAGATCGTTATCCTTCACAGAGATCAAATTGCCACCCAAAGCAGATACACGAGCTGAAATAGGTAAATTAAGAAATTCATAGGTATTGTTTCCACCTAACTGGGCCGAAGCCGAAGCCGTAAATACAATTAAAAACAAAAAGCAGATCCCTTTTCTGATGTTCATCAAGACAAATATAAATAAAAATATCCCTGCTTTAAACGATATAAAAGTGGAATTATTGCGCTCATTTTTTCTTAACTTCTTCTTTCAATGCCAGGTCGATCGGATTGGACACTTTTTCTTTTAATAGAGCTAGTTTTACAACATCTATCATCTTTTCTACATAATAAAATTTAAGATCCTTTATGTAGTCCTTTTTGATATCTTCAATGTCTTTTTTATTATCGGCACTTAAAATGATTTCTTTTATTCCCGCACGTTTTGCCGCCAATATTTTTTCTTTGATCCCTCCAACAGCCAAAACTCTTCCACGTAAAGTGATCTCGCCTGTCATAGCCAATTTATTTTTTACTTTTCGTTGTGTGAATGCAGACGCTATTGCAGTTAACATTGTTATTCCTGCACTAGGACCATCTTTTGGTGTAGCACCTTCAGGAACGTGAATATGAATATTCCATTTATCAAAAACTTCAGGTTTCAATCCAAGAATAGTACTGTGGGATTTTAAATATTCCAATGCAATTATTGCAGATTCTTTCATTACTTCACCTAAATTACCTGTAAGGGTTAATTTGCCGGTACCTTTTGTGATGCTTGTTTCAATAAATAAAATATCACCACCAACACTTGTCCATGCCAAACCGGTAACAACTCCTGCAACATCATTACCCTGATAACGATCCTTTGCATGAGCTGGTCCTAATATCTTCAATAGGTCTTTTACTGTTACATTCACTTGATATTTTTGATCCATAGCAATTGATTTAGCAGCATTTCTAACCACTTTAGCAATTACTTTTTCAATCCCGCGAACACCACTTTCCCGTGTATAATTTTCAATGATATATTCAATAACTTCTTTATTTAATATCAACTGCTCTTTCTTCAAACCTTGCTCTCCAATTTGTTTCGGGATCAAATGGCGTTTTGCAATCTCAACCTTTTCTTCAATAGTATATCCTGTAATTTCTATTATTTCCATTCTATCGCGCAAAGCAGGCTGAATTGTGCTTAATGAATTTGCTGTGGCAATAAACATTACATTCGACAGATCATAATCCATCTCAACGTAATTGTCGTAAAAGGCTTTGTTTTGCTCAGGGTCCAAAACTTCCAATAATGCCGAAGACGGATCTCCATGAAAATCGTTTCCTACTTTGTCAATTTCATCAAGAATAAAAACAGGATTTGAAGATCCCGACTTTTTTATATTTTGAATAATTCGTCCGGGCATTGCTCCTATATATGTTTTGCGATGACCGCGGATTTCTGCTTCATCACGCAATCCTCCAAGGCTCATGCGGATGTATTTTCTTCCTAAGCTTTCTGCTATACTTTTCCCCAACGATGTTTTACCAACACCCGGAGGACCATATAAACAAAGGATAGGAGACTTCATGTTGCCCTTTAATTTTAAAACAGCTAGGTGTTCAAGAATACGCTCTTTCACTTTTTCCATTCCGAAATGATCTTTATTTAAGACCTTTTCAGCGCGTTTAAGATCAAAATTATCAGTCGTATTATCATCCCATGGAAGATCCAACAAAACTTCCAGGTAATTTGTTTGAATAGAATATTCCGCAGCATTCGGATTCATGCGCTCTAATTTCCCTAATGCCTTATCAAATGCCAGAGAAACCTCTTTGCTCCATTTTTTTTTAGTAGCACGCAATTTCATTTCCTGAATATCCTGAGTGAAATTATTTTCACCCAATTCTTCCTGAATGGTTTTCATCTGCTGATGCAAAAAATAATCACGTTGCTGTTTATCAAGATCTACCTTTACTTTCGATTGAATTTGATTTTTCAATTCAAGCATCTGAAGCTCTTTCGTAAGATTAGATAACACCATTGTAGCACGTTCTTTCAGATCAACTACTTCTAACATCTTCTGCTTCTCTTCAACAGGAGCGTTC
>CANJPX010000025.1 GCA_947476185.1 Bacteroidota bacterium
ACCGAGTTAACCGATCTAGGCATGTTGTTTTTTGTTTTTTGGTTTCAGCGTTCTTACAGTTAAAAGAAACTTAATACTGAGGACCTGGTTATTATTAGTTAAACTGTATTTTAATCTTTTGTCGTTCAGAAAATTATTTTCCGATCGTTAACATCGCTTTTACGCGTGGCAAATCTGTAACATCTACAATTGTAGTACCTGTTAAAGCACGTTTTGCTTTAGTAGATTTTTTAGTCAAGATGTGGCTTTTAAAAGCATGTTTTCTTTTTACTTTTCCTGTTCCGGTCAAAGAGAATCTTTTTTTCGCTCCGGAATGCGTTTTCATTTTAGGCATCTTACTGATTTATTGATTAAAAATTAAATATTAAAAATTGCAAAATTGTCTATTTCTTTTTTGGTGCAATCACCATTATCATTTTCTTTCCTTCTAAAACAGGCATTTGTTCTGGTTTTCCGTATTCTTCCAATTCACTAACAAAGCGTAATAATAAGATCTCACCTTGTTCTTTAAATAAAATTGAACGTCCTTTAAAAAATACAAATGCCTTTACTTTTGAACCTTCCTGCAAAAATTTGATCGCATGATTTTTTTTGAAAACAAAATCGTGATCATCTGTTTGCGGACCAAAACGAATTTCTTTGATAACTGTTTTCGCAGCTTTCGCTTTTAATTCTTTTTGTTTCTTTTTTTGATCATATAAAAACTTTTTATAATCAACTACTTTACAAACTGGCGGAACGGCTGTCGGAGATATCTCTACTAAGTCCAAACCTGCTTCTCTTGCAATTTCTAAGGCCTTTTCAATCGGGTAAACCCCTGGTTCAACGCCTTCAAAAACTACCCGAACTTCTTTTGCTCTTATTCTTTCGTTTATCGCATGAAGTTCTTCTCTTCTTCTTTGTCCGCCTCTTCCAAAACGTCTATCAACGTTTGCTGCAGGAGCTGTTCCTGTTGTCGAAGTTCCCGGCTTTACAAATTTTCCCGGTGCAGGCTTATTAAATTTATTGCCTGAATTGTTGTTAAATGGAGCTGCTATAGCTTGTTCCTCCTAATTTTGTTAATACTCTATTTGTTAAACCTGTTCTCTATTTCTGTATTTATGATCTTTGCAAACTCTTCTAAAGAAAAGGATCCTAGATCACCATCACCTTGCTTACGCACCGATATCTTGTTTTCTGCTTCTTCTTTCTCCCCAACAATCAACATATACGGGACCTTCTGCAATTCTGTATCTCGTATTTTCTTACCTATTTTCTCATTTCTATCGTCTACGAGCCCGCGAATATCGTAATTATTTAGCGATTCTAAAACTTTTTTTGCGTAATCATTGAATTTTTCACTAATTGGTAGTACTGCAACCTGGTCAGGAGTCAACCATAGTGGGAATTTACCGGCACAATGCTCAATTAAAACAGCAATAAATCTTTCTAAGGATCCAAAAGGTGCCCGGTGGATCATCACCGGACGATGTTTTTGGTTATCACTGCCGGTATATTCCAACTCAAAACGCTCCGGAAGGTTATAATCTACTTGGATTGTACCCAATTGCCATTTCCTGCCGATCGCATCTTTTACCATGAAATCGAGTTTAGGACCATAAAAAGCCGCTTCACCCAATTCAACAACAGTTTTTAAGCCTTTTTCTGCTGCCGATTCGATGATCGCATTTTCGGCCAAGGCCCAATTTTCATCCGAACCAATATATTTTGTTTTATTTTCCGGATCTCGTAACGAAATTTGTGCTGTGAAATCATTAAAATCAAGGGCTCTGAAAACATAAAGTACAAGATCGATAACTTTACAAAATTCTTCTTTTACCTGATCTGGGCGACAAAATAAATGTGCATCATCTTGAGTAAACCCTCGAACGCGAGTCAATCCATGTAATTCACCTGCCTGCTCATAGCGATAAACAGTACCAAATTCTGCAAAACGCAAAGGCAAGTCTTTATAAGAACGAGGTGATGTTTTATATATTTCGCAATGGTGCGGACAGTTCATCGGTTTTAAGAAAAACTCTTCTCCCTCATGAGGAGTGCGGATCGGTTGAAATGAATCTGCTCCGTATTTTTCATAATGTCCTGAAGTAATGTATAAATTTTTATTTCCGATATGAGGAGTTGCAACCGGCAAATAACCACTTTTTAATTGTTGCTTTTGCAGGAACTGAATCAATCGCTCGCGCAAAGCTGCTCCTTTTGGAAGCCACAATGGTAATCCCATTCCCACTTTTTCAGAAAAAGCGAAAAGTTCTAATTCTTTTCCAAGTTTACGATGATCCCTTTTTTTTGCCTCTTCCAATAAAACTAAATAATCAGTAAGATCTTTTTGTTTTGTAAATGTGATCGCATAAACGCGAGTCAGCATTTTGTTTTTTTCATCGCCTCTCCAATATGCTCCTGCGATATTCATTAACTTTGCAGCCTTTATGAAACTTGTATTCGGAATATGTGGACCGCGACACAGATCAGTAAAATTTCCTTGCTGATAAAAAGTGATACTTCCATCCTCTAAACCCTCAAGAAGATCGAGTTTGTATTCATCATTCTTATCCATGAAATAATTTACAGCATCCTTTTTTGAAACTTCAGTACGCTTGAATTCATTGCCTTGACGGGCCAATTCAAGCATCTTATCTTCGATCTTTTTAAAATCTTCCTGAGTGATTGCTTTTCCGCCTAAATCGATATCATAATAAAATCCATTTTCGATCGGTGGACCGATTCCGAATTTTGTTCCGGGGTAAATTGATTCTAATGCCTCAGCCATCAAATGTGCTGAAGAGTGCCAAAATGTTGACTTCCCCTCAACATCATTCATTGTTAGCAATACAAGTTTTGAATCTTCATTGATTGGACGCATAGAATCCCAAACAGCACCATTTACTTTTGCTGCTAAAACATTTCTTGCTAAACCTTCTGAAATAGATAGCGCTACTTGATGCGCTGTAGTTCCTTTTTCGTATTCGCGAATAGAACCATCGGGTAGTGTAATTTTGATCATTTTTTAAAATTTGTCCAAACATCCAAACAAACGGACGCAGGTAATTAATAAGTTTGTAAAGATAATTTTATTATGTGAGAAAACAAGAGGTTATTTATGCATTACTTTCCTGTAAAAGCAATCAGCAGTATAATACAAGCTTTGTGCTCTATTTCAGTATTACTTGGAGGTATTTCATACACGATAGAGTAGGTGCCGGCTTTAAAGGGCTCGAAGGTACAATTTCTACACGTTGAATCAATTGTCTTCACGCCTACTTTTACTTTTGGTGTAGATTTATCATAAACGCATATAGTAAAGGGCTCTTCAAAGGTTGAAGTGCAAAAAAATAATTTATATTTCTGTCCTTTGAAAGCAAGAAATTCAATAGACTTTTCTTATTCAAAAGGTCGAAGGAGAATTCAGTCATACTGAAACCATCATATTTATAAGGATAAGGTATTTTAACCTTGCTTTCTTCGATAATCTGAGAAATTTTATACTGAGAAAAGATCAAATTGCTGGAGCAGACAAGTAAAAGGAGCAACACAAATTTTAAGTAAATGGAAACTTTACTTTTCATAAATTTACTCTTTTTCTTCTTTTCCGGCATATCCTATTAAAAGCACTACACAGCCTTTTTTCACTTTTCCGTCAAGACTTTTAGGGATCTCATATTCTATGTAATAATTACCAGGTTTTGGTGGCTGAAACGACCAGAAATTATTGTCGACACCTTGGGAATTATCGTAAACTTTTGTTCTTCCTTTTTTTACGCGATTACTTTTGTCGTATATATTCATTTTTACAAGTTCTTCAAAACCTGAAGAACAAAAAATTAACCGGTATTTCATTCCGTTAAACGCAGTAAACATCACTTCCTGTTTTTTTTCCTTATCATCGAAAGTAAATTCGTTTACGACATAAGCATCGTATTTATAAGGTTTTGGTACATTCGGCTTGCAGCTCTTCATGATCTGCTTTGCCTTGCATTGCCCAAAAATATTATGGTTAGTACAAATTAATATACTAACCATAATTAGAATTGAAAAAAAAACTAAACTTTTCTTCATGAATTTTACTTATATCCAACCATAAAGATCATACAACCTGTAAGTTTTGCATTTGTGCTGTCAGCCGGAACGTCATAATCTACGTACATTTTCCGAGAACGCGGCGCATCAAAAACCAATTCTTTTTCACTATCCTTTGCATCTTTGTTAGAAAAAATAGCTTCTCTCTTTTTCACTTCTTTGTCTTTAGTGAAAATATTGATCTTAATCCCTTTTGGTAACCCGGAAGTATTGAAAACCAAGCGGTATTTTTCACCTATAAAAATCGGCACTTCAACTTCCAATTGTTGCGGTTTCTTCGTAAAATTTATTTTGGTAAATTTTTGACTGTCGTATTTGAAGGGCTCAAGTTTTTTCTTGCAACTTGCAGTTAAGGCTTTTTTATCGCAATTATCAGCTGTTTGGAGAGTGGTAAATCCAAAAATGAATAATAAACCAACTAAACTTATATAGAATGATTTTTTCATAATCTTAATTTTTTTTATAATATTTTTTTAATTAGCCTTTAATAAATTTTTCTCGAATCTCTTCAATTTTCTTCGTCAAACTGGAAACTTCATCATCTGTTAATGATAATTCTACTTCAGTATCTTCTGATGCATTCGGATTGTTTTTTACAGAAGGAAGAGCATCATAAATTTGTTTAATAGAAACCATATCAGCAATTAATCCAGTAATACCGGCATCTTTTTTCTCTTCAGCTTTTAAAGCATTTATTATGCTTTCCAGAATTGTCATTTGTTCAGCCAATTTATTATTCAAGGCTTTATCTTTTCCTTTTTCATAAACTTTAGATGCGATATTCATACTTTCTACCCAAGCTCCTGAAAATACGATAGAAGTGATCTGCTGTTGGTCATTTTCATCCAGATACATATCTGTCACCATTTGTAATTCAGCAATTATATAAGCCAAAGAATCTTCATTACTTATGTTTTTTTCAAAACGATTTGCTAAATTCCCTTGATCGAAAACAGATCCCATTCCGAGGTTGTCGGAAAGTTGACGACTTAGTTTCATATAGGTCATTGCTTCCTGATTTTGCTTGTTCAAAACGGCATACGATAAATCAGCGCTATAAACACCTAAGTTTATTGCCTTATTAATATTAGTGGTATATTTAGTAGCATCCTTGAAAGAACTAGTTACTCCACCTTTATATTTTAACCCCGATTTTTTAAATATGGAAGCTATTTGCAAAGGTGAAGGAAGTGAATATGATATTTCTTGTGATTCCACTGGCGCTTCAACAGTATCTACAGCAGCTGTAGTTATATTTTCTTCTTTAGCAGTATCACTTCCGCAAGCTGCAAAAAAGAGACTTGTCGCAAAAAATAATACAAATTTCAGAGTGAAGTTTTTTTTCTTTAAAAACATATTTTTTCGATTAAATAGTGAGTTAATTACAATTTTAAATTTTTTCGATAGGCTAAACTACAAAAAAATATCATTCTGAATAATTCTATCCTAATATTTATTGAAATTCGATTGTTTGTTATTAATAATGCCTAGTACTTTTCCCGTGAACTTTGTTCCTATGAAAGGTGTGTTAGCAGATTTCGAATGGATGTGTTTTTTTTCGAAGATCCATTCATGAAAAGGGTTAAAAAGCGTAATATTTGCTAATTCGCCTTCTGCAATTATTGACGCCTTAAGTTTTAATATTTTACGTGGATTGGATGTCAAAGTATTTATTATTGTCTCCAACTTTATTTTCCCTTTATTTGAATTTATTAATCCAAATGCGGATTCTAAGCCGATCATTCCGTTTGATGCATGGTCAAATTCAACATCTTTTGTTTCGATCTCTTGTGGTCTGTGATCGCAAGAGAGGGCATCAATAGTGCCATCAGCAATTCCTTTTCTTATTGCATCAATATCATCCTTTGTTCTTAAGGGGGGATTTAATTTGTAATTACTATCAAAGCCAATTAAAATACTTTCATCCAGGGCGATGTTATAGGCATTTGCCGAAGCAGTAATTTTTAGTCCTTTTGCTTTTGCCTGTCGTATCAGATCAACTGATTTTTGTGTAGAAACATTTGTTATGTGCATTGCTGCATTTGTATATTCCGCCAAAAAAATATTTCTGTCTACCATTAATTCTTCTGCCAGTGCTGGTATTCCCTTTAATCCAAGCTTTGTAGAGATAATTCCTTCGTTCATTTTCCCATCGTTGGAAATCGATTTCTCATCGCAATGCGTAATAATCAGACCTCCGAAATTTTGTGCATAGAGTAGGGCTCTCATTAACAAACCGGAATTTGTAATAGACTTTTTATCATCCGAAAAGGCTACAGCCCCGGATTGTTGCATATCATACATTTCAGAAATATCCAATCCTTCCTGCTTGTGCGATAATGTCCCGATTGGATATGCATCTACTATTGAATTTGCTGTTTTGTTTTTGATATAAAGAACTTCTGATTTTGAATGTATTGTTGGGTTTGTTGATGAAACAATTGCAACTCCAGTAAACCCACCGTTTGCGGCTGCTGCTAGTCCGCTGTCTATACTTTCCTTGTGCTCAAATCCAGGATCGCAAAAGTTAACTTGCATATCCATCCAACCATTTGAAATGTGAAGATTTTCTGCTTCTATCGTTTTAACATTTTTATCAGGAATGATCTTTGACTTTATGGATTTTATGGTTCCATTCTCAATTAAAATGTCCATCACTTTTCCATTGTGGACCGACTTAGAGTCAATGATGTGTGCCGATTTGATGAGTATATTCATAATTTTTCTATTTTACTACAGTACACTATGGTGAATTTTTATTTCAAAAATCTTAACAAAAGCACTTCTGTGGCCAAAAATAACAAAGCAAAAATAAGACAAAGTTTCCATAATTTTTTGCCTTGATCCAATTCTGTTAATGATTCGGTAAAACTTTTTGAATTCAGCTCCAAAATATTGAAATTCAATAAATTATATTTATTTAGATCAGTTCTTAATTCCTCGTTTTTCAGGCATGTTAAATCGGATTCTTTTCTGTTGAAATTAAAAGAAATACCATCAATTAATTCGCTGTTTGAGAAAAGGTTGTAGTTGTTCGCATCTAATATTTGATTGTGAATGATTATTTCTGTTTTTGAATCCAGAACCTTGTGTTCCGGAATAACATCGAACGCATTGTTTATTCCTTTGATATGAAAAACAATTTCTCCGCTAATAATTTTTTTGCAATCGATGCTTTCATCTTCACCAATTATGTAAAACAGCGGTCGTGAAATTTGGCTATACATTCCGATTTTGTATAGTGTAGGAACAAAAATAGCATGCTTTGCGAAATTGCTGAACTCATCTGTGAGTCCGACTGCCGAGATATATAGTTTTCCTTTTTCAACATCGTATTTACTCAAAAATGCATCACCGTTCTGAAGCCTTAGTAGATTCTCCTCGTTGCTTCTGGTCGTTTTTGAAAGAACAAAATGTTGATTCACTTTTGGCAGGTCAAGGTTCGTGGCACTAAATGTTTTTTTGTCAAATACGTCTCTGTAAATAACATGCTCCAAATTGATCTTATCTACTTTGGTATTGGAGGTGTCGAGGCGTTCAAAATAGTTTGCCTTTATAGCAAGAAAGAATTCTTTATATGAGTTTAATTCTGTTTCAGAATTAGGGAAAACTAAAAGGCTTCCACCATTTGTCATAAACCGCTTTAACTCTTGTCCTAAGCCTGATGAAATGGTTTTTAGTTCATTTAAAATAATTAATTTATTGTTTCCGAGTGAGGAATAGTCGAGTTTGTTTTCCTGAGTTTTGCTGTAAATGAACAATGAATCAACACCAAAAAATTTGTTCAGATAGGGGCTATCTGAATCGGTTTGTGAGCCATTGATACATAACACCGGAATGTTCTTTGCTACTTCAAAACTAAAATAAAATTTATCGTCAAATGTTACAGGGAAGTCATTCAATTCTATCCTGCAATGTTGAACGCCTGTTTCATTAGAGGCAAAGGAAAGTGTTACTTCAGTTTCTGAATTTTTATCAACATTAAAACTTGAAGGTGTTTTCTGAATACTATTAATAAAAAGTTTAATGGAATTGTTTTCCAGTACTTTATCCGAACTGTTTTTAATACGAACATGTAATTTTTCTACCTGGCCATATTGTCTTACGGGTGTTTCAAACCAACAGGTATCAATATAAACATTGCTTTTTTCGGCAGCCTCAAGTGGAATAAAATTGAAAAGGATACTTGTATCATTCTTGATCTGTTCAATATTAACAACACTTTTTTGAAAATCTGAAATTATAAAAGCAGTTTTATTTTTGTTATCAAAGCCTTGCAGAAGGTCTGTTTGTCTCGAAGTGATCTCAGAAATACTGCGTGTTGCCGGACTTATCTTTATCTCATCCAATAATTCGATGAATTCTTCTTTATTAACCAAACGTTGATGTTTCCCTTCAAAATCGTTGGTAAGTAATTGAAATCGGTCAGTTGCTTTGTATGCAGAAACAATTTCTACCGCACGTTTTTTTGCTTCGTCTAACAGTGTTCCATTTTTATTTATTGCATCCATACTGAATGAATTATCAATAAATATACTGATGGCTTTATCACCAATTATTACTTTCTTATTTACAACAGGAATGAAAGGCTGGGCAAATGCTAAAACAAGGAAGGTTATTGCCAAAATTCGTGAAGCAAGCACTAACAAATGTTTTAGTTTTGATTTCGCCTGCGTTTCTTGTTTTACCTCTTTTAAAAAACGGACATTACTGAAGTAAACGGTCTTAAACTTTCTAAAGTTAAATAAATGAATGATAACAGGAATTGCGATTGCTGAAAGTGCAAATAGAAATGCAGGGTAGGTAAAGCTCATCAAAGCCCAAAGATAATAAATTTATGATATAATTGAGAGTTTTTTATTTCATTCGTAATGAGACACAAAACTGTTTTTCAATTTTTAATAATCTAAATAGGCTTGATATAATGTCTGCAAATAGGATTTTGCCTGAGTCAATATAGTATCGTTAAGGATTTTTTGAGTTTTTGGTTGAATTGTGTTCACTAATTTTGTGGTATAAGTAAACACGATGTTTTGTTGTGGCGAGATCCAACCTAAAACATTTTCATTAGAATAATAGGCGAATTCTTTGGTTTCCGGATTAAAAACATCTTTACTCCAGACAAAACGTGAATGATCCATCTTTAGTTGCTCTAAAATAGTTGCAGCAATATCATTTTGGTTACAGATCTTATTTACAGTTTTTCCTCTAAGGCTATCAATTAAAGCTCCGCCTGTTATCAAGGCTGCAATTCTCCTACCTTCTGGCATATTCATATCTCTATTTTTTGGTAAACGATGTCCATGATCTGCAACTAAAATAAAGATCGTGTTCGTGTACCAAGCTTGTTTTTTTGCATTTTCAAAATACTTAAACAAACAATTATCTGAATAGTAAGCAGCTTTTTTGAAACGTTCCGACTCCTCTGCACCATTAAAGGGGGTATTCATAGTAACCTCAAAAGGTTCATGCGAACTCAGGGTCAATATAACTGAGCAGAAAGGTTCTTTTTCATTCTTTATACCCTCCAATTGTTTTTCAAAAACAAATTCATCATGTGCTCCCCATTTGCTGTTCAATTGATCTTTTCGGAAATCTTTTTTGTCGATAATTTTTTCAAAATTTGAATTCAATAAATACGATTTCATATTTGCAAATTCAATCTCTCCTCCATAATAAAAAGAAAAATGATATCCTTTATTTGCCAGATCAACAGATAATGAAGGAAGTTTTTCTGATTTCCCCGGGGTCGTAATAATGGAATTATTCGGTTGCGCAGGAAACCCGCTAAAAATAGATACTAGCCCTTGTTCTGTTCTGAATCCGCTACCATACATCTCGGTAAATAATAATCCATCCTTCGAAAGTTCATCAAAGTGCGGGGTAACATTTTCTTCTCCTCCGAGTCTTTTGACAATGTCGGCAGTCCAACTTTCAAGAACAATAAAAACAATATTTGGTTTAGGGACATTTAGAATATTGGGGGTCTTTTCTGCAGAGATATTGAAAAGTGCGGCAGTAATTTTTTTTGCCTCTTTTATATCAGAATACACATACGGATTTCGCTCCTCTCCCGCTTCAACAATGCTATGTGCCAAATACCAGATATTATTTGTTGCAATCATATTATTTACTTGGATATTTGAATAATAAGAGGCGCTTTCATTGATCGGTGACAACTGAATACCGCCTCTTGCAGCGGTGAATAAAAACACAGGAATAACAAACAATTCTATAACTAGTTTCTTTGGATTTCCATTTGGTGAAGGATTGTTTTTTATGAATTTGTTGTAAAAAAAGATCCCTATAAAAGAAAAGAAAAGAAACAATAATAATAACAAGGTGATCTGCCCAAAGGAGATAAAAGTCAATGCTTCCTTTGGATAAAGCAAGTATTTCAATGCTCTGGAATTCAGCAATGTGCCCCATTCTCCGAATATTTTGATATTTGCAATACTCAATAAAGAAACAATGATTATTGTAAGGTAATTATAAAGATGCTCAATTCTATTTAATCTTTCGTGATAAAAAAAATGTTGCAGGATATTAATGATAAATGGAACAAAAACGAGCAAACAGGCCATTGACAAGTCAAGTCGTAATCCATAAAAAAACGCTAAACACGTTTCTGGCCATCCGCCTTTTGGAATGTCATTGTGGTTGTATAAAACAAAGAATAATCTGAAAAGTGCAAAATAAAGGAGCCAAAAAAAGATGTATTTTATTAAATGATGAATTTTAAAATTATTGAAAGTCATAAAACGCTGCAATTTTTGTGGCAAATCCTAGCATAAAGGTAGTTAAATATTGTGCTACCCTTCCTTACAAAACTGTTAAAATTCATTAATTAAACCTTCAGAAAAACAGCTCAAAACTTTTCGAAGACTCCTAGTCCAAACAGCGCAAAATCATATTTTACAGGATCTTTGCTATCTAATTTCCTGAGATTAGCAGTTAATTCTACTACTGCTTTCCAATCATTTTGAGTTCTTTTAAGTATGCCTAATTTCCTGGCAACATTTCCCGAATGCACATCTAATGGGCACATCAAATAGGAGGGGAGCAATTTAGAATTCCATATTCCGAAATCTACACCTCGTTTATCTTTTCTCACCATCCATCTTAAATACATACAAAGTCGTTTGGAGGAAGAATTTGCTGCCGGATTGGACACATGCTTTAGCGTTCTGTCGGGATGATTGATAGAAAAAAAAATGTTTCTGAAATGCATGATTGCAGACAATGTATTTTCTGTCGATGTTTCATTATTTATAGTCGAAGGAAGAAATGTATTTTGTAACCCTCCATGGTTTTTATAAATATTTTGCAAGGACTTAATGAAAAATACAGCATCCACGCCATTGAAGGTGCGATGAACAAAATAATTAAAGGGAATTAATTCTTTTGTTTTCGCATTCATAACAAAATCATAGGGACTATTTCCCATTAATTTCATCATTTTATTCGCATTGTTGATTATTGTAACTCTTTGTCCCCAAGCAATTGTGGCAGCTATAAATCCTGCAATCTCAATATCCTCTTTTTTACTGAACTGATGTGGAATAGAAATGGGATCTAATTCGATAAAATCAGGGCGATTGTATTTATCATATTTTTCATCTAGAAAATCTTTGAGGTTATCAATCATATTTAATTTTGTGATTTGCTAAATGCTAATAAAAGTGCAGGTAAAATCATTAAATTCATTATTGAATTTTCTTCAGATCCAATTTCCTTAATTTAGGAGCGATCTTAAAGGTTCCTGCTACGATCAAAATGGTCATTATTCCTCCAAAAATAACTGACCGGACCAATCCCATTGCCTTGGATGCGACACCGGATTCAAACGCACCTATTTCATTGGAGGAGCCGATGAATATACTGTTTACGGCTGAAACTCTGCCTCGCATTTCATCAGGAGTTGCTAGCTGCAAAATAGTATGTCGAATTACTACACTCACATTATCGAAGGCTCCTGTCAAGAATAAAAAGAATAGTGATAAATAATAGTTGGTAGAAATAGCAAAAAAAATGGTAGCAACGCCAAATAATCCCACATTCAAAAATAAATTTCTCCCAGCGTTTTTTGTGACAGGTTTATAGGCTAAAATTATTGCGGTAACGATTGCCCCCAATGCCGGCATTGCTCTCAAAAAACCAAGTTCCATTGATCCTACGTGCAATATTTTTACTGCAAAAGCCGGAAGCATTGCTACGGCACCACCAAATAAAACAGCAAACAGATCCAATGAAAGTGCACCAAGGATCAATTGATTGCTAAAAACAAATTTTATCCCGACAGCTAAACTTTGTTTGAGTGTTTCTTTTTTCTGCTTTACAGGTATAGGTTTAGATACTATGAAAACAAATGAAAGAATGGAAAGGATAATAAAAACAATATCCACAGTATATGCGGCAGAAAAGCTGATCGCGCATATAATCCCTGCAATAGCAGGTCCTATAACTGCACCCACATGCCAGACACTGCTGTTCCATGTTGCTGAATTAGCATAAAGTTCGCGGGGGACAATTTGTGACATAAAAGCCGGAAAAGCTGCTGAAATAAACCCCCTTACGATCCCAATAAATCCAAATACAAAATAAATTGGAAGGGTACCATAATTTTTAAGAACGGTGGAAGTATCTAATGAAAAGTAGAGTAGGGCAGATGTGGAGAGAATAAGAAAGGAAACTGAAATCAGAATAATAAGTTTACGGCTTATGATATCGGCAACATGACCTGAAAAAAGTGAAACGATGATGAATGGAATAGCCTCCGATAACCCTATCATTCCCAATGCTAATTCATCCTTAGTGATATCATAAATTTGCCAGCCAACGATCACACTTTGCATTTGAATTGCAAGTGTTAAAAAGAACCGTGTATTTAAAAAAAATAAAAATTCTTTTATCCGCAAAGCGGCAAAAGGGTCGTGTTTTGGAATTGTTGTCTGCATATCTTTCTCATCTGCAAATTTATAGTTAATTTTGTGCTATTCATTTATTTAATCTCTTAAATATACGTTATGAAAAAATTGGTATTATTTATTTTTGCAGCATTTGTAGCGATCACGCTCAATGCCCAAAAAGTCGCAACTGATAATGTTCCGGCCGCGGTGAACACCACATTTAAGGCAAAGTTCTCTATTGCCGAGAAAACGACATGGGAAATGGATTATGATAATTATAAAGCAAATTTTACTGTTGGGAAAAGTGAGTTTTCTGCCATCTTCGATAAAGATGGAAAGTGGTTAGAAACTGAGACCTATATGAAATCTTCAGACTTGCCAAAGGCTGTAAAGGAAACATTATCTAAAAAATACGGTGAGTTAAGTGCATATAAGATCGATGAAACAGTGAAGGTAGAAACGGGAAAATCCACATTTTACAGACTGGAGATCATCAAGGGAGAAGTGACTTATGAAATAGAAATAAATGAAAAAGGCAATATTTCAAAAGATGAGATCAAAACAGAATCAAAGAATGATTAAGAAATAATTACAATAAAAAAAATGCTCCGGAAGTCCGGAGCATTTTTTTTATTCTTTATTCTTCTTTTTTACTTCTTTTAGGTTTGATTTCTTTTGGCTTGCTGATCTTAATTTTGATCTCTTGTTTTTCTTTGTCAAAATCAACATCGATAATATCGCCTTCACTAAGATTAGATTTAATTATCTCTTCAGCCAATGGATCCTCTAAATACTTCTGAATAGCACGTTTCAAAGGGCGAGCACCAAACTGGACATCATATCCTTTGTCGGAAATATAATCTTTCGCTTCTTCAGAAACTTTGATCGCATATCCTAATCCATGAATTCTTCCATATAAACTATTCAATTCAATATCAATGATCTTATGGATATCATCACGGGTCAATGAGTTGAATATTACAACGTCATCAATACGATTTAAAAATTCAGGAGCAAATGCTTTTTTCAATGCACCTTCAATTACACCTTTTGAATGATCTTCTTCAACTTCTTTTTTAGCAGCAGTAGAAAATCCGACTCCTTGTCCGAAATCTTTCAATTGACGCGCTCCGATATTAGAGGTCATGATGATGATCGTATTTTTGAAATCAATTTTACGACCTAAACTATCAGTCATGATACCATCATCCAAAGCTTGCAATAATAAATTGAATACATCAGGATGCGCTTTTTCTATCTCATCAAGTAAGATAACAGCATAAGGACGTCTGCGGACTTTTTCTGTTAACTGACCACCTTCTTCATAACCAACGTATCCCGGAGGAGCACCGATCAATCGTGATACAGCGAATTTCTCCATGTATTCACTCATATCGATGCGGATCAAGGCATCATCATTATCAAATAAGTATTTAGATAAAATTTTTGCTAATTGTGTTTTGCCGACACCTGTAGGACCAAGAAAAATAAATGAACCAATTGGCTTATTAGGGTCTTTTAATCCGGCACGATTACGTTGAATAGCCTTCACAACCTTCCTAACCGCTTCATCCTGACCAACTACTTTGCCTTGTAAAAGTTCTGCCATCTTTACCAGCTTATCACCTTCATTTTGGGCAATACGCTGAACAGGAACACCAGTCATCATAGCAACCACCTCAGCAACATTATCCTCACTCACCATTTCGCGGTGTGTTTTACTTTCTTCTTCCCATGTTTTTTTGGCGACATCCAATTGTTCAAGTAGAGTACGCTCTGTATCACGTAAACGCGCAGCTTCCTCGTATTTTTGTGAACGGACAACTTTGTTTTTTTCTTCTTTGATATCCTCTAATTTTTTCTCGATCTCAACAATGTTCTTCGGAACATTGATGTTGGTAATATGCACACGAGATCCGGATTCATCTAAAGCGTCAATTGCTTTATCAGGTAAATGACGGTCAGTGATATAACGTGCCGTTAAAGAAACACACGCTTTGATCGCTTCATCAGTATATGTTACACTATGATGATCTTCGTATTTCGATTTAATATTATTCAAAATTTGAATTGTTTCTTCCTGAGTTGCAGGTTCAACGATCACTTTTTGAAAACGTCTTTCCAAAGCACCATCTTTTTCAATGTATTGACGATATTCATCAAGAGTAGTAGCACCGATACATTGTATTTCTCCGCGTGCCAATGCCGGTTTAAACATGTTTGAAGCATCCAATGATCCGGAAGCTCCACCGGCACCGATTATTGTATGGATCTCGTCAATGAATAAGATAACATCCTGAGATTTTTCCAATTCATTCATAACTGCTTTCATGCGTTCTTCAAATTGTCCACGGTATTTTGTACCGGCAACCAATGAAGCAAGATCCAAGGTAACAACCCGTTTTCCGAATAAAACACGTGATACTTTCCGCTGAACAATACGTAATGCTAAACCTTCTGCAATAGCTGATTTACCAACACCCGGCTCACCGATCAATATCGGATTATTTTTCTTTCTACGAGATAAGATCTGAGAAACGCGTTCAATTTCTTTTTCACGTCCAACGATCGGATCAAGTTTTCCTTCTTCTGCAGCTTTTGTAAGATCTCTTCCAAAATTATCTAAAACAGGAGTTTTCGATTTACTATCAACAGGTTTCTTAGTGCTACTTGCACTAAACGAATCCTCATCAGCATCATCTTCGGAAGAAGAGCCAGGGAATTCAGCTTTAGGATCGGACTTCGATAATTCTAATTCATTTTTCATAACTTCATAATCAACCTTAAATTTTTGTAATGATTTAGTGGCTACATTATCTTCATCTTTTAAAATAGATAAGATCAAGTGCTCTGTGCCAATAACGGCACTTTTAAATAGTTTTGCTTCCAGATAAGTTATTTTTAATGCCCGTTCAGCCTGTTTCATCAAAGGGATATTTGCAAGGTTACTTACCTTGTGATTACCTGTTCCTATTGATTGCTCTACGGTTTTACGCAATTCCTGTAAGTCAACATTAAGTGACTTTAGCAAACGAATCGCTGTTCCTTCACCTTCTCTGATGATGCCCAATAATAAATGCTCTGTTCCAATATAATCATGCCCTAAACGTAGCGCTTCCTCTCTACTGTAGGTAATCACATCTTTTACTCTTGGTGAAAATTTAGCTTCCATAATGCATTGAATTAATTGTTTACTTAAACGGTTTTATTTACTCAATAGTTACTTTTATCAACAAATATAATAGTTTCAAGCAGATTATCAAAAGTACTTACTCATTTTAATGTTGACTTACCTTGCGCTTTAATTTTATCAACAAAAAAACTGTTAATATGTTAATAATTTAACGCCCAAATCTGGTTTAATCTACCACATAATAAGTATTTTCGAACCTCCTAAAAACACAAGGGAAATATCAAGTATTGTGCTAAAAATTAAACATGACAATACTTCTGAAAAAACGGAATAAATTAAGTATAAAAAAATAGAAAAACGAAATTATGGCAGACGGAGAAAAAATTATCCAGATCAACATTGAAGAAGAAATGAAATCGGCTTACATCGATTATTCGATGTCAGTTATTGTATCACGTGCATTACCTGATGTTCGCGATGGTTTAAAGCCTGTTCATAGAAGAGTTTTGTTTGGCATGCTAGATCTTGGGGTAATGTCAAATAAGCCGCATAAGAAGTCGGCCCGTATTGTTGGTGAGGTTCTTGGGAAATATCACCCGCATGGTGATACTTCTGTTTACGATGCGATGGTTCGTATGGCTCAGGATTGGAGTTTGCGATACCCTTTAGTCGACGGACAAGGTAACTACGGTTCGATCGATGGTGATAGTCCTGCAGCAATGCGTTATACCGAAGCCCGGTTGAAAAAGATCGCTGAAGAAATGTTGAATGATATTGAAAAAGATACTGTTGATTTTCGTCCAAATTTTGATGATTCTTTAACAGAACCAACAGTATTGCCAACGCGGATTCCAAACTTATTGATAAACGGAGCTTCTGGAATTGCCGTTGGTATGGCTACCAACATGCCTCCGCATAACTTAACAGAAATTATTAATGCCACACTAGCATATATCGATAACAGAGAAATTGATATTGCAGGATTGATGCAATATGTGAAAGCACCTGATTTTCCTACAGGAGGGATCATTTATGGTTATGAAGGTGTGAAAGATGCATTTGAAACTGGCAGAGGCCGCATTGTAATGCGCGCACAAACAAATGTTGAGATCACCGATGCAGGACGCGAACGCATTATTGTTAATCAGATTCCTTACCAGGTTAACAAAGCTGAAATGATCCGTAAAACGGCGGACCTGATCAACGATAAAAAGATCGAAGGTATTTCTGATATCCGAGATGAATCTGACAGAGATGGAATGCGCATCGTTTATGAAATCAAACGTGATGCAATCACCAATGTAGTGCTTAACAATCTTTTTAAATATACAGAGCTTCAGACATCTTTTAGTGTAAATAATATCGCATTGGTAGGCGGTCGCCCGATGATGTTAAATTTAAAGGATATGATCGTTCATTTTGTTGATCACAGGCATGATGTTGTGGTACGCAGAACGAAATATGAATTGGCGCAAGCAGAAAAGCGCGCTCATATCCTTGAAGGCTATCTTATCGCATTAGATCATTTGGACGAGGTTATTAAGCTGATCCGTGCCGCTGCAACACCAAGTGAAGCGCAAGATGGATTGATGAGTCAGTTTGGTCTGAGTGAAATCCAATCTAAAGCAATACTTGAGATGCGCCTACGCGTATTAACTGGTTTAGAGAGAGATAAGATCAAAGAAGAGTACAATACATTGATGGAATTGATCAAACATTTGAGAGAAGTTTTACAAGACGAATTCTTGAGAATGGCGATTATCAAAGATGAGCTTTCTGAGATACTGGAGAAATATGGAGATAAGCGTAAAACGGAGATCGTATATGCAGCTGGGGACTTTAAGATAGAAGATATGATCGCTGACGAGGAAGTGGTGATAACAATTTCTCACATGGGTTATATCAAGCGTACAGCATTGAGCGAATACAGAACTCAGGCAAGAGGAGGCAAAGGCGCAAAAGGAAGCACCACACGTGACGAGGATTTCATCGAGCATTTATTCATAGCATCTACGCATAACTATTTGTTGTTATTCACCGAACAAGGGCGTTGTTTCTGGATGCGTGCTTATGAAGTTCCGGAAGGAACACGTCAATCTAAAGGACGTGCCATCCAAAACATGATCAATATTCCTAGTGATGATAAAGTGAAAGCATATATCAATGTGAAAGACCTTACTGACACGGATTATATTGCCAATAATTTTATTATCATGTGTACCAAGAATGGTATCATCAAGAAAACAACATTAGAAGCCTATTCCCGTCCACGTCAAAATGGTATTAACGCAATCACTGTGAGAGAAGGCGATACATTGTTGGAGGTATTGTTGACTAACGGTACTAATGAGATCATGCTTGCTTCTAAAGCCGGAAAAGTAGTTCGTTTCAATGAGGCGAATGTTCGCCCGATGGGAAGAAATGCTTCAGGTGTGAGAGGTATCAATTTAGGTGATGTAAAAGGAAATGAAGTGGTTGGAATGATAGCAATGCCGGATCAGTTAAGCAATGTAATGGTTGTTTCTGAAAAAGGATATGGAAAACGTTCTGAAATAGAAGAATACCGTGTTACAAAACGTGGTGGAAAAGGTGTAAAAACCATTAATATCACTGAAAAAACAGGAAATTTAATTGCCATCAAAGATGTTACCGATAAGGATGGATTGATGATCATTAACAAGTCCGGGATCATTATCAGATTGGCGATCTCTGAACTACGCGTGATCGGACGTGCTACCCAAGGTGTCAGATTGATCAATATGAAAGAGACTGACGAGATTGCAGCGGTGAGCAAAGTAGAAGTAGAGGAGGTTACTGAAGCGGACGAAAACGTATCTACAGATATTCCAACTGCAGAATATGGAAATGACGGTACAGATGCGTCTTCAAACAATCCAGAGAACGATGGCAAGGAACTTGATACTCCACCTGAAACTGAATAAGAGATAATTTTAAAATGAAAGTAAAATAGTATTATTATGAAAAAGATAGCCCTTTTAGTTGTACTGACAGCTGCTGTTTTCGGCGGTTTTGCTCAAAACGTAAAAATCGTTAACGCCAAAAATTATTTGCGGGATTTTAGTGAATCAAAGGACATTGAGTCATTAAATAAGGCAAAAGAAAATATTGATATGGCCGCTATGCATCCAGATACCAAGGATCAGGCAAAAACACAAACGCTGAAAGCGCAGATTTATCTTACAATCTTTGATAATAACCGAAGATTGGAGACCGAAAAGTTGATGAAAACGATTACCGATCCAAGCAAAAGAGACCTTGTGGCTTATCAAAATACTTCATCAGCACCATTAGAAGAGGCTTATTCAGCTTGTTTAGCATCAAAAACATTAGACACCAAAGGGAATTACACATCTGAAGTGGCTACTTACATTACAAATATTGCTTCTCACTATGAAAACAAAGCGATATCGGATTACAATGGCAAGAAATATGCTGAGGCACTACCTTCCTTTGAAAAAGCATATGAGATAAAGGGGTCGAAAGATACTTTAACTCTTGGGAATTGTGCTTTAGTAGCCGACAGAGCTGCTAATTACGATAAAGCGAAATTGTATTATCTGAAAATGATCGACAATAAGCAAGGTTACGGAAACACATACTCTTCTTTGGTAAATGTTTATCTGATGATGAAGGATAGCTTGGGAGCTATGGATATATTGAAAAAAGGCAGAACAGCCTATCCAAATGACATCAATTTGGTGATCACAGAAACCAATTACTTTCTAAAAACGAACAATAGCAAGGAGGCTTTAAACAATTTAAATATTGCAATTACTGCTAAACCTATGGATGCAAACCTGTATCTTGTTAGAGGAAATATCTATGACAACCTTGCAAATCCGAAAGATGCAGCAAACAAAGACTTGGAAAAGCCTAAGAATTACGATGATCTGATGAAATCTGCAGAAGCTGATTATAAAAAAGCAATTGAACTGAAACCTGATTACTTTGATGCTTTATATAACTTAGGCGTATTATATAATAATCATGGAGTTATGTATAATAAATTGGCTGATCAGATTATTGATAATGCCAAAAATAAAGCGACGAATGATCTTGCAACTGCAGAATTCATGAAAGCATTGCCAATTTTAGAAAAAGCATTGGAAATGAGCCCTAAGGACAGAAACACGATGTACGCATTGAAGATGATCTATGCCAGAACGCAACAGCCAGATAAAGTAAAGGCAATGAACGACAGATTGAAGAACAACTAAGGCTTCCACCTAGTTGCTTATTCATAAAGGCGGGGAACAGAAATGTTTCCCGTTTTTTTTGTTTTTGTATTCAGGAAAAGGTTAGGAAGAGTGAAGCCGAAATAAGGCCTAAATGGCGGCACCCTTTTGTTATTAACTATTCTGACTACTTAACATAATATTTATTATAAGACAGCAGTTCAGTAGAAAATTGATTACTAATCAGTTACGTTTTTACTGAATTTTAATGTATTATAGGGTTAATTTCATTGGATTCATCTTCCTCCAGGACACTGGAAAACCACTGGCTAAGACTTAAACTTAACTTTCTTTTATATTCGTCCTGTAACCATTTCACATAATTCTCAGTGCTTTTGCAAATACAATAAGAATACTTTTTCATCCGGTATTCTATATCCTTTTCCAGAAGTTTTGCAAGCTCCATAGCTTCGAAATAATCTTCACTGTTTTCAGCGCAAATTCTGGCATGTTGTTCAATTGCTCTTTCGATCGCAACTTTTGGTCTTAAACCCTGTTTTGATACCAAGGCATATTCATCCTTCATATTGTAGTCGATGTTCGCTGATTTGCTGAATTTCGCCCTCAGATCGGCTGGCATTTTATAAGTGAATTGCCGCTCAATCTCCTGATCATTCCATAAGCTCTCCAGATAAAAATCAGGAGAACGAAAGATGTCGTGCCAGTTCACATACGAATCCCATAGTCCGAAACGAGCAGCATTATTTCCAAGGTCTATCACAGAGAACGTTGATTTGTTCGGCAAGATCCGTGAACCTCTGCCAATCATTTGGTGGTATAATGTCAAAGACTTAGTTGCTCTGTTGATGATGATCGTTTCTACTGTAGGTTCATCAAATCCGGTGGTAAGGATTCCTACGGATGTTAAAATCGCATCCGGCTTGTTTTTGAACCAGGTTAAAATATCTCTCCGTTCCTGCTCGGTATTTGTATTGTCTAGATGTTTTATTTCATATCCTGCATTAGTGAATAACGTATAAACATGTCGGGAAGTATTGATACCATTATTAAAGATCAGTGTTTTTTTACCTTTTGATTGTTCTTCATATGCTCCAACCAGTTTCTCCTGCATCAGATAATTGGTATATAATCTGTCGGATGAACTAACAGTATAATCGCCATCGATACCAACCTTTAATGAACCAAGGTTAACATCATAATTATGCGTTGTGGCTTTTGATAAAAAACCTTTTTCTATGAGTGCTGCTATTGAATGTCCTACGATCAGCTCGTTGTAGGTCTCTTTCATCGGAAGTTTAATATTTGAACTTAAAGGTGTTGCTGTAACGCCTAATATAACACTGTTTTCAAGGAATTTAAAAAGTTTTTTAAAGGAGTTGTAGTGCGCCTCATCGATAATCACCAATCCTACTTTCTCTACTTCCAGTTTTTCATCTTGTAGTCTGTTGTTCAAGGTTTCAACCATCGCAACAAAACAAAAGTAATTTTCCTGGTCAGGTAATGTTTTTACTTTACTGTCGATTATCTTATTTTCAACACCAAACTCGTTAAGCATGTTAGAAGTTTGAGAACAAAGCTCAATACGATGCGTGAGGATTAACACTTTTTTCCCTGTTTCTTTGATAAAGCGTTTTGCGATCTCTGAGAAAATAACAGTTTTGCCACCACCTGTAGGCAGTTGATATAGTAAATTATATTTTTCGGTATGATTTCCAAGACGTTCGAATATGTTGTCTATGGCATCCAGCTGGTAGTCATAAAGTTTCTTCCCGATCTTCTTTTCTTCTATTTCAGCCGACTCTAATGTCATATTTTTCTCGATTTCGAAATCTTGCAAAAATAGTCAATTGTTAGGCTGTATGGAAATTTATATTGTTAAATAATAAATAAACAGCGTAAAAAGAAAAAGAACTATACGCTAAACATCGTTTCAGTTGGAATGCTATTGGATAAAAAGTGCGTTTATCCTCTGCGGATCTTTTGAATAGTAATCTTTAATGCATTTTCGATGGTTTTTAATCTGCCCATTTCCGAACTCGTCACTAGACTTATTGATAATCCTTTTTTACCCGCACGGCCAGTTCGTCCGCTTCTGTGGGTATAATACTCTAATTGTTCAGGGAGTTGGTAATGGATCACATATTGGAGATCATGAACATCAATTCCTCTAGCAGCCATATCGGTGGCAACCAAAATCTGAACCTTTTCATTTTTAAAAGCACGCATTACTTTTTCGCGGTCGCGCTGCTGCAGATCTCCGTGAATAGCCTCTGCCGAATGGTTGCGAGCGATCAATTGTTTTGCAAGGGATTGTGTGCCATCTTTCGTTTTGCAAAAAACTATTCCTCTTCCTTTTCCTTGCGTTCTTAAAAACTCAAGTAAAGTATTCAATTTATCTTTCGTATCAATGCATTGAACATATTGATGCTCAATGTCTCTGTTAACGATATTCTTTACGTCCACTTCAACTTTATAAGCATCTTCATCCATATAGGTGTGAATGATCTGAGTAAGCGTATCAGGAATGGTAGCAGAAAATAACCAGGTAAATCGTTGACCGTTTGTTTGTTCTAAAATAGCATCTATACTTGCTTTAAATCCCATACTAAGCATTTCATCCGCCTCGTCCAAAACGATCGTTTTTACATCCGCTAAACTTATTGCTTTTCTTTCCAACAAGTCTATTAATCTTCCCGGTGTAGAAACTACAATATGAGTGGGACGGCTTAAGTTACGGATCTGGATTTCGATAGGTTCACCACCATAAACAGCTTCAACAAAAATCCTTTCAGGATTATATCTGGCAACACGAAACAATTGTTTGGCGATCTGTTGTCCTAATTCACGTGTAGGGCAAAGCACCAATGCCTGAATCTTTGGATTGCCAGAATCAATTTTTTGTAAAAGAGGCAATCCGAAAGCCATTGTTTTCCCTGTTCCAGTTTGAGCCTGACCAATAAAATCAAAACCCTCCTTCAATAAAAAAGGAATCGATTTCACTTGAATTTCGGTAGGGTCAAAAATATTATTTTCAATCAGACCTTTTATTAAAGCCTCTGATACGCCTAATTCGGAAAAAGTTGACAATGTTTTTTTATTTGATGAGGCGTAAAGATACTTGAAATATTAAGAATGAAATTTAAAGTATTGGATAAGAAAGTTAAATAAGTGAAATCTGCATCCAAAATTCAGAACCTTTACCTGATGCTTCAATTGTCATTTTTAGCGGATTCATAGACATTATTTAATATACATCCCATATTTTGTATATTTACATTTCATTTTTAAAATATAAAACAACAAAGCCCCCAAGCAAATGAAATCAGCTAAACTTTATTTTACGGCTTTATTGATGCTTACGATAGTAAGTATCTCAAATGCACAACAATTTATTAGAAAACAACCGGGTAAAAAACTCACGTTTGTGGAGATGCAGCGTCAGTTTGACCAGTTTTCAAAAACACATGACCTGAAGAATACAAAGCACTGGAAATATTATAAACGCTGGGAAAACGATATGCAGTATAAAACGGATGGGCATGGTGAACTTGCGGATCCAGCAATATATATTGATGAAGCCGTAAAAGCAGCAAATAATAAAAATTCGGTACCTCCCTCCTCTTCATTTTCAGCTGCCGCATGGTCGCCATTTGGTCCATATACTTTACCGGGAAACCTTACAGGGTATATGCAAAATGGTATTGGCCGAATAAATTGTATTGCCTTCCACCCTACTATTGCAGGTACTTATTTTGTTGGTGTTGCTCAAGGCGGATTATGGAAAACAACAAATGACGGCTTAACATGGACACCATTGACAGATAATCTGCCCATTGATAGGATAAGCGATATCGTTATCGATCCATCAAATACAAACATCATGTATATTTCTGTTTGTGATTTTGAATACATTGATGTTGCATTGAATATTGATGGCAGAAAAAGAAATACACATTATGGATTAGGTGTATATAAAACAACAGATGGTGGTTTAACTTGGGCCCCAACCGGTTTAAGTTTTCAGTTAACTGATGGCGATGCTTCTTTGATCAGAAAAATACTGATCAATCCAACTAACAGTAGTAAACTTGTTGCTTGTGGTGTAAGCGGTATGTATACTTCTATTGATGCGGGTGCCAGCTGGACACATGTGATGGATTCACTTTGTTGGGATCTGGTTCAAGATCCTCTCTTGCCAAATACAATTTATGCAACATCCGGATGGTTAGCTGGTTCCTCAAAAGGATATGCTGCAATTTATAAATCTTTAGATTTCGGTGCGAGCTGGACTATGCTCCCAACTGGTATTCCCGGAATAGGTGTGGTTCAAAGAATAAAACTTGCGATAGCCCCAACCGATCCTAATTTTATTTTTGCAATGACAGTAGACGCTTCAGAAGGTTCTTACGGAATTTATAAATCAACAGACGGCGGTGCAACTTGGAATTATATTAATCCTGGTGTTAATATGTTGGAGGGAAATGATGGGACTTCAGCAGGTGGGCAAGGCACTTATGACCTTGGATTTACTGTAAATCGGACAAATAAAAATATTGTATATGTTGGTGGTGTAAATATTTGGGCATCTACAAATGGCGCAAATAATTTCAACCCTGTGAGTCATTGGACATTAAGTTATGGACCAACCTTGCATGGTGATATCCATTTTATAGAAACAAATCCATTAACCAACGAAATTTTTGTTTGTAGTGATGGTGGTTTATATAAAACTAATTCAATAATTTCACAAACATGGACTGCCGCTAGTGGTGGCTCACCCTGGCCAACAAACTGGACAACAATAAGTGATGGAATGAATATCACCTCTTTTTATCGAGTTTCAAGTTCAAAAAATATTACAGGTAGATTGGTAGCAGGTGCCCAAGACAATGCTACATTTTATTATGACGGCTCATCTTGGAATACAATTTTTGGGGGAGATGGAATGGATAATTATTTGGATCCTATTGATGATAATGTTGTTATAGGATCTAGTCAATACGGAAACTTTTACGTTTCTAATGATGGTGGGAATAGCAGTATTGGCGCAATTGTCAATGTAAATAGTGAGCCAGGTGAATGGGTGTCGCCTATTGTTGGTGATTACAATACACCGGGAACCATTTATGCCGGATTTACGAATGTCAATAAATCTACTGATGGCGGTAATAGCTGGTCCGCATTAACTCCTCTTCCAAGTAATGGCATTAATGATAATGAAACTTGTGCACTGGCTGTTGCAAATTCGAATAGCAATGTTATTTATGCTGCCAGAAGAATACGTTTCGAATACGGATCTCCATCCGGAATTTATTGGACAGGAGATGGCGGAGGTTCCTGGACAGAAATAACTGCAGGTTTACCGGATACATTGTATTTTACAAGTATAGATGTTAGTCAGACGAACGCCAATACTGCCTTTGTAACTTTATCTGGATTTGTAAGTGGTGAAAAAATCTATAAAACAATTGACGGAGGTTTAACATGGCTAAACATATCCTATAACTTGCCAAACATTCCTGTGAATTGCATTAAAACCGTTCCTGGAACGGATAAGAAAATGATCGCTACTGATTTAGGTGTTTATATTCTTGACGAAACAGCAAACCTGTGGGTTAGTCAAAGTACAGGATTGCCTAACGTAATTGTTACTGATATCGACTTTAATCAAGTACTAAATAAAATTTATATCTCTACTTTCGGCAGAGGTATTTGGGAAACAGATCTGTCTGCAATGGTAGGGGTAAATAACACTCAAAATGCAGACATTGGGATTCAATTGTATCCTTCTGTGAATAATGGTTCATTTACGATTCAGTTCTCTGATAAAAACTTTTTAAACGAAATTTTCGATTTGGAAGTGATAGATATTACTGGTAAATTGGTTTATAAAACTTCTTTGACGGGCAAATCTAGCTATCAGCAAAATTTGGGAATCCCTTCTGGAATGTATTTCGCAAGAATTAATAGCAAAAAGATAAATGGAGTAAAAAGTTTCGTTGTTCAATAAATTATTTCAAATTAATTTATTGAATGTAGTACTTTTTGAATAATAAAAGCCCCGAGATTCTTCTCGGGGCTTTTGATTATAATGATGATTACGTTGTATTTATACTTCGTGATTAGTATACTATAACCTTCTTAACCGTTTCATTTTTGGAATTGGTTAATGTGATCGTGTAAACACCTTTTCCGTATTCAGTTACACTTAGCTTCTTTGTATATACTCCTTTGAAATCAACTAGATCATCTCTGAAAATGATCTGTCCTAGAGCATTAAAGAGCTCTAACTTATAAGTAGACTTATCAGCAGATGTAAAAGTAACATTAAAATTTCCATCATTTGGATTCGGATAGATACCAAATAAATATGGATTGACTGATTCATCTATTCCAACATTTGTAATAACAATTGGGGTTGAAATAGAAGATGCACAGCCACCGGACGTTAACACAACTGTGTAAGTTCCATTCACAGTAGCAGTGTATGTTTGTGCTGTTGCACCAGCGATCAATACTCCATCCAAATACCATTGGTTACCTGTTACAGAACTAGAGGTTAATGTAAGACCTACCAAAGAAATTGTAGGTGTTGCAGGTGTTGTTCCTGTATTACCAACAGTGATAGAAGTTGTATAAGTACATCCATTTACATCCTGAACAACAACAGCATATGTGCCTGCAGCAATTCCTGTGTAACCTGTAGTTGAGGTGAAAGAACTACCGTCAAAAGAATAAGTAAATGTTGAAGTGCCTCCAGTAACAGAACCAATTGTAACTGTTCCATCAGATCCTCCACAATTTGAATTGGTTGATGTTACTGCTAATGCCGAAGGTCCGGCAATATTTCCAATTGTTGTACTAGTTGTAAAAACACAACCACCTCCGTCTTGCACAGCTATAGAATATGTTCCAGAAGCTAATGTAGAATATAAGATTGAACTTGTAAATCCACTACCATTCACTGAATATGTATAAGGACCGGTTCCACCTGTTACAGTTCCAATTGTGATAGTACCATTTGAATTACCACAAGTTGTGTTTGTATTAGTAACAGCCAATGCAGTTGGTCCTGAAGAACTTCCAATAATTGCGGAAGTAGTGAATGTACAACCGTTAACATCTTTTACAATTACAGGATATGTCCCAGCAGCTATTGCCGTATAAGAAGTCGTCCCGGTATACCCACTTCCATTTACAGAATACGTGTAAGGGCCTGTTCCACCTGTAACCGTGCCAATTGTAATTGTGCCGGTTGGTGAAGAACAAGAAGAGGAAGTTGTTGTAACAGCTAAAGCCGAAGGACTAGGGAATACTGTAACTAAAACAGAAGTACTTCCGATACAACCTGCCGTTGATGTTATTGTATGAATAATGTTATGTGTTCCTGAAGCTGCAAATGTTTCGCCTGCCGGATTATTTGTAGTTGAAGAGGCAGGTGTTCCACCGGCAAAGGTCCATGAATAAGTGAATCCTATACCACTAGATCCTGTATTTGTAAATCCGAATGAATTACCAGTCAAACACTGATTCGCAGAAGATGTGAATGTTGCAACCGGTGTAGGATTTACAGTAATCGTAAATGTAAGCGGTGTTCCAACGCAACCTGCCAATGTGGGTGTTATTGTAATTGTGGCTATCACTGGACTTGCGGCACTATTTGTAGCAGTGAAAGAAGGAAGGCTCGTTGTTCCGCTGGCTGCAAGACCTATCGATGGAGTTGAATTTGTCCATGCATAAGTGGCGCCTGCAGGGGTACTTGCGAATGTATTTGCAGGAACAGGCGCTCCATTACAAGCTGCAATATTCGTTTCAGTAGTAACTACAGGAGCTGTGCTAATAACAACTACTGTTGTTCCAGTTAGACTTGTACAACCGGCAACTGTAGCAGTAACACTATATGTTCCTGCCATCGCAGCTGTTGCACTTGGGCGTGTTGCATTTTGAATTGCAGAAGTAAAAGTGCTTGGTCCTGTCCAGGAATAAGCGGCTCCTGCAATTGTAGATGATAATAAATTTATAGTTGTTCCAGGACAAAATGGTCCGGTATTGGTTGCAACCGGAGTTGCAGGAATTGGATTTACTGTTATTGTATAAGTTGAAGTAGTTCCGGCACAACCGCCTAAAGTTGGCGTTATTGTTATTGTTCCAGTAATAGGGCTGGCACCTGCATTTGTTGCAGTGAATGAAGGAGTGCTCGTTGAACCACTTGCTACTAAACCTATTGCCGTATTTGAATTTGTCCATGTGTAAGTCGCTCCAACAGGTGTGCTTACAAATGTATTTGCAGGAACAGTTGCTCCTGCACAAACAGAAACGCTTGTTTCAGCAGTTACTACCGGACTAGGATTTACCGTTATAGTAAATGAACTGATTGAACCAACACATCCTGATAAAGTAGGAGTAACAGCAATTGCAGCTACTATAGCACTTGAAGTTGTATTCGTTGCAGTAAATGCAGGGAGACTGCCTGTACCACTTGCAACTAATCCTATTGCGGTATTTGAGTTTGTCCATGAATAGGTAGCTCCAGCAGGAGTCGTAACAAAGGAGTTCAAAGGAACTGCGGCTCCAGGACAATATGTTAAATTCGATTCTGCGGTGATCACTGGTAGCGAATTTATTACAACAGCAGTTGTACCGACTACACTGGTACATCCCAAAACAGTAGCAGTAACACTATATGTTCCGGCCATCGCTGTTGTTGCACTTGGACGAGTTGCATTTTGAATTGCGGAAGTAAAAGTACTTGGACCAGTCCAGGCATAGGTTGCTCCGGCAACAGTTGATGCAAATAAATTTATTGTTGACCCTGCGCAAAAAGGGCCTGTATTAGTTGCGACAGGTGCTGCAGGAATTGCCTTAACAATAATATAACCTGTCATTGTCACAGGAGCACTACTTCCTGATGCATTGGTAGAAACTAAAGTAACATTATAGGTTCCTGGAGTATTATAAACTACCACAGGATTTTGAACTGTAGAAGAACTAGGGGTTCCGCCAGTAAATGTCCAAGCCCATGATGTTGGAGTATTAACACTAAGATCTGTGAAAGTTACAGATGACCCGGCACAGATGGTTGTTGGAGTTGCAGAGAAATTCGCAACAGGAGCTATAGGTGTACAGGTAGGTAATTGAAAAGAATAAATACGAGTACGTGCGGCAGTACTGCCAGTTGGTCCACCCATATATTCTCCTGTATGCCAAAATGTAATGCCATCAGGATCCAATGTTGTTTGAGCATAATCTCCATCACGATTAACACCACCAGTTTGCGCCCCGGTTCCTGCAATAGCAAGTTGTTCGGTTACTGGCAATGTGTTTACAGGATCACAAACTTTCCGTCCGGCATAATATAGACTCATGTAATCGCCTGCGGTTGTTGAAGCGCGAGCATAACACAATCCAATTCCACCATTATCATCCATCGCTATGCTCCCCATCCACCTTGTTTTTGTATCTGGTGCATAAATACTTTGTTGATAAATGCTCCAAACACCAGTTGTAGCATCTTGTCTGACTTCTGCCCACATGATGCTTCTCTGTGTTGCACTTATTTTTACAGGCCAATTTAAAACTGTAGTTCTATAAGTATTCCAATTTCTCCATTGAGCTCGATATTGTATAACCCCACCAATTCCATCTAGTTTTTGTGTTGTTCCTGGCTGAGAAACATCGTTCCAAGAGGCATCATAGGAGGCATCGAAAGCTGATGTATTCAATGTAGCGGCTAAAGTAATTGTAGCTGTAGCGGTTGTCGGAACCCAGTTTACAGCCATTGTGTATATTTTTATGGCATCGGTTGCTCCACCACCCCAACCGTTGTCGCTGTATGTAAAAATCGGGCAAGGTGTTCCAGCAGGCGCCAAGCCTCCATTCCCGTCATTATCCCCAGGCATAGGACAAAAGAATCCACCACCAGAAGGCGGAGTAAAATTTGTATACACGACTTTTGCTGTCGGACTTCCTGTTAACATGGCAGAACGTTGAAATGCAAAAACTTTTTGTGTGGTTTGATTCGAGGTCATATAATATCCATCCTGCCAAATAGAAAATTTTAAATAATCAGGAAACTGTGGCGAAGTAAATGTATACGTATAATAACTGCCTGTAGGGTCGTTGGTAGTTGATATTGCGATATATATTTTGTTTCCGGTTGAACCAAACTGACTAACAAACCATCGGTCAGCATACCGGTCGTACATTATGATTGGATCACCATCATTGGGTGTTGCAGGTGACCATAAGTTGCCAACAGTTCCAGATAATACAGTTGCACCGGTCGATTTATTATAAATTCTATAGGTTGTTGAATTGATAGCTTGCATAAAATAAGTTGTCCCTGCAGCGCCTGAAGGATCCATTGGTCGGAATCCCGTCACACTTTGCCCAGCGATATTTTGGATAGGAGCCTTGCCCGGATTCTTACCCATATCGGCTTGAATCAAATTAGGGTCGTTACCGTATGTCCCTCCATCTTTTTCCACATTAAAAGGGAATTTTTGAGCTTCCCGATTATCACGATCTTTTGATTCTCGGATATTTTCACGTCTCAATTCGTTCAGATGTTTTTCCGTCATCGGTTGTTCTAGAGCCAATTCGCGTAAAGGTTTTGTAATTGCAAAATGCTCACAAACTATGACGCCCGTTTCGGTATTCATTTTTTCAGTTGTTTGAGCTGATAAAAAGGAACAAACAGCAAAGCTTGCAGTAAATAAAATAGTTTTTTTCATTGGGGGAATAATTAGTTATTAGTTTAGAGAGCTCTAATATAATTAGTTGATGAATAAAAAACAATTTTTTTAACAAAAAAAATCTCCCGAAAATCAGGTTTCGGGAGATTAAATAAAATGTACATTATATCTTATATATAGTACCTTTTCATTTAGGTGATTTTTATTAAAATTCAAAGAAAAAGAATACGACTGCCGCTTTTTCTTTTGAAACACCATTTGCACTACCAATGCTACTTCCGGAGCTATTTCTTACTGTTCCGTCAGAATCAACTTTACCAATGCTGCTACCAGATCCATTTCTTACCGTTCCATCAGAATCAACTTTACCAATGCTACTACCCGATCCATTTCTGATGGTTCCGTCAGAATCAATTTTGCCAATGCTGCTTCCTGAACTATTTCTTATTGTTCCATCGGAATCAATTTTACCAACACTACTGCCTGATCCATTTCTGATCGTTCCGTCTGAATCAATTTTGCCGGTACTGCTTCCACTAGAACTTCGAAGTTCTTGGGCATGTGTGTTTGAGATGCCTGTAAACATTAGAAAAATAATGCTTAGGCAAAGATTGATAAAATTTTTACGCATATCTGTCTTTCCTTTTAAGGGATTTGTAATGGCTTTATATTTCATGTTTTTTTTTAGATTGTGAGAAGTTAAACAAATATAGGTCAAAATACACTAAAAGACATCTTCAATTTCATAGTGTTGATCATTAAAGTCAAACTGCATGTTTTTTGATAAATTTTTTATCTTCAGACCAAACGGAGATCCCATGGAAATTGCAAAATAGATTTTATTTTCAAATTGTAATTTACCTGCCGGAATGGAAATAAAGAAGTTTCCCTTGTTTGTTATGACTATACTTCCATTTTGAATAGTTGCTGAAGATTTATCAGGATCTATTTTTTGTAATATCTTTTGAAGCTCAAAGGTCTCACTTAATTGAATCGAACTTTTCTCTTGTTCCAATTGCGCCATCGCCCTTCCTGTTTCATGTTTATCACCTGCACTACTCTTGGAATCGCTATTTGCAGATTCTTTTGCTGTATTGATTGCGTTAAGCGCATTAGAAATTCGCTGTTCAATGTATTGTTGACAGAGTGAAAAGAGCTGTTGCTTCAGATTTTTTTTCATTCAAGAAAAATTATAGAAAAAATTGATGTGACATTTTATCCTGAAAAGATAACTTATTTCTTTTTTACCAAACTGTAATAAAATCCGAATCCAAAACTTAGGAACTGAGTAGAAACAGCATTTTTAGTTTCGAATTGGGTATATTCATTTAGTCTCAAATCATATGGGTCGAAATGAGCATCAAAAACAGAATATGAAAGCGTTGCTCCTATTGCAAAATTAGATTCAATCAAAAAGAAAATATTCATTTCCGGCTCAAAATAAAAAGTGTTAAATCCATTGATCTTTGGTGGATTGTTTGGATCCTTACTTTTGATCCCTGAATATTTGGTCCAGTTTTTTCCATATAATAACGACATAGAAAAAATGGAATTGTTTTTCTCGCCGATATAAAAATCTCCTCCAAATTTAACTCCGATATTATTAAAACTCATGCTTGCGTTATAGTCTGCTATCTTATTCTCTGTGATCTTTAACAAACCATTTTTTGCAGAAATGCCAACAAATAAACCTTTATAGATCATGAAATTTAATCCTCCTGAAATTTCATATATCCCGACAAAGCTTTTTTTAAAAGATTTATTTCCCATTGGGTGAGGCACTGTGACAGATATTCTTGGGCTTAATAAATAATATTGTTTTTTGGCCGGTGTTGTTTCACCGGAAGATGGAGTTGAAATAGGCAATTGCTCTTCTTGCGAGAATATTCTAGCGGAAAAGATCAATGAAAAGGCTAAGAAATAAAAACGTAATATATTCAAGTTTTTCTTTTTCTATAAAAAATAACTATTAACTCATTCTCGGTTATAATAACGTAAGAATTCAATAAGGGTTGCTTACTTAAATTCCATTTCTTTACTATGGTACACAGAAAAATAATCGTTTGTCAGCGCCAGGGCTACATGTGTTAAAAATGAAACAGCAATGCTTCCAGTAGAAATGGTAATGAAACAAAGAAGAAGTCCATATGGAATAGCTCCTATTGTTTCATTAAGTCCTTTCGGGATATGTGTCGCAGAATAAAGAGCTAGATTTATTGCTACAGCAGGCCAAAATCCAAATGAATGATAACAGGTAATTAATAAAATTCCTCTGAACATAAATTCATAAGCAAACAAGTAGGATACCCAGGCGAAGGAATTAATGAAGACACGTTTTTTGTCCCATTCTTTTAAACGCATTTGAGGGTAGTTTTTGAGGTTATCCTTGTTTTTTGTAGCGTTAAAATTTATAAGGGCAATTAAAAGGCACATAATTCCTGTATAAATCATCGACTCCGAAAATTTGCCAAACTTCAATCCATAATCCGATAAGGTATAGGGCAAAAAATAAAGCACAACTGCACCCGGTAAAATCCCTAAAAATAAAACACCCATCATCTTTTGAAATACGACATAATTAATCCAAGCCTTTTCTTCCGGATTCTTCGAAAAAAAGCTGGATTTGATCTTCGGGCTAAGAATTATAAACCAAAAAATGATAAAGCCAATAATTGCTGATGATATTCCAACAACAGAATCAAAGTATTCAGGTTTCCAATCGTAAAAAGTATTCATATTTTTATCCAAATAATTAATATTTTGTCAGTTTGTTCCATTCCCCCTTCCAGTCTAGGAAGTTTGAAAGTAATATACATCAAATGTAGCGAAAGATAAGAATTTTCAAAATAATTGGAAATATTCTACTTGACGTTGAGAAATAAAAAAACCCCGCAATTGTGCGAGGTTTTTCTTGTGACCGCGAAGGGATTCAAACCCCTAACCTTCTCATCCGTAGTGAGACACTCTATTCAGTTGAGCTACGCAGCCATTTGCTTTTAAAAAGCGATGCAAATATAAGCAAAACATTCATATTTTAAAGCGATAAAATCAAAAAAAAATAAAAATCAAAAGAATCTACACGTGTATTTTTTTTATAATACATTTGTCCTAAACCAATTAAAAATATAAAAACATGCCAATATTTTCTATTATTTTGCTGGTAATAGTTCTTTTAGTTCTATTTCTATCCTTTGTAACTGTTTCTCAAGGGAGCATTGCAGTTGTTACTGTTTTTGGTAAATACAGAAGAGTAATGTCCCCCGGGTTAAACATGAAAATTCCTTTTATTGAAGTTATTTACAAACGCATTTCTGTTCAAAATCGTTCTGTAGAACTTGAGTTTCAAGCCATTACTATTGATCAGGCGAATGTTTATTTTAAAGCGATGTTACTTTATGCCGTAATCAATACGAATGAAGATAGTATAAAAAATGTTGCATTTAAATTTATTGATGACCGCAATTTGATGCAAGCCTTGGTTCGTACCATTGAAGGGTCTATCAGAGGGTTTGTTGCTACAAAAAAACAAGCAGAAGTGTTATCTTTAAGAAAGGAAATTGTTAATGATGTAAAAGAGCAAATTGACCAAACGCTTGAAACATGGGGGTATCACCTTCTCGATCTTCAATTAAATGATATTACGTTTGACGAAGAAATTATTAAATCAATGGCTAAGGTTGTTGCGTCAAGTAATTTAAAAGCAGCAGCTGAAAACGAAGGACAAGCTTTATTGATTACTAAAACAAAAGCTGCTGAAGCTGATGGAAATGCAACAAAAATTGCAGCTGAGGCTGAAAGGTTAGCAGCTCAATTGCGTGGACAGGGTGTTGCGTTATTTAGAGAAGAAGTAGCTAAGGGTATGAGTCAGGCGGCTAAAGAAATGGAACAAGCTAATTTAGATACTTCTGTTATTTTGTTTAGTATGTGGACTGAAGCAATCAAAAATTTTGCAGAATATGGTAAAGGGAATGTTATTTTCTTAGATGGTTCTAGCGAAGGAATGGATCGTACTATGAGAGAAATGATGGCTATGAATAGTTTGATGAAGCCAAAGGACAATGCTCCGGTAAAGAAATAGGTGAATAATATATTTAATTACTTTTAATTCTTTCAAACAAAAAGCTCCCCGAAAAACGGGGAGCTTTTTTAATTTATCAATTATCAATTAATATTTAAAACTGTTTTCTAGGACGTCTTTCACGTGAAAAATTACTTTTTCTGTCTCCGCCTGTTGATTCAGTTCCTGTACTTTTTGAGGCTGGTTTTTCAGAACGATCGCTATATGATTTGCGTTCTCCTGAATCGCTATTGCTTTTTGCATAACCACCTTTATCAGAACGGTCGCTATAGGATTTGCGCTCTCCGGATGAGTTTCTGTCAGAACGGTCGCTGTATGATTTGCGTTCTCCTGAACCAGAACTTCTACGATCACCGGATCCACTTCTTCCTTTATAACCACCTCTGTCTCCGCCTCTTTCTCCTCCTCTATCAGAACGGTTTCCGTAACTTTTACGTTCTCCACCGCCAAAAGATCTTTTGTTCCCACCACCTTCATATCCTCCACTCGATCTTCCTTCGCTAGCTCCGCGAGATTCGATACGAACATTACGATTATTGTAACGTGCATTTTTGAATGTTCCCTGGATTACTTCAGCAGCTTCCGTTTTTACTTCAATAAAAGAAAAACTTGATTTCACTTCAATATTAACTATTGAAGCTAAATCAACACCAGAAACTTCAGCGATATATTCCTTCATTGAAGTGCTATCCAAACTGTCTAATTCACCAAGGTTGATGAACAATTTAGTAATACCGGGAGTTGAAGAAGAACGCTCTCTATCTCTTGAAGAAGAAGCGTTTAGATCAGGTGCATTTTTGTAATAATCTAAAAAGCGGTTAAACTCGGTAGATACAAAACGTTTGATAATATCTTCTCTGGTTAGTTCTTTTAATTCTTCATAAATGTTTGGCAGATAAGCTTCAATCGCCTCTTCATTTACTTCCACATTATGGATCTTTTTCACCAAGCTGAAAAGTTGTTTTTCACAAGCTTCAAATCCTGTAGGGATAGTACCTTGAATAAATTTCTTTTTGATGATACGTTCAATGATTCGGATCTTTCCAACTTCTTTCATATTGATAATACAGATCGAAGTACCGGTTTTACCCGCACGGGCAGTACGTCCTGAACGGTGTGTGTAATTTTCAATCTCATCAGGTAAATTATAATTGATAACGTGAGTTACGTCATTCACATCAATACCACGAGCTGCAACATCAGTTGCAACAAGCATTTGAAGTGAACGGGCACGGTAACGTTTCATTACGTGATCGCGTTGTTGTTGAGATAAGTCGCCATGCAAAGAATCTGCACCATAACCATCTTTTATCAAGGCATCAGCTATTTCTTGTGTTTCGATGCGGGTACGACAAAATACAATTGCAAAAATATCAGGGTTAGAATCCGCAATACGTTTTAATGCCGCATATTTATCACGAGCCTGAACGACATAATATATGTGTTCGATGTTTTCGTTTCCGGCATTTTTAGTTCCTGCAGTGATCTCTACAGGTTTTTCCATGTAATTTTTAGAGATACGCAATACCTCATCCGGCATGGTTGCAGAAAATAACCATGTGTTTTTTTCTTCCGGTGTTTGAGATAAAATAGTATCAAGATCTTCTTTGAATCCCATGTTCAGCATTTCATCTGCTTCATCCAATACAGCAAAACGAACGTTACTGAAGTTTACTCGTCTGCGATCGATCATATCACATAATCTTCCAGGAGTTGCAACAACGATCTGTGCTCCTTTTTTAATGTCGCGGGATTGATTGTCAATACTTGCTCCCCCATAAACTGCAACGATATTTGCTCCGTCAATGTATTTTGTGTAGCTCTGAAGATCGCGTGTGATCTGCATACACAATTCGCGTGTAGGGCAAATGATCACCGCTTGTGTATCACGTGAAGTGAAATCTATCAAGTGGGTTAAAGGCAAACCAAAGGCTGCTGTTTTTCCTGTACCTGTTTGCGCAAGTGCGACAAGGTCGGTATTACCTTTTAATAATACAGGAATTACTTTTTCCTGGATCGGAGTTGGAGTTTCAAAACCCAATTCTGTTACCGCTTTAACAATAGCATTGTTAAAGCCTAACGCTTCAAATTTGTTCATTAATTATTTATTAAGTTAATATTACAGTCGTCACTTACAAGGAGGTACATGTGAGTTGAATCCGACAACTGTTTTTTAAGGAGCCCACCATCATTGGTCTTCGGGCTTTTTTCGGCAATGTTCTACAGTCGTAAATTCGTCTCAGCAAAAATCCTATTTTGACTAAAACCGGTGCAAAGATAATATAATTAATTGAATTGGTGCTATTTATAAAAAAAAACGATTCTAATCTACTGTTTTTTATTATAAAAGGATATCAGTTTTTCATTTAATATGAAAATGATGTCGTCATAAGAACGTGTGCTGACAAGGGCTTGGTTCTTTTTTATTAAATACGGGAATGGTGCTTTTAATTGATCGTAATTTTTATCTTTAATAATAAATGCGTCTAATTGTGTTGTTTCACTTTCATCAAATTCCCCAATCAAGTAGTTGTCACTGCTAAAGGAAGAATCTATTTTCATATCAGTATTAAAAATAATTGCTTTATACTTTCCTTCTTTCACCTCAGTGGAATGATTGGAATAAAAAAAGTATACCTGGCAAAAATTAAAATTTTCTTTAAAAGCTTTGATTATAGAAAGGTTTGTAGCTTCCTGACTCATTCGGATTTCTTCAGATTCTTTCTCCTTACCAATTTTTTTTAATGCATTTATTTTTAGTTGTGATGTTTTTAGACGGATAAATAATGCTCCATTTTTAAGTAGGACAATATTTGCCCGAGCTTTTTCTTTTGCTTTTTGAGCCTTGGAAGCGCTAGTACTAAAAATGAAAAGGAGGGATAATATGTAAATAAAGTATTTCACAAAATTTAATTTTGATTTATAAAAAACATTGGCCACAAATTTGAATTCATCCCCCTGACCCCTTCAAAGGGAGACACGCTCAAAAATATAATCTAAGTTTACTTTACACAGATCAGTATTTGTATAAACTAGTAATTTGTAGTGAACAAAAACAGGCCTAAAAGCCGGGTTCTGTCGAGTTCTATCGTCTATTTAGATCTTTATGTAAAAAAAGTACTTCACAAAACTAAATTTTGATTTATAAAAAACATTGGCCACAAATTTGAATTCATACCCCTGCCTCCTTCAAAGGGGAACACGCTCAAAAATATGATCTAAGTTTACTTTATACAGATTAGTATTTGTATAAACTAGTAATTTGTAGTGTTAAAAAAAACAGGCCTATAAGCCGGGTTCTGTCGAGTTCTATCATTTATCTAGATCTTGTATCACTACAAAACTCAAGCAACCTACCCTCCGGAATTGAGCGAGCAGCTCTTATGCTCCGGTTTATTTGGTCTTTCAACTCCCAAGGTTTACCCGTATTAATTGTTGCCAACCAATACCGTGAGCTCTTACCTCACATTTTCACCCTTACTATTCTTGCGAACAGCGGTACTTTTCTGTGGCACTTGCTGTCTTCATATTGCTATGAATCCTTCCTGTTAGGAAGTGGGATGCTCTGTGTTGCCCGGACTTTCCTCTTCATATTGCTATGAAGCGATAGAACGGCCTGCGGTACAAAGATAGTTTATTTGTTCATTGATTCATCCGTTTATTGGTCAGTAATGTCCGTTCTGATCCTTTAAACTGGAAAATATATTGAAGGAAAGATATTGTTTTGAACAAGAGAACTGATCAACCTAAAACTATTTCGGTAGCACCAAACCCGTATTTAGAATAGGCTCCGTCATGTACACGCAAATTGTTATAGGATGAGAGAATCGAGCGAACCTCTTGCTTTAATCGTCCATTTCCAACACCATGAATCACGACTAGTTTTCTGTAATGTTCGTTGATGGCTTTATCCAGGGCTTTTTGAAATTGTTTTAGCTGAATTTGAATTATTTCTGCATTGCTCATCCCCGAATAGTTATCCATCAACTCCTCAATGTGAAGATCTATTTCCATTTCAAATGCAGGATTATTATTTGCATGTGGTTTCGATCGTTTTGGAGTATCCGAGTAGTTTTGCTTTTGGAAAAGAATTTTTGACAGATCCATTTTTGGAGAATACGTCTCCTCCTTTTGATTTTCATCCATCTGAAAAACATTTATTATCAAAGACTTTTGTGAGATGAAGCTGTTTTCTAAAAATGCATTTTCTTTATAAAGCTTTATTGGTTTTAGCCTTATAACTTCACTTATCGGTAATTGATGTTCATGTTTATGTTCATCAAAAAAGAGAACGTCAATTTTGAAATTTGAGCTTTCGGTCAATAATTCCTGATCGATGGTTTCAATTAAAGAATGCTCGAATGACCCTAGATTACCTGTTTCAATGGTTTTAAAACCATCCTGACTAAAAATAGAATAAGTAAATAATATTTGATAATTTGTATGATTGATCATCCAGACATTAAAATCTGAATGAGAGATATTATTTTCTTTTTCAGGTGAGAAAGCTATGTAAATACCCTCTTGCTCTTCTTTTTTTGAAGAAGTATTGTTCTTGATTTTCTCAAATGACTCCTCCGGAATTTCAACAATTTTTGCTTGTACTTGAGAAGGAGAGGTATTATTTATTATTAACAATTGAGTAACTGCAAAGGGCAATTCAAAACCATCTTCAATTGTAACTCCTACAGTGGATTTGTTGATTATTTTACTAACAACACCCTCTCCTTTTTCATTTAAGAACCTGACCTTATCTCCAATCTTGAAATTCATTTTGCAAATTTATGGCTTTAAAACCATTTTCGTATATTTGTTTTGATGAAACTTAAAAAATTATTCACTCTAATTGCAATTGCATATCTGATGTTATTTTGGAGTTGTAGCAAGGATATCCCAGCTTCTTTTTATAATACACAAAATGTGATCATTGTTGTTGTTGATGGCGCACGATATACGGAAACTTGGGGCGAAGCATCTCAGCAATTTATCCCTCATCGTTCTGCAATGCTTTCGGAAGGTGTTTTTTGCAGTCAGTTTTATAATAATGGTTTTACTTCCACTTGTCCGGGGCATACCGCCATTTGTACAGGTGTCTATCAGAATATAAATAATACAGGTGCCGAATATCCTGCTAATCCATCCGTATTCCAATATTGGTTAAAAACATATAATAGACCAAATTCTGAAGCTTGGGTGATTGCTACCAAAGATAAATTGGAAATTTTATCCGATTGCACAGATCCGGAATGGAAAGGTAAATTTCGGCCGATGACAGATTGTGGAAATTTTGGACTCGGATCAGGCTATAGAGAAGATTTTACGACCTTCATGAGCGTATCAACAAAGCTTTCCTCCTATCGTGTTCGTTTGGCGATCATCAATTTTAAGCAACCGGATGCTGCTGCTCATGCGAATGACTCGGCAGCTTATTTGCAAGGAATAAAGGATACCGATAATTATATTTATCAATTATGGCAGCAACTACAAAGTGATGATTTTTATAAAAACAAAACGACATTGATTGTTACCAACGACCATGGACGACATACCGCAGGTCATTTAGACGGTTTTGTTTCCCATGGTGATAATTGTGATGGATGCAGACATATTGAGTTTTTTGCCCTGGGACCTGATTTTAAACAAAATTACATATCCAAAACAACCTACGAGCAAACAGATATAACCAATACTGTTGCAGAACTGATGGGTTTTCCTATACCCACTTCAAATGGAAAGGTTATGAAAGATATTTTCAAAAAATAATTACATAATAATTTCAAAAGCTCCAGTCTCCGTCACAGCAAAATATTCTTGATTCATTGCAATACATTCTTTCTTCCATTTATTTATCCTGTACTCAGAATTTGAAGAATCAAAAATGATGGTTTTAACATGAAATAATCGATCCATTTCTGAAAGGCTCATATTAGTATTGTTCGATACTATCAAATAGTCGAGGTTCAATTGTTTCGATTCAGCATTTTTAAATTTGATCGCATTTTTTAACACCATCAGTTTTTTATCAAAGAACTGAATGGCATTATTTTCATATTTGAAATTGTCATTACTATAATCCTTCGAAATTATTTTTGTGTTATCAAGCCCTAAGTCCCACCAGTTATGTTTAATATGGAATAATAAGCCACTTTTGTTTTGGGCATAAACTGAGTCTGTCAAGAGAATATTGCTTTTTGAACTAATAAAATCAAAAACACTTGTTTTAGGAATATTATATACAATGATTTTTTTCTGAGAGAATTCAGAATATTGTTCTACTGTCTGACTGATAAGAATTAAAATAAAAAAGGATAAGGCGTAGATCAGATATCTGAATTTACGTTCACTAAAATAAAACAGGAATAAAATAATTACTCCATATAATAACCATGTTTCCAGAACAGAAATAGAGACACCTTGCAATACTGAGAAAGGAAGAGATTCCATCCATTTAACCGACAAGTTCAATAGCCATATAAGCCAAGAGAAAACAATGGCTAAATATTTTACAAACACAGGTATCTGCGCAAAAGTAAAAACGGCAATTCCAATATAAATGATGACCGTTGAAATTGGAATAACAATTAAATTAGAAAGTAAAAAATAGTTAGGGAATTGGTGAAAATAAAACAATGCTAAGGGGCATGTTGCTACTTGTGCAGCGATAGATACAGAAGTTATCGTCCAGATCTGGTTTAATAACCAATTATCAAATTCGAACCAAGCATGGATCTTCGGTTGAATATATACGATACCGATAACAGCTAAATAGGAAAGTTGAAATCCTACATCCATGATTAGGTATGGATTTATTAAAAGCAAAAACAAGACCGATGCGGCTAATGTATTATAAATGTTGGTTTGTCGGTTGAAAGCTTTTGCAAAGATCACAAAACTGAGCATTGTTGCGGACCTTAGTACAGATGGAGACAATCCTGTAAGGGCAGCGTAAAACCATAGAAATAATAATAATAAAATACTTTTAAAAATCTGACCATGTTTATGTTTATCAAGAAAAAAAAGCAGCCAGCTAAAAACGAAATAAACAATTGCAACATGTAATCCAGAAACAGACAGAACATGTAATGCTCCGGAGCTGGAATAAGCGGAAATTATTTCTGCATCTAATTTATCAGTATAGCCTAATAATAGTGCAGCACCCACAGAAAGTTCATCATCCTTTAACTTGTTAAATTTTAACACATCCATTAATTTATCCCGCAATCCGATAGAATATTTTAAAATAAAGTTCCCGAAATTACTTCCAAGGCTTTTCCAGTCGTCATTCTTAACATATGATTGGCTATTGATATTATGAAATGACAAAAATCTTTTATAATTAAATTCTCCAGGGTTTTGCGGATCAGGTATATCCTTAAATGATGCATTCATTACCAGTTCATCGCCATATTTTAAATGCAGGGCGTTAGCGTCTTTTTCGATATAAATGATAGCTTTCCCTGTTGTGTTGACCCAGTCAGCACCCTTTTTGACTGCAACAATATCCATTACAATTTTTATTGATTTTTCTTTTTCGATGTACGAATCAGCGAGGCGGGCATAAACTGTATTTGTTCCACCACAATAATTTGAAAAATGATTAGGAGAAAATTTCTGAGTTTTAAAAATTGTTAATTGGTAGGCGAAAGTAAAAAGTAATAAATTGATAACAACCCCTAGCCAATGGGATTTGCGGTAAGAAATATAAAATCTTGGAATTAACACAATTGCTCCTATGATTACAAATAGACATAAAGAGAAAAGCAGTATGTTATTTACCTGAATTGGGAAATAGATAGCACAAATAATCCCCAATAAAAATGGTAAAAGTAAACGAACTAGCGGAACCTGATTCCAGACTTTCATAAATTATAATAGATAAGTTGCTAAATTAAAAACAATACCATAGGAATTGAAAATAAATACTATTTATCCTGATTGGGCCATATTCTGAAATATTAATTTTCAAAAAAAATATTATTATATATTTGTTATATCAATAATGACAATAATAATCTAAAGCATTTCACAATGGAAAATTTGCAATATTATTATGATTTGGTGGAGAAATGCATAGGCAATCAAGGTGTTGATACGCCATTATGTCGTGGTGACAATACAGGAAATGGAGTTTAGCTAAGAGGTCTGCAGCTGTTTGGATAGACCTATACTATATTGAACTAGAAAAAAGGACATACTTTCCGGAACAGGAAACAAATATCTGGGAAACAAAAAAAATAGTATTCGTTGCATATATTAAATTGGTTTCATTTTTTTTAGAGCTGAGCCCACGGACTTTTTATGCTCTTTTATTGTCTGTTCGGTGGTTTCTTCTTCCTTTAATAATTCATTTTTTAATTCAATAAGAGAATTTTTAATAGATACAGCTTTCTCTTTGGTATAATCTTTAAAATGCTCGGCAGTTTGAGCATACTTATGCAAATTATCGAGGAATAGCTTCTTTTGTTCCGCATACTCATCTTTTACTTCCATCTTACCAAGTGAAAGCTCTAATTGAAAATGGTCCAACTTCTGCATCCAGTTATCCACTATTTCGTGTATCCTGCTATTTACTTTATTTTCCATGACTTTTTTTCTCAAAACTAATTTTTTTTATAAAATAGTTTTGTGATTATTATCACGGCAAGCAGTGATATTCAACAAGGGTTTTATTTCCAGCGGTATTTATAGCTTTCATATTTTCCTTTAATCGCCATTACGAGTTCAAATTGGGTTGCCATTTGAATAAATTCATCACTCAAATTTAAATATTTAATAAACGAATCAAATTCCTCATCCTTCAGATCAATAATTTCATTTTGCACATACAAACGAAATAGATCTTTTAATACATCACGTTTAAGATCTTCATTCTCCCATTCAGCAACTTTTCGCTTCGACTTTCCAAATTTACTGAATCGTTCATAAAGTGCCGTTATAGGGCTTTCAAGTGCATTAACACCCTCTACCGAATAGGTGTTTTTCACTCCAAGTTTATCAATATCTTTTTGAATCTCATTTAGGTTACGATTTGCAAATACACTAACTTCCTTCAAATCAAATTGCAGTTTTTGAAGTCCGACCTCTACGTACAAATGATTTTTGGAAATGGAATCTTTAAAACACAGAGACTTTACTTTAAAACCGATTGATGAAAACAATAATGTGTCGGAAGGGAGTAACGAAATAGAAAATTTACTTTCAGCATCAGCAAAAAAACCCTGATTTGTTCGCTTGTTGATAATCATTAGTTTTGGTAAAGGGAGATTCTTGTTCTCCTTATCATAAGCTTTACCTGTAATTGTAGTCAAGTTTTGAGAAAAGGAAATAAGAGGAAAAGAATAAATGGAAGCTAGTGAAATAATTAAGAATAAGAATTGCTTCGATCTGCTTTTCATTGACAATGAAACGAAATTAATTATAAATTATTTTATTACTCTGCTTCAACTTTTTGAATTGTTTCAACTTTCTTCTTTTTCTTGATCAGCTTTGCTTTTGACTCCTCTTTCCGTATCAATCGCTCGATATTTTTTTGGTGCGTGATAA
>CANJPX010000026.1 GCA_947476185.1 Bacteroidota bacterium
ATAGTTAATGTTTCATTTTTTAATTTCTCAGGAGCAACTTCTGTGAATGCATCGTTCCACTTGATCATCATTTCCACTTTTTGCATATCCATTGGTTTTCCACCTTGCATCCTGTCCCAGTTTCCGGAAAAAGATTCTGTTTGTCCTTTCACCAAAAGGATTGGACCTTTTTTAGCAAGCAATCCAGTTGGTTTTACAGATGCATATTCATTTCCGTCAGGCATTTTGACACCAATTTTGCTTGGAAATACAATTCCAACTTTTTCGCCATTATAGGAGCAATCGAATTTCGCTTCCGTTTTATCTGTTTCTTTGGTAAGCTTTGTTAATACAACGCTATAATTTCCTGTCTTGAAATCATTTTTTGATGCAGGTAATTTGAAGTCGGGTGTCGCAATGACTGCACCGCTGGTAGATACTTTGTATAAGCCTCCAATTTCAAAAGTGTAATTTTTAATTTTATTATAACCTGTTCCTTTCAAATTAACGATTAACCATTCAGAGGAATTTGGTTCGATTGTTTTCGCTTTTTCTGTAGGTTTTGTTTCTTTTCCATCGATGATGAATTTACACTCTTCAGGTTTAAAAAGAATGTAATCAGCAGTTTTGTTTGCAATTTTTAACTTGAATTTTGTTTCTCCATCTGTTGAAACTGCATTGTCAACGGTTATTGTTACTTCTGAAGTTTCAACGGTAGTATTTTTATAATACAGTTTCTCATACTTTACTTCTTTTTGAGCGGAGGCAGAAAGAATAGCAATCAAAGCAACAAATACAAATGTGATCTTTTTACCCATTTTTTTTGTTCCTGAAAAGGAATCTGTGAATACGTTGTATTTCATAATTATCATTTTTGGTTCGTTCTGGTTATACAATTCTTTTGCCAAAGATATAAAAACAATTTTCTTTCTTAATTTTATTTGTTTTCGCAATTACGTAAATCGATTTTAATCGAGCTTTAGCTTCAAAAGCTTTTTAAACGCTTGCTTTTCAATTTCAGAAATTTGCATTAACAGGTCGGCACTTTCTTCAAAATCTTTTTGTTCGTTCAAGCGGCCTTTATAAATTCTCCCCATATTAACTGCACTTGCACGCCATAGATCTCCTGCCTTTGTAAAGTCGTCAGAAATTTCTAAAAGTTGATCTTGCTTGATATAGTGGTGCGCTTGCTCCAAAAATGCAGCAAATAGAAAACGAAATCCTCCTCCGCCAGTGCCAATTTCTTCTTGCATGCGCACAATTTGACCCAGATATAAACCGGCTTTCCTAGGTCCTAATTTGTCGCGCCACTTACGAATTTGTTTGGCTGTATATTTTATTCCTGTCACGCCACCAATATTTCCAGGGATATAAAGCATGTCCCTTGCACTGCGTTTGATGCCTTTTATAATTCCTTTTTTTATTATTTCATCTGTAACGATACCCACTTTTTCTGGAAAATAAATATGTCCTTTCGGAGCAAGCGGTCCTTTTGCAAAACGAACCTTCAGCATGTCTTCTTCCGAAAGACTTGTTACTGTTTCCATCACAGGATCACTGATCAAATAATTGCCATTCTCTTTGCCATAAACAATTAAATTGTGAGCATTAAAATGAAACCTGTATTCAGGAGGAAAATAGGGGAGGTTAAATACACCAACCTGACATCCAACAGGAGCACCTTCTTTCACTTTTTGATCTAAGAATGCTTGTGCTGTTTGTTCATTCCTGAATTTTTCGCGATGAACTTTTACTCCAAGTGATTTACAAGTGCGACTGAATATCCATCCCGGCATTGTTCTATAAGTGATGGCGGGACCATTATTTATTGATAAATAGGGGATATGTAAATAAAAAATTCCTGACCCCATTCCAAAGGCTAATGGCTCAGTCATAAATTCTAATCCGTGATATCGAAGTAAACTTGTCGCTACTCCGTTTTCGCAATGCGCTGACTGTATATGCTTAAATTTTTTTTTCAATTTTATTTTATTTTTCACAAATTCGCAAAAATGCAAAGTTTATTTTTAGTTTTTTATTTACAATTTTTTATTGTTCTCAATATTTTGTAACTCTTAGTAGAACTGACAAATTTTAATATTTTCTCCTCGACCTGCTACTGTGTTTGCTCTGTGATATTTCGAGTGTTCTTTCAAAAACTCTTGCGATTGAAAAAATGTATCGGGAATCTAGCCTTTAAAATTTTTCAATTCCTCGATGCTGATATTAAACGCTTTTGCATATACTGCCAATTTTTTTTCACTTAAAGATCCAAATACTTTCGGTTTCATATGTCGTTTTATTGTGAAGGCCCAATATCCTGTATACCCCGATAATACCTGGAAATCCATGATACGTAATTCCATGAAATAATAAATGGGGCTTTTTTCTCCGTTTTTTACTGCAAGGCTTGCGGCTTCAATCCTTTCTCGTATATCATCCCATGCGTTATCCAATGCGTTTTTCTTAACATCCCAACCGGTACTCAGATCTGTTGTGTATTTCCCTTCTTTGTCTTTTACATACATCAGTTCCCTTGTCATGGAAGCCAATAAAGACTCATCTTGTGGAAGTTCTTCTTTTTTCATATTTTTTGTATGATTGACTGAGTTAATTGTTTTTCAATTGCTGAAAGCCACTGATCATATGTTTTATTTGTAGGATCCTGCAATAGATTATTTATTATTTCAACGGTGTCTGATGCTGATAAATTGAACCACGCACCACACACTTTGTCTGTTTCCGGATTCAAGGTGTTTGATTGAGCCCGCCCTTTTGCTACTAATGCAGCTCCAATAAATAATTGTGATTTATGTTCTGCTGCCATCAAATATAGTTCATCCAACATCTTTTCATTAAAACCTCCAACATAGGTAAATGCAATTCCTATTCCCCTCCAAAGATCTGCGTGACGTGAGGAAGGGAAGCTGTCGATCATTTCTTTTACTTTAGGAATATTTCCCAGAAAGCTATACCAAATGCTTCTTCCAATTCCTTGGTCGTAGTGTTTTAATTGCACAGCATCGATCTTATCGGATATCTTCTTGCTATTAATACTTTGCCTTTGTTTGAATATTCCATCATAATAGCCAATGCCGTCCAAAACACGTGAGATCATAAATGGTTCAACAGTTCCCAAATAAAATTGAATGTCAATATTATGTTTTGCCAATGCCCAACCTAATCCTACATGAACCTGAGATGAATGTGATTCCGCCTCTTCTAATAAAAATAATTTCCAACGATTCAATGAGCTGTTCTCAATAATATCTTTTTCTGCAAAAGCCATAGCCGTGGCTTCAAAAGCGACAGAATAGAATTCGTTTTCTGAATGGTTGATTTGTAAAAGAATACTTTTTAGATCATCTGTCGCTGATGCAAAATCACTTGTTTGCTGAAAAAGAGTTTTGATCTTTTCCATTTTTTCAGAAATTGTATTTTGCGAACTCATCAGCATTTATTTCTTATCGTAAAACCACATCACTTCAACATCTTTTTTTACTGAAGCATCAACCAGTAATGCAAGATCACTTTCTGTATCCACTTTTTCAGTCAGACTGATGGAATAGGGATTCACTTTCATATCCAAGGATGTTCCCTTTGACTGATGACTGATATGGCGAAACATTTCTGCCGCAATTTTTTCAAGCATCCCCATATTCATCGTAATTTTTTCCTGTAACTTTTTTGAGTTGCCGTGCTGAAATTCAATACCTTCTTGAAACTCTCGCATATATTTAAGATCAAATGGGTCGATATAGCGATCAGTAAAAGTAGCATGTTCAAGTGGTAACCATTGTAAAAACAGATCCTGCATTATTTTATTTAAAGCCTGAAATTTTTTTCCGATACCATTTTCAGAAACAAATAAATCTTTCAATAATTTAAGATCGGTATATCCTTTATTGGTAAATAGAACACAAGGCACCGACCAATAGATTGCCCAGTCCCAAAATATTTTAAAGACCATGATTTGGGTATTTCCCATCAATTTATATTTATCCTGATAGATCGGTAACCAACTCTCGTACCATTGCAAATGCATTTTTTCATATACTTCTGTACGAAGAGCGATATCTTCTCCAGCTTTATCGCGTAGAATCAGATCCGAAAGCCAAGTATTATTTAAGGAAATGAAATCACTCCCCGGAGAATAAAAAGGATCTAAAAAAGCTCCAGCTTCACCGGTGCAAGCCCAGCGATCCTTAGAATACATCCTTCCGCTATTATGCGCAAAATGTTTTAAGATCCTGAAATCCATTAATTCTTCCTTTGGCGGACAAACTTTTGTAGCTGCTAATGGCTCATTCTTTTTGATCCATTCAACAGCTTTTTCGTATGTGTTTATTGTATTGAAAGGATGGATATCCTCATCGGCAACAATACCGATACTTGTATTTTTTGAACCCAAAGGAATGACCCATAACCAATAGCCTTTATCAATAAAGTGAACAGTACTCAGATAACGAAGTTTGGGAGCAAGAAAGGTTTTCCATTTTTTGTCATCGCTCCATTCATCAATGTCTACAACACCTTTCACGCGGTACCAAACTGCATTTACATTGTGTGGTGTCGCTTTTTCGAATTTTAATTTACGTTTTAATAAAATAAAGCGACTCGTTGCATCAACTACCCAACGTGCCTTTAATTGTTTTTCTTTTTCCTCGTGATTAAATATAACTGTATGCCCAGTTTCGTTAAATTCAACATCCTTGACACGGGCAGATAACATAAATTCGGTACCCAGTTCCTTTGTATGTTTTTCTAGATAATTCTCAAAGGTTCCTCTGTCGAGTTGATGACTTGGAGTGGGAAGTTTTAAACGTGGACCCAGTTCAACCCTGTTGGAAATTTCAGCTTTATTATTTGAGGTAAAGAAAAAACGAAGACCGTGTTTTGGTAATTCAAATTCTTCTAAATAATCTTTTAATCCAAGCACTTCCCGGAAATAATGTGTCGCCAATTCCACTGTTGATTCACCAACTTTGTGCGCAGCTATTGGAGCAATTGAATCACGGTATTCCATTATCAAAATGGAAATGTCAGGATTTGCTCTTTTAAGTTGAATAGAAAGTGTAAGACCGGCTAAACCGCCACCTGCAATAATTACATCGTACTGTTTTTCCATCCTGAAAATAAGGTTTAGCTTTTCTGTTTTGGTTGAATTGTAAAAATAGTGAAATTATGAGCATGTTCAGCCATCGGCTTGGATAAAAATCAATCAAATTTCACGATTAATTTTCATACATTTGATTGGATAAAATAATATTCAATTCATGAGATCGAAACAGTTTTTCTTTTTAGTAATTCTTATTGTTGTTTTTGGAAGTTGCAAAAAAACCGAGATAGGAAATCCCGGACCCAATGAAGTTTGGCTTGAATACAAAGCTTTTAATCCGACTCAAATACAAGTTGATTCCGGTTCAACTGTTACATTTACTAATAAAGATAACGCGGATCATTCGGTAACAGCAAATAGTGGTTTGTTTAACAGCGGAAAGATCAAAAGCGGAAATACATTCACTTTTACTTTTAATACGAAAGGTAATTTTTATTATTACTGTAATTATCACTCCTCCAATTCATCAGAGCAAGGTGCTATTGTGGTTAAGTAATTACTGATCACTCTTCCTTCCAGAAAGCGTAATAATTAAACCATTGTTCAGGATAGCGATGAACCATTTTTTCCACTTCTTCAATATATTTATGAAGTAATTCCTGGACAGCAATTTCTGTTTGTTTAGGATCTCGTGTGCGTTTTACTTCAATTGGTTCGGAAGCAAAAAAGTGATAATGAGTACTCGTTTCTTTTACTGCAAATGCTAGTGTCAGCGGGACTCCGAATTTAGCTGCCATAATAAATGGTCCGGCAGGAAATTTTGCTATTTTTCCTAAAAAGGTAGCTTCCAATGTTTGCACACCGTCTCTGAAACGGTCACCATGCATCACCACCAATTCATTATTACTGAAGGCATTGTGAAGTTCGATCAAATGCCCCATTTCTCCATCTTTGATCGCGATGATCTTAATGTTTTTTTTCTTCTCCACTTCATCCATGTACTTTTTTAAATTCTCATGTTCATTTTCATACATCAGAATATTGAAGGTGGTATTTAATCTGTTGAGTAATTGTCCGGCTATCTCCCAGTTGCCGATATGGGCACTCACTAAAATTCCTCCGCGCCCCATGGCTGCTATCTTATCCAGATTTGCACTGCCATCGTGGTTGATCGTAAAATTTGTTTTTACTCCGGCAAGCAATGCTACTTTATCTAAAATGGTTTGCCCAAAAATGTAATAATTTTTATAAATCTTTAAATAGGAGGTAAAGCGATTGTATTTTAATACGTTGTGGAAATAGTAATAAATATGCTTGTTGGATTTAAACGCAAAAAGGAAATAGTGAAAGGCAACAAATCTTAAAACCAAGTATGCCGGTTTTAGTCCTAATTTATTTAGGATGAAAACAAATATCTTATGGCCTAATACAGTTCCTTTGGATTTCCCTTCCCATTTTGCCATTTTAATTTGAAAATTTGAAAATTCGGTAATTTGAAAATTGGCTTATCAGCTTAGAATAAGCATTTTAAATAAAAAGAATGGGTTAAGCAAACCAGTAAACAAATGAACTAGTGAACCAATTAACTATACGGTTGCCTTTTCAGAAACTTTACGATTTACATAATCATAAAAATTTTGAAAAGTGCTTATGTTGATGAAGTCTTCAGCAACAACTTTAAATCCAAAATTGCTTTCAATGATCACCACTAAGTCAACATAATCAAGGCTGTCTAATCCAAGTGTTTCGCGAAGGTTAGCATCAGGTTTAATTTTGTCGGCATCGACTTCAAATTCATCCACTAAAAAATGATTAATTCTTTCGATAATTTCGGCCTGTGTCATTGAGTAGTTTAGTTTTATGTTATTTTTTAAATTTCTTAATAATTAAAGACGAATTTGTTCCTCCAAATCCGAATGAGTTTGACAAAAATACATCAATATTTTTTTCTGTTGTCACTCTTGCGATATTTAATTTTGCAGATGCTTCGTCAGGGTTTTCAAAATTGATATTCGGAGCCACAAAGTTGTTCTGCATCATTATGATTGAGTATACGATCTCACTCGCACCCGCCATCCAACATTCGTGACCAGTCATTGATTTTGTTGAACTCACTAAAGGTTTACTTTCAGAAAATACAGCGTCAATGGCAGTCGCTTCAGCAAGGTCTCCACCTGGAGTAGAAGTTGCATGTGCATTGATGTAATCTACATCTTTCGGTTCTAAATGTGCGTCATTCAGTGCCATTTTCAAGGATCGAACTTGTCCATCTACATTGGAATTGGAAATATGATCTCCATTTGAAGAAAAACCGTAACCAACCACTTCCGCTAGAATCGGAGCACCACGTTCAATAGCACTTTCATAACTTTCAAGTATCAAAGTTGCAGCTCCGCCACTAGGAATAAGACCATCACGGTCTTTGTCAAATGGACGGGATGCTTTGGTAGGCTCATTTTCACGGATTGAAAAAGCACTTAATCCATCAAAACTGCCAAAAGCAAAAGGGTTTACCTCTTGGGCACCACCACAAATTATATGTTTTTGCAATCCCCATTTGATCATCAGGTATCCTAATCCAATAGCGTGGGAACCACTAGCGCAAGCAGCACTAATTGTAAAGTTTATTCCTTTTAATTTAAATATTGTCGACAGGTTCATCGTTACCGTACAATTCATCGATTGGAAAATTGATCCTGAACCAAGTAATGTTGTATCTTTTTTTAGTCGGATGGTATCAATTGCTTCACTTACAGCCTTAGCTGAACTGTCATTTCCATAAAGGATCCCAACTTCATTCTTTTCCACCCAACTCATGTCCATTTTGGCATTTTTCATAGCCTCTAAAGTGGCCATATAAGCATATTCAGCCTCTTCAGAAAGTCCGATTCGTGCTCTGCGGTCTAATATTCCTTTTAATTCAGGTTTTGCAACAATGCCAGTCAATCCGGAGCGGTATCCCCAGGCTTTACGTTCCATATCCATTCCAATACCTGATTTTCCGGTATATAACGAATCTTTCACCTCGTCAAGGTTATTACCTAAACAACTCCAAATTCCTAAACCTGTTATAACTACTCTGTTATTCATATTTTATTCTAAAAAGGATTCAAAAATAGTCATTTTTTTTAATGAATCAACCTACAAATGGAAAATGAGAAAATGACTTTTGTCATGATTTCAAATCTGTTTAAAAACTAGAAAAATGTATTAACTATATAATCCTCCATTTATCGATAATACTTGGCCTGTGATATAGGCGGCTTTCTCTGATGCCAAAAAGTTTACAGCATCAGCCACTTCTTCAGCGGTTCCAAAACGATTTAAAGGGATCAGTTGCTTAAAATCTTTTTCATTGATTCCCTCAGTCATATCTGTTTTGATAAAGCCGGGAGCAACACAATTTGCCGTAACTCCTCTGCGTCCAACTTCTTGCGATAATGCTTTTGTCGCACCTATCACAGCCGCTTTTGCAGCAGAATAGTTTGTTTGACCGGGTAACCCTTTTAATCCTGATAAAGAAACAACACTTACAACCCTACCGTATTTTTTAATAAGCATTCCTTTGATGATCAATCTTGTTACGTTGTAAAATCCTCCTAAACTTATGTTTAAAACAGAATCCCACTCTTCATTGCTCATCCACATCAACAATTGGTCTTTACGGATCCCGGCATTATTGACAAGGATTTCAATCGTTTTATCAGGATTTTTTTCGATCCATCCGCCTAAAACGGCATCCACTTGCGATTGATCGGACACATCAAATTTCATGATCTCACCGTCACTGCCTTTTTCGCGAACCAATTTTAATGTATTCTCTGCTTCATCTTGTTTGGATGTGTAATTGATGATCACAAAATGTCCCTCTTCTGCAAGTTTAACACAAATTGCACGACCAATTCCTCTTGAACCTCCTGTTACTAATGCGTATCTCATATTTTAAGTGTATAGATTTCGTTATATTTTTTTAGATCAGGTTTTAGTTTACCAGTTTTGTAGAATTATTTTGTAAATGTTCCTTCACCAGTTTTATTTTTTTATAAAGAATTGTATCGTCTTCGAATCGCGGAACAATTTTTCGGATCTGCTTGAAAGTATTTTGTCCTTCAGAAGATAATTTAGTCTCAAATTTTAATGCATCAATTGCTTGTGCAGCGCTCAAAAGTTCGATCGCCAATACTTGGTAAGCATTTTCAATCACTTTTGCAGTAATAGTTGCAGCATTAGTCCCCATACTTACGATATCCTGATTATCATTGTTGTTCGGGATACTATGAATATACATCGGATTGGACAACATTTGATTTTCGGCAGTGGTAGAAGTAGCAGTAAACTGTGCTGCTTGCATTCCTAAATTCAAACCTAGTTTCCCAAGATTGACGAAAGGAGGAAGGATGCCATTGAGTTTATCATTCATCAGAAAGTTCAATTGACGTTCTGCAAGCATGGTCAACTTTGTGATCGCGATCTTTAATTTATCCATTTCAAGGGCAACATAATCGCCATGGAAATTTCCTCCATGAAAAATATTATTATTTGCCTTATCAATGATCGGATTGTCGTTCACAGAATTAACCTCGTTCTCCAAAACGGTTTGTGTATAGGTGATTGTATCGAAAACAGGACCTAATATTTGTGGGACGCATCGGATGGAATAGTATTCCTGAACTTTTTCTTTAAACACATCTATTTCCGCATGTTTGTCATTATCGAAAAGATGGTCTTCACGTTTACGGATCAACTGACTATTGCGCATTGCATTGTCCATGGCATTTGCAATAGTACGCTGTCCAATATGTGGTTTTACACTGTGTAATTCTTTTGAAAAGTGATCGCTATAAGATTCAACCATTTCTATGATGAGCATAGAGGAGGAAATACTCCAATTCAATAATTGCTTTGAATGAAGCAGATTCACCATTGAAATACCTGTCATTACGGAAGTTCCGTTTATCAATGCAAGTCCTTCACGTAAATGAATCGTGATTGGTTTTAGTCCAACTTCTTTGTAAACATCGGCTGTTGGCCTTAATTCACCTTTATATGTCACTTCACCTTCTCCGATCAAATTGAGTGCAAGATGGGCTAACTGAACCAAGTCGCCACTTGCGCCAACACCGCCATGTTCAAAAATTTGCGGATAAACATTCTTATTGATCAGGTTCTTCAGCAATTCTACCACTTCTGAATTGATGCCGGAATAACCTTGCATCAACGAACTTAATCTGCAGATCATGGAAGATTTTACATGGATATCGGAAAGCGCATTTCCAGCACCTGTGCAATGACTACGAATAAGATTATATTGAAGATCCTGTTGGTTTTGTTCGCTTATTTTGTATTGTGCCATTGGCCCAAAACCGGTATTGATACCATAAATAAGCTTGTTTTTTGCAAAAGACTTCAGGAATTCATGACTTTCATTCACTTTAGCAAGTGCTGAAGGGTCAAGTTCTATTTGTTCTCCGGTATAAAGTATTTTATAAAAATCGTTTGCCGTTAAAGGCTTTTTTCCTATGTTGATCATAAATGATAATAAGCAATAAATGTTCTGTTTTTAGTAAAAAGAGAGCAAAAATAGTCCTTTCTAATGTATATTCAAAGTTTTGTTGCGAATGTTTGAAAGGTAATTTCTAATGCTTTACCTAATAACCAATAGGATGTCGGTTTAGAAAAAAACGTATTTTTGAATGTCAATTTCACAATGAAAGAAAATAATAAATCCTGTGCAATTATCGGAGCCGGAATTTCGGGTATAGCTGCTGCTATCCGTATGCGAAACAAAGGTTATTCGGTAACTGTTTTTGAAGCCAATAGTTTTCCGGGAGGAAAATTATCTACTGAATCAAACAAAGGTTATCGTTTTGATATGGGGCCTTCCGTTTTTACCTTGCCTCAATATGTTGACGAATTATTCATTTTATCAGGAAAAAATCCTCGTGATCATTTTAATTATATTCCACTTGATCCTGTTTACAGGTATTTTTTTGAAGATGGAACGGTAATAGATGGCTATCATGGAAAAGAGAAGTATGCTGAAGAAATGTCAGCTAAAACAATCGATAAAAAGGTAGATGTCATACGGTATTTAAATAAAACAGAGGAGATGTATAATTTAACTGCGGAAATTTTTTTACACAATTCACTTCACAAGTTTAAAAACTTTTTTACTAAACGAGTTGTTAAAGGATTGCTGAACTTTGGAAAGATAGGCGCATTCGATACTATGAATGGAGCAAATCAAAAAGCATTTAAGGATAAAAAATTAGTACAGATCCTAAATCGCTATTCAACTTATAACGGTTCCAGCCCTTATCTTGCGCCTGCTACACTTAATGTGATCTCTCATGTGGAAATTGAAAAAGGAGCGTTTTACCCTGTTGGAGGTATGTTTAGCATAACATCTTCTTTGGTGGAATTGGCAAAAGAAATTGGAGTTGTTTTTAATTTTTCAACTTCTGTTCGTGAAATATTGGTGGAGAATAAAAAACTAAAAGGTATTCGGACTGACAAGGCGAATTTAAATTTTGATGTGGTCATCAGTAATATGGATGTGTACAATAGTTATTTAAAATTATTACCGATGGCGAAGAAACCAATTAATACATTACGTCAACCGAAATCCAGCTCCGGCATTATCTTTTATTGGGGAATAAAACACGATTTCAAACAATTAGGTTTGCATAATATTTTTTTTAGTGAAAACTATGAAGAAGAATTTGATACCATTTTTTCCAAAAACACTATTTATGCTGATCCGACAATTTATGTGAATATCACTTCAAAACATACTGCAACAGATGCTCCGGAGGGTTGTGAGAATTGGTTTGCTTTTATAAATACCCCCAATAATACAGGACAGGATTGGGATCTTCTGGTAAATAAGGCAAGAGAGCGAATGATTGAAAAGGTTAACAGGATATTAAAAACAGATATCCGCCCGATGATCGAATGCGAAATGGTATTCGATCCTCGTGTAATTGAAAGCAGAACTTCCAGTGCATTTGGAGCTATTTATGGAAATGCTTCCAACAATAAGTTTTCGGCATTTTTGCGACATGCAAATTTTTCAAAAGAAATTAAAGGATTGTATTTCTGTGGAGGAAGTGTTCATCCCGGGCCAAGTATTCCTTTGTGTTTGCTGAGTGCTAAGATAACCACAGCTTTAGTGGGAAGTTAGAAAATTCAAAGTTCAATGTTGAAAATACACCACTAAAAAAAATTAAAATTTTCTAACTTTGAACTTCTATTTCACTTCGTACTCAAAAATCGAATGACCATCTTCATCGCTATAGTGGTCTACCTTTAATTTAGTAGCTTCTAAACTTATTACTTTATAACTGAATTTAGTTTTAGTTGCTTCATCAGTAAAATATATATACTGACCGGATTTTGTCCAGGTACCGGTTTTTTTATTTCCAAACATGATCATTTCAAATTTGCCTTCTTGTGTTAATTTCAACATGTCGTTTTTGTTTTTTTCTCCCGGAGGTTTTGTAACAACAGCCCATTCTTCAACTGATACAATAGTCCATTCCTTGTCACACATTAGGATATCTTTATCTGAAAGTTTTGGAGTTGTTGTTTGTTTTGGTTTTGCAGTTCCTGTTTTTGTAGCATTCTGTGCAGCAAGAAGCCCCGAGAATAATACGAGCACAATGCTTAAAAATCCAATTGTTTTTTTCATGATCTTTTTGTTTTGTATATTAAATCTAGGTAAAAAAAATATGCTTTAAAGTGTTTGGCTAATTTTTTTGTTTGCTTTTCTTTGTTTTAAATATTCGTAAATAGTAATTACAAACAGGATGTTAAGCATGGAATAGGAGAGGTCTTCTATTGGGATGCAGAATAGCCGAATGTTTGAATTTTGTAAATTATTATACATAACAATTGGCAACCCCGTTATAAAACCATCTACGAGCAAAAATGGCAGTGTACAAACAAGCCACGTTAAGTAAAATCGGCTTAAATAGTTTGTTCTCAAAATATATTGATGAATAAAAAGAAAAATACTTAAAAGCATGAAGTCCACAAAAGTGTATGTTTTTTCACGATATACGAGCGCTAATATTAAAAGTATTGACGCCAAAATTGTATTAATATACTTTGTTGATTTTGCAAAAACATCTTTTTTCACAAAGTATGTCAATACTTCATGAATGAATACGCATGAAAAAGGGGTTATGAAAAAGAATAACCATTCCTCAATTGGTAAGCCCGCAATAAATTGGCCAACTATAAATTCGGAGTTAAATGTCCAGATGTTAATGCTTGTAAACCAAATATCCCATGCTATGAAAAAAATGGCACTGCTCACAATTGCAGGCATTAAACTCCCCCATTTTTTATAGAATTGAATTTTATTTTCAAAACTTTTGAAAAGCGGATAGGAGAGCGTAAATGCAAGAATAAAGAAATAAGCGAAGTGCCTCAAAATAGTATTTTAAAAGTCTTAAAAAAGTGCAAGTGAAATAAAAAAAAGTGATTGAGCGATAAAAAGATAGTATGCTAATCTGTTGTTTTTTGTAAAGTTTAAAGTATTGAAAAGCAGTAAGAATAAAAAAGAAACAATAAACCATGCAATATAATTTTGAATTGGAATAGAGACGTCATTCCAACTCCAGAAGTCGTATTTTGTAGCTACAATCTCAATAAAAAAATCAAGAAACGTAAGCAATGTAGCACCAAGTATGCTTTTTAAAAAGATTTGGCCTTTTATTTTATGACATATTACACCGGCACAATACACCAACATCAACCAGTTTATTCCAATAATGATGGGGACACCCAAAAGTTTTAGACCAAGTGTTTTTCCATAAACATACTTCCCGAATACAATTCCGGTTTGAACTCCAATGACTTCAACTATAAAACCAATAATAATAATAATGAAACAAAATATTAAAAATGATTTGTTATATCCTTTGTGGTTCAGAAATATCATGGTCATGCTCACCAAAAGGTTAAAAGGGGAAAGCATTAAAAAGAAATCCTTGTAAATGGAGTGTATTCCAATTATTCCTGCCAAGTAAATGCTAACAAGAAATATCGTAGATGCAAAAAGTGTTTTATCTTTTTGTTTGTTTTGCATTTATTCAAATTTTTGTTTTTCGGTTTCTGTTAACACTTTACTTTGAAGAAAAAATGACTGGATCATTTTTTTTACAGCAATATTAGTAACTGTAGAGTAGTTTTTTAGAATAAAAATTTTGTCGGAAGAGATCTGTTTGCTGTAGCCAAGAGCTTTTGGGCAGTTGCTTTGTATCGTGAATCGTAAAAAGCGGGTTTCTATATTCGAACTGTCAGCAGCAATGGATTGTTCAATTAATTTTTTTCCACTATTGAAAAGCTTTAATTTATCCATTTTATCCTTTGAGTAACTTGCCATGGATGCAGTTATTGCTCCTCGATATGCAATCGTTGTTATGTCGGCACTGCTCGATTTGATTATTTTTTTATATAATTTTGCACAGGATGCACTGTCTTTATTAACCTGCTGATATTCTCTTCTTAGTCCATCCAAGCTGATGTTTTGAGAAAACAAACTGGTGTTTAAGATAAAAACAAAAAGAAAAATAATTTTTTTCATCACTTAATCAAATTGAGTTTAAACTTAAAATAGGATTGCAAAAAAAGCAGTTGTTTTTTAGAATTTGAAATGCGGATCCGGCTATTCATTACTTTTTCCGGTGCTGTGTTCTTGATCTTTTTAAATAATGATATGTAGTATATATAAGCCAGATATACTCCAAGTCTTGCCTTTTTGGGAAGTTTTTTTATTCCTGCTAATCCTGCATCAAAATCTTTTTGAATATCAGCCTCAATGTCTCTTTTTGTGCTAGCATTAAATTTTTCTAAATCAAAGTCTGGAAAGTAAGCTCTTCCCAAGTTGTGTATATCCGCCTTTAAGTCGCGTAAGAAATTTATTTTTTGAAATGCTGAGCCCAGTTTCATCGCATCAGCCTTTAATTCCAGATATTTTTTTCCATCGCCTTCAACAAATATTTTCAGGCACATTAATCCGACCACTTCTGCCGATCCTAAAATATATTTTTCATACCCTTCCTTATCATATTTATTTTTATCCAGGTCCATGGTCATACTTTTCAGGAAAGTATCGATCAATTCAATGTCGATTTGGTATTTATTCACCGTATCCTGAAAACTATGAAGGATCGGATTTAAACTGATCTTATCAAGGATGGCATCATGCGTATCTTTTTTGAATCGATCGAGTAATTCACGTTTGTTATTTGAATGGAAGGAGTCCACAATTTCATCAGCAAAGCGCACAAAACCGTATATAGCATGGATAGGCATCACGAAATCACGATGCAACAAACTTACTCCTAATGAAAAAGAAGTGCTGTAACTGTTTGTTACAAGCTTACTGCATTTATAAGATAATTCGTTGTATAAATTCATACTTGTTATTCTGTTTCTTGTTTAAAGAAATCCGCTTGTTGTTAACATATTCCTATAATTCTCTATTCGCTTACCACCAAACTTTGAACTCCAAACATTTTAATTATTTCTTTCGCAGCGATCTGTCCTGATATAATACTTGGTGGAACACCTGGACCAGGAACTGTCATTTGACCGGCATAATACAAATTGTTTACCTTTTTATTCTTTAATGAAGGTTTTAAAATTGCAGTTTGTCTTAAAATGTTTGCTAGTCCATATGCATTACCTCCAAAGGAGTTGTAGTCTTCTTTAAAATTATTTATGGCATAACTTTTCTTAACGATCACATGTTCTTTGATCGGCTGACCGGTTAGATGTTCCAATCGATCCATCATTATATTAAAATATTTTTCACGCATTTCTTCAGTATCCTTGAGGTCAACTGCGATAGGTATCAAAAGTACTAAATTCTCCATTCCTTCAGGAGCAACAGAACTGTCTGTTTTGGATGCACAAGTAGAGTAGAAGAGAGGTTTGCTCGGCCACTGCGGACGATCGTAGATCTCTTCGGCGTGTATATCAAATGAAGTGTCAAAAAATAAATTGTGATGCTCTAATCCTTCAATTTTTTTATCAATTCCCAGATAATACATTAAACAAGATGGGGCCATTCTTCTGGTCTTCCAATATTTTTCAGAATAGTTACGGTATTTATCTTCTAATAAATTTTGTTCAACGTGATGATAATCTGCTGCTGCGATCACTGCATCGGTTTCAATTGTAATGCCATTAGAAACAACACTTTTTGCAATTCCATTTTCTATATTTATTTTTTCAACATTCTCTCCGCTTTTAATTTTTACACCTTGTTGTTTTGCAACATTTACCATTGCTTCAATGATCTTATACATTCCACCCATTGGATACCAGGTACCTAAAACGATATCAGCATAGTTCATCATACTATACAGAGCAGGAGTTTCATTGGGTTTAGCACCGAGAAATAAAACCGGGAATTCAAGTAGTTGTATTAATTTTTTATTTTTAAAATGCTTGTGAATATACTTACTGATGGATTTAAACAGATCCATTTTCAGAGCAGCATTTAAAATACGCAAATCAACAAACTCAAATATGCTTAAACTCGGTTTATGCACAAAGTCGCTCATGCTTACATTGTATTTATATTCAGCTTCTTTTAAGAATTTCTTAAGTTGAATACTGCTTCCGGGTTCATGTTTTTCGAAGAGTTGATAAAACTCGTTTAGATTTGCAGGAACACGCATTACCTCTTCTTTGCTGAAAAATATTGCATAGGAAGGATCCAGACGGATCAATTCGTATTGTTTTGCAACTGAAGTGTTAAATTTGGAAAAGTAATTTTCAAAAACCTCAGGCATCCAATACCAGCTCGGGCCGATGTCGAACGTGAATCCATCGGCAACAAGTTTCCGGGCGCGTCCACCCAGATCTTTGTTTTTTTCAAGTAGGGTTACATCAAAGCCTTTTTGTGCTAAGGTAGTTGCAGCGGATAATCCTGCAAAACCGGCTCCAATTACAATGACTTTTTTACTCACTTGTTTCTTGTTTGTCATTTCTACTGAAATGGATAGATCTGATTTTACAATATTTGTTTCTTCAAAATTGAAATGGTTTTTGCAGGATCATTAGAGGAAAAAACTGTATTCCCTGCAACAAGCACATCAGCTCCTACTTCAAGTAATTTTCTATAGTTGTTCAGATCCACTCCGCCATCAATCTCGATTTTTGCTTTCGATTTTGTCGCGCGGATAATTTCTTTTAATGCAGAAATTTTGCGATAGGTATTCTCAATAAATTTTTGTCCGCCAAAGCCCGGATTCACACTCATCACGCACACCAGGTCAATGTCTTCGATAATGTCATTTAAAAGATTTGTAGGAGTATGCGGATTTATGGCCACTCCGGCTTTCATCCCTAAGGCTTTTATTGCTTGTACAGTTCTGTTTAAATGCGGACAAGCTTCTAAATGAACTGTTAAGATGTCGGCACCGGCATCCTTAAATGTCTGAAGATAACGGTCCGGGTCAACGATCATCAGGTGGACATCCAATGGTTTTGTCGCATGTTTTTTTATGGCTTTAATAACAGGAAATCCAAAAGAAATATTTGGGACAAACATCCCATCCATGATATCCACATGAAACCAATCGGCTTCACTGTTATTTATCATTTCCACATCACGCTGAATGTTTGCAAAATCAGCTGACAGGATGGATGGTGCTATTAGGTGGCTCATAATTTAGGATTGTATTGTTTGAACAGTAAAAGTACAAAAAAAAAGAGGAAGCAAATTGTTTCCTCTTTCAAAAAATACGGTTATTTTTAAATATATAAAATAGCTGACCTTATTATTAATGTATAGTTTTAGATTCTTTTGATCCAAAATACTCCTTAGTAAATGTGATCAGATTTTTACTGTCAAATGGTTTTGTGAACATGCCAATTATATTTAATTCTTTGCATACTATTTGTGTCTCATCATTACTGATGGTGCCAATACAAATGATCGGAGTTTCATTTTCGGCAAAATTAGTTTTAAAGTTCTCAAAACCTTCCATTTGTTTCATGTCCGAAAAAGCAATGATCAAATCCGGGATATAGTTTTCTTTGTACAATTCTGTTTCTACAAAAGAAGTTAACATGTTAACAGAAAAACCACCCTTTGTAAGTTGGTGTTTCAAGTCCAGAGATGTGATCTGATCCCGTTCAATAATTAATATTTTTTTTATAGACACAGTTTTTTGTTAAATTATAATTTTTAAAAAAGTTAAGAATTCCAATGCAATTGAGTTTTGTCTTCAAAAAAGAGAGGAAACAATTGTTTCCTCTCTTTTTAAATTTTAATTGAAATTGCACTAACTTTTTCTATCCCAAATATGTTTTTAATATTTTACTTCTGGAAGTATGTTTTAATCTTCGGATCGCTTTTTCTTTTATCTGGCGAACACGTTCGCGTGTCAGGTCAAATTTTTCACCGATCTCTTCTAATGTCATCGCATGTTCACCACTCAAGCCAAAATACAAACGAACAACATCTGCTTCACGGGATGTCAAAGTATGCAGAGCCCGTTCAATTTCTCTTCGCAAGGATTCGTTCAATAAACCGTTTTCTGGACTAGGACTATCATCCGCTTGCATGACATCATACATGCTGCCTGCATTGTCGTCGCCGGTAGTAAGAGGTGCATCCATTGAAACATGGCGACCGGTATTTTTCATTGATTCTTTAACTTCTTGTTCGGAGATCTCAAGCATCACCGCAATTTCTGCCGGACTAGGCTCTCGTTCGTATTCTTGTTCTAATTTTGAAAATGTTTTATTTATTTTATTGATTGAACCGATTTTGTTTAAGGGCAAACGGACAATACGCGATTGCTCTGCTAAAGCCTGTAAAATAGATTGACGTATCCACCATACTGCATAGGAAATAAATTTAAATCCACGGGTTTCATCAAAACGTTGCGCAGCTTTAATAAGTCCTAAATTCCCCTCATTTATTAGATCGGGTAAAGAAAGTCCTTGGTTTTGATATTGTTTTGAAACCGATACAACGAAACGTAAATTTGCTTTTGTTAATTTTTCAAGTGCCGATTGGTCTCCAGCACGAATTTTACGCGCTAATTCAACTTCCTCATCTGCAGTAATAAGGTCTACTTTTCCAATCTCTTGTAAATACTTGTCTAGTGATGCTGTTTCGCGGTTGGTAACCTGTTTGGATATTTTGAGTTGTCTCATAAATTGGGGTATAATTTTTTAACCAATAACTATACGGTATTGTTTCCTAAAAGTTTCAACTAAAGTACATTTTTTTTAAGATAAATGAGCTTTTTTTGCCGATGGATGCATTTTTTATTGAAAGGCAGATTGGGAGGGTTTCCGAGGGGTATTTTAGTTGCGAGAGTGAACACAAACCCAACCCCTCTCAAAAGTGGAATTGGTTATGGCTGATAGTGAGGATAAATCTCCCCAAGAATGATTTTATTTTTAACCGAAATTTTTGATTCGACTGAGATGTATTCCCCTCTTGAGAGTGGGTAGGGGTGTGTTGAAAATGTTCATAAAAAAACTCCCACCGTTTCCGATGAGAGTCTTTTGTCTTAATACTTGATACTAATTAGCTGCAGTTTCAGGTTTTGGTAATAATACTTTGCGGGATAATTTGAATTTTCCGGTTTTCGGATCAACTCCAATTAATTTCACTTGTATCTTTTCTCCTTCTTTCAAAACACCATCCATACTTTCGAGTCTGCTGTGTCCAACTTCAGAAATGTGTAATAAACCATCTTTACCCGGCATAAATTCAACAAAAGCACCAAATGCCATAATTGATTTTACTTTTCCTTCGTACACTTCACCAACTTCAGGTTGAGCAACAATTCCTTTGATCTTAGCTAATACTGCATCGATCTTATCTTTATCAACTGCAACGATGTCGATATGACCCATTCCGTTGATCTCTTCAATTACGATAGTAGCACCCGTTTCACGTTGCATTTCTTGGATAATCTTTCCACCAGGTCCGATAATTGCACCAATAAATTCTTTAGGGATAACCATTTTTACAATTCTAGGTGCATGTGGCTTATAATCTTCACGCGTAGCTGTAATCGTTTTCGCCATTTCACCTAATATGTGTAAACGACCTTCTTTTGCTTGTTGTAAAGCTTCAGCCATTACTTCGTATGGTAAGCCATCCACTTTTAGATCCATTTGACAAGCTGTGATACCATCAACAGTTCCTGTAACTTTAAAGTCCATATCACCCAAATGATCCTCATCACCTAAGATATCTGATAGGATTGCATATTTTCCTTTATCATCTGTGATCAATCCCATTGCAATACCTGAAACAGGTTTTGTGATCTTAACTCCTGCATCCATTAATGCTAATGTTCCTGCACAAACTGTTGCCATTGAAGAAGAACCATTTGATTCTAAAATATCTGAAACAATACGAACGGTATATGGATTTTCAGGAGAAAGAACTTTTCTTAATGCTCTTTCAGCCAAATTACCATGTCCAATTTCACGTCTTCCCGGACCACGATTTGGTTTTACCTCACCTGTAGAAAATGCAGGAAAGTTATAATGTAACATGAAATTATTTTGTCCTTGATACAAAGCTCTGTCAATAGATTGCAGATCTAATTTTGTTCCTAAAGTAACAGATGTTAATGATTGTGTTTCACCACGTGTAAAAACTGCTGATCCGTGAGCAGAAGGAAGATAACCTACTTCACTCCAGATAGGGCGGATCTGGTTGGTTTTACGACCATCCAAACGTGCTCTTTCGTCTAATACAAATCTGCGAACAGCATCGTATTCAACATCATGGTAATATTTTTTTACCAGACTTTCTTTTAATTTTCTTTCTTCGTCAGGTAACGAAATTAAGAATTCATTCACAACTGCTTTGAATGCCGCACTTCTTTCTTTCTTATTCGGATTCTGCAATTTTGCTACTGCATATGCTTTATCGTAAAGAGCTTTGTGAACACGCTCTTCTAATTCAGCATCATTTGTCTCGTGACAATATTCACGTTTAAGGATCTTCCCTTTTACCGCTTCAACTTTAGCAACTAATTCTTTAATAGCTTTTATTTCTAATCGAATTGCTTCGTGTCCAAATTTAATGGCTTCTAACATTTCGGCTTCTGAAATTTCATTCATTTCACCTTCTACCATCATAATGTCCTTTTCAGATGCAGCAATGATCATATCAAGGGTTGATTTTGCCATATCTTCAACGGATGGATTGATCATCAACTTACCATCAACTTTTCCAACTCGTACTTCAGATACCGGTCCGTTAAAAGGAATATCCGAAACAGATATCGCTGCAGAAGCAGCTAAACAAGCTAAAGCATCAGGTAAGGTATTTTTATCTCCTGAGATCAATGATATCAAAACTTGTGTATCAGAATGATAATCATCAGGGAAAAGTGGGCGTAAAGCACGATCAACTAAACGGCAGATCAATATTTCATAATCAGATATTCTAGCTTCGCGTTTGAAGAATCCTCCAGGGAAACGTCCGGCAGAAGCGAATTTTTCTTGATAATCAACAGATAATGGTAAAAAGTCTGTTCCTTCTTTTGCATCCTTATTAGATACAATTGTTGCAAGCAACATAGTGTTGCCCATTCTTACAACTACAGATCCGTCAGCTTGTTTCGCTAATTTCCCTGTTTCTAGTGTAATTTCGCGACCGTCAGCCAGTGCGAATGTGTGTGTGATTCCAATTTGTGACATGTTTTTTTGTTTTTAATTTATTGTTTTCTTTACCTCTTTTTGTTTATTATATATTGAAAATTGAAAGATTGAAAAATTTTCTTTTATTTATTCTGAAGGCAGGATCCTTTCAATGAAAGGAGTAAAATCTGTCTTGTTCATATACACAAAAAGCATCCAGCTTTCAGCAGGATGCCTTTTGTAAAGGTTATTATAAGAATTTCAAACTATTTTCTTAGATCAAGTTTCTTAACAATAGCACGGTATCTTTCGATGTCGTTTTCTTTAACGTAATCAAGTAAGCTACGTCTTTTTGCTACTAAAGCGATAAGAGATTTTTGCGTTCCAAAATCTTTTTTGTTTGATTTCAAATGCTCCGTAAGATGGCTGATTCTATGAGAGAATAAAGCTATTTGTCCTTCAGATGATCCGGTATCTTTTTCTGATTTTCCGTGAGTTTTGAAGATGTCTTTTTTAATTTCTGATGTTAAATACATTATATTTTAGGCTTTTTGTTTTTATTTTTAGGACTGCAAAGATAAATAATCTTTTTAAATTTGCAATAAATTTCTTTAATTCTTAAACATCTTTAGTAATTGAGCCAATTTGGCTTTTAATTCCTTACGGCTAACGATCTTATCTAAAAATCCGTGCTCCAACACAAATTCAGACGTCTGAAAGCCCTTGGGCAAGTCTTTTCCGATGGTTTCCTTTACAACGCGCGGGCCTGCAAATCCAATCAGTGCTTGGGGCTCAGCTATGTTAAGGTCGCCAAGCATCGCGTAGGATGCCGTTACACCACCTGTTGTCGGGTCGGTTAAGAAAGAAATATAGGGTACTTTCGCCTCTGACATTAAAGAAAGTTTAGCAGCTGTTTTGGCCATTTGCATCAATGAAAATGCTGCTTCCATCATTCGTGCACCTCCGGATTTTGAAATGATCATCAAAGGAATGCGATTTTCTATGCAATAATCACAGGCACGGGCTATTTTTTCACCAACCACAGAACCCATCGAACCTCCGATAAAGCTGAAATCCATACAAGCTATAACAAGATCTTCTCCTTCAACTTTTCCATGTCCAACGCGTAATGCATCTTTCAGTCCTGTTTTTTTTGCGGTATCCACCAAACGGTCAGTATATTTTTTAGTATCCACAAAATTTAAAGGATCACCTGCCGTGATATTCTCAAAAAGCTCTGTATATTCATTTTCATCAAAAATGATCTTAAAGTATTCTGCCGAACCTATCTTTTCATGGTAAGAACATTCTTCATTCGGACAAACATATAAGTTAAGAACATGTTCTGTTGAATTCGTGATCTTTTTACACGAAGGGCATTTATACCAAAGACCTTCAGGGGTTTCCTTTTTTTCTTTTGTAGAAGTTGTAATACCTTCTTTTATTCTTTTAAACCAACCCATTGTTTATAATTTGAAAATTTAAAAACTTTATAATTAAAGGAGTTTCGGATAAATTCAAATCGCTGTGATCATTAATTATTAAGCGATTGTAATTGTCTTATCCAAATAAACATCCTGAATGGTATTCAATAATTCAATCCCTTCTTTTACAGGTTTTTGAAATGCTTTTCTGCCTGAAATCAGACCTTGTCCACCGGCACGTTTATTTACTACAGCAGTTATAACGGCTTCCGATAGATCAGTAGCCCCTTTGGATTCGCCACCTGAATTTATCAATCCCATTCTACCCATATAGCAATTTGCTACTTGGTAACGGCAAAGGTCAATTGGATGATCAGTTGTTAATTCGGAATATACTTTTGGATGTGTTTTTCCGAAATTCAATGCTGTATATCCACCGTTCTTATCGGACATCTTTTGTTTGATGATATCTGCTTGTATAGTCACTCCCAAGTGATTGGCTTGAGAAGAAAGATCCGCAGCTGTGTGGTAGTCAACACCTTCTTTCTTAAATGCATTGTTACGGGTGTAACACCATAAAACGGTTGCCATTCCTAATTCGTGAGCGCGTGCAAACGCTTGCGCTACCTCTACAATTTGACGGGATGATTCGGGGGAACCAAAATAAATAGTTGCTCCCACAGCTACAGCTCCCATATTCCAAGCTTCTTCCACTTTCCCGAACATAATTTGGTCAAATTTATTCGGATAGGTTAAAAATTCATTATGGTTTAATTTTACAATAAAAGGTATCTTATGAGCATATTTACGGGAAACGGATGCTAATACTCCGAAAGTAGATGCAACTGCGTTACAGCCTCCTTCTAAAGCTAATTTAACAATATTCTCAGAATCAAAATAAATTGGATTTGGTGCAAATGAAGCACCGGCACTATGCTCTATTCCTTGGTCTACAGGTAAAATGCTCATATAACCGGTATTTGCCAAACGTCCCGTACCATATAATTGTTGTAAACTACGTAATACCTGTGGATTGCGGTTTGTTTGCTGAAAAATGCGGTCAACAAAATCATTACCTGGCAGGTGGATACTCTCTTTTGAAATGGTTTTGCAATTGTGATTCAATAAGCTATCAGCGTTCGCGCCCAATAACTCTTCAATTTTTTTAGTTGCCATCTTTTATTCTAGTTAATAGTTGTAAGGGAATGGTAAATAAGAAAAATTCTAATTGAACATTTACCTTATAACTAATTTTTTAGGAAGGCAAAGATAATAAAAAGTTCATTAGTTCATTAGATTCCTGGTTCATTAGTTGGTAATACCTGTCCTGCATGTTCTTTAGGCGGTTTTTGCCATAGAAATGTCACCATCAAAATTGCTAAAATTAGAAAGGATATCCGATTCCTAAATTAAAGGTAAGGAAATCGTATTTTCTATTGCTGTGATCTATGCGATAATTTCTTTTCCATTCAGCATCAAACAGGTTTTGAATTACCCAACGTTTACTTTCAGAAAACTTTGGATCCCTTACTTTTAGGCCGATATCAAAACGGATGATAAAAAAACTGAAGTCTGCTCTCAATCCAACTCCCGATCCAATAGCAATTTCTTTATAAAATCTGTCATACTGAAAGTCACCCCCTGGGCGACTGGCATCTTTTTTCTGAAGCCACATGTTACCGGCATCAGCAAAAAAAGCACCATTCAACATTTTGAAAAGTTTGAACCTGTATTCTAAATTCCCTTCTATTTGTCCGTCCCCAACTTGTCCGAATGAGATATTTTCTCCATCATCAAATGAGCCCGGACCCAGAGAACGTGATTGCCATGCACGGATACCGTTCGCTCCACCACAGTAAAAGCTTCTTTCGAACGGTAAAGAGGTGAAATTTATCAATGGTTTACCGATACCTGCTGCAAATCTAAAAACGACTTTGTTTATTTCATTTGAATTAAAGTAATATCTGTAATCAGCATCAATTCGAAGATATTGGGAGTATACAACATCGAACAACGTATATCGACCTTTATCGTCTTTAACAAACGTATTTGGTTTTGCTGCATTTATTGTGTTGTATAGCCCTCTAAGAACATTGCCGGAGGATTCTGCATTCAAGCGAAAAAATGAAAAGTTCTCTTCTTTTTTAATGTTTTGTTCATTAAATGTATAGGTATATCGAGTACTGGTAGCCATGTGGTTTGTAAAACTATTTATCAAATACAGGTCATTTATATTATCCAAGAAATTATTCTGCAATGTTACTTTTACCATATTGATTACAAACGGACTGATCGTATGGCGTTTTTTTTGCGTTTCTTTCCATGTATATGAGAAGGCGAGATTTGTAATATATCTGGTGTAATCCGGGCGTTGTTGATAATTAATCGATGCAGTAAAAATTGTTTTCGGATTGGAGCGTTTTGATGCCTTTACTTTAAACGGAACTAAAAAACGCGGGAAATAAATATTTGCCTCCGGACCAATTTCTACTGTATTAAATTGCGAGGAAGGACTAATGTTTGCCGAATTGCTGTTTGCAGTTCGTTGCGCCTCAATCCCCCCTTTTAATCGTAATTCAAGCACTTCTGCACCTTTGAATAAATTTCTGTTCTGATAAATTATACTTCCCGAAATTCCAAGATTCCCATTACCTGTATTTGTTCCTTCCGATTCAATGGTGATGGATTGTTTATCGATCGGACTCAATTGAATGTGGCAATCAAGGTAATCGCCATCTGCCCGCGTAAAATAGATATTGATCGTCTTAAAGGATTTTAATTCGGAAATACGTTTATAGGTGTCTTCAACATTCTGTAATTGGTATAATTCTCCCTTTCGGATAAAAACAGAATTGAGTAAAACTTTTGTTTTGAATTTTAAACTTTCTGTATGAAGTATATAGTAGTCTTCAATTTTTAAAGTGTCCTTTTCTACATTATCCATCTTCTTTGAAACGAAATCGGGTTGAATGTATATGTTGTTGATATAAAATCGTTGATGTGGTTTTTCTAATATAGAATCGGAATAGTCGGAGTATTTATAAGCAAAGTTTTTTATTCCCAAAGTAATGTTAACTCTGTTGTTTTCGATAGTGCTGTCTATTTCGTAATAGACATAGTCTTTAGTAAAAAGATAATAACCATTATTACTAAGCTCTGTCGAAATTCTTTCACGCTCCAATTGCATCATATCCACATCATAGTTATTCCCTGGTTTCAACAAACAGTTAGAGGTATCAGAAGTGATATAATATTTTAATAGATCATCAGGAATCTTATAATCGACATGGTTGATCCGATATGGATCATCAGCTTTTATAATATAATAAACGCTAGCACGTTTTTTTCGATTGCGGAAAACAACAGAATCACTAACCGAACTTATAAAAAAACCTTTGTTATTCAAGAACAATTTTATTTGTTTCGCTGATTTTTTTGTAAGTAATGAATCGTAAATTATCGGCGGCTCACTTACGTTTAGCAGCCATTCACCAAATAATTGACGTTCACTTGTTTTTGGTTTTTTGCCTTTTGAGATCCGAATGAGGTTTCTGTTTTCAATTTTTTTATCGTAAACAATACGCTTGTCTTTGATACGGTCTTCATTGGCAAGGTTATGAAGCCACAAGTGAAAACGGAAGACCAATAAAATTTTGCGATTGGGTTTTTGCTTAATATAACTTTCAATTTCGCTTTTATCGATTTTGGTATCCTTATCTATGATATGGTTTTTTTGAAGAAGAAACTCTCCATCACTGATTTTTCGTGCAGGGTTGCAAGCAAACAGTAGGATTGGAATTACCCCAATGATAATAAACTTAAGATAAGTATGCCTTTTGATCACGATCTTTAAAAATTGTCCTTAACTCAGTCCGCTAAATTACTACATTTGTGCTTACGATTGTAGCATTTTTAATAGACATAGAATTATAGGAAATGGCTAAATAAAGTTTTAATTAAATTATTTACATAGAACGATCAAGATCCCATGCTATCAAAAAATCAATTAAGTTTCATTAATTCATTGAAACAAAAAAAATACAGAGAAGAACATCAGTTATTTATTGCGGAGGGGGCTAAAATTGTTCCTGAATTATTAAGTTCTTCTATTGTGGTTAAACAGATATATGCAACATCCGATTTCTTGAGAGGCAACATTATTCCCGCTAACATTGAAAGATTTGAGATCAAAGAGAATGAGTTGGAGCGTATCTCGTCTCTGACAAAAGCAAATGAAGTTTTAGCCGTGTGTGAAGTTCCTAAGTATGAATTGGATAATGAATCGTTGAAAGGTAAGTTGACATTGGTATTAGACGATATAAAAGATCCCGGGAATTTAGGAACGATCATCCGGATTGCGGATTGGTTTGGAATAGAAAATATTATTTGTAGCAATGAATCGGTTGATGCTTATAATTCAAAGGTGGTGCAAGCTACAATGGGTTCTATTGCTCGAATTAAGCTACATTACGTTTCTTTAACGGAGTTTATCGAAGTTCAACTTTCAACGTTCAACGTTTCTGTGTATGGTGCTTTGCTAGAAGGAAAAAATATTTATACTGAAAAATTATCTTCGGAAGGGCTTATTGTTATTGGGAATGAATCCCGAGGGATCTCTGAAGAAGTTCAAAAATTAATTACTGATAAAATAAGTATTCCATCATTCTCCCATTTCAAATCAGGTGGAGGAGAGGCAGAGTCGCTGAATGCCGCAATCGCGACTTCTATAATTTGTTCAGAGTTCAGGAGGCGATAACTTGTTTTTAGATATTCAAAAGATTTATTATATTTGATTAATCGCTTTACAAAATTATTTATCTCCAAATATTTGTAATAGTATAATTTGATATGCATGAAACAAATTCACTATTGCTTTATTTTTCTTTTTTTGATTTCCTCTTCATTTGTCTTTTCGCAAATCAATGATCGTTCATTAGGCTGGAATACTATGGGGATTCCCGGGTTTGGTGTTGCAGGATCTGTCAAAGCAACCGTTGTAGATAAAAATGGAAATTTATATATCGGAGGAACATTTACTTATGCAGGAGGGATTTTAGTAAATAGAATTGCAAAATGGGATGGAAATAACTGGAGCGCATTAGGTTCAGGGATGAATAATAATGTTTTTAGTTTAACTATTGATTCTAACGGGGTTCTTTTTGCAGGTGGAACTTTTAGCACTGCTGGTGGAGTAACGGCTCTTGGAGTGGCTAAATGGGACGGAATAAGTTGGACCGCTTTAAATACATCTTCTTTGGGAGGAGCAATTTTATCTATTTCAATCGATAAAAATAATAATCTCTTTGTTGGTGGCACTTTTACATCTATTGGTGGGATTTCGGCAAATAGAGTTGCAAAATATAATGGCTCATCCTGGTTTTCTCTAGGTTCAGGTTTTAGCGCCACAGTTAAGAAAGTGCTTGCAGATACAATTGGAAATGTATATGCAGCTGGGGCTTTTACGGGTAATCTTTCTAAATGGGATGGAATTAGTTGGTCGTCAGTTGGAACGGGAATAAATAATACCGTTAATGCGCTTTCAATTAACACTAACAATGAATTGTATGTTGGTGGTATTTTTACTATTGCTGGTGGTATTTCTGTAAATGGTATCGCAAAATGGGATGGAATAAATTGGTCTGCTATAGGAATTAGTTCTATTATATCTGTTAATGCTCTTGGATTTGACAATTATGATAATTTATTTGCAGTTGAAGGAACAAGTCCCTATAGAATTTTAAAATGGGATGGAACTGCCTGGTCAAATTATATTACATCATCTTCTGGTGGAAGTAATATAGCTATTTATGGAAGCGATTTGTTTTTAGGTGGAGGTTTTGATACAGTTGCCGGATTGTATACAAATGGAATTGCTCATTGGAATGGAATGAGATGGCTTGCATTTGGTAACGGAACAAATGGCGTTATAGAAGCTATTGCTGAAGCACCAAATGGTGATATTTATGTAGGTGGCAGGTTCACATATATTGGAGGTGTACAAGCGAATTATATTGCCAAATGGGATGGTATTAATTGGTCAGCACTTGGTTCTGGAACAGACTTATGGGTTTTTGCCCTCAAATTTGATAAGACTGGAAATCTTTATGTTGGAGGTGCTTTTGATTCTGCAGGAGGAGTTGCAGCAAAAAAAATTGCCAAATGGGATGGCGCAACATGGGATTCAGTAAGTAGTGGAATTTATGGAACTATTTATTCTATTGCGATAGATACGATGAATAATGTATATGTTGGAGGTGATGAATTATTCATAGATAGTTTATTTGTTACTCAGTATTTAGCAAAATGGGATGGAAGTAATTGGTCCTCATTGGCATCTGGAGTGGATGAATGGGTGAATGAATTGCAGATTGATAGTCAGCAGAATTTATATGTAGGAGGAGGATTTTATTCTGCAGGAGGTGTGTTTCCCTGTTTCGGAGTTGCTAAGTGGAATGGGAGTTCTTGGTCTGCATTAGGAACAGGGATTTCTGGCTATCTCCGTTCAATGACTATTGATAAATATGATAATGTTTATGTCGGTGGAGGTGTAGATAGCGCAGGTGGATTGCCTGTCAATGGAATAGCAAAATGGGATGGAACGAACTGGACGGCCCTTGGCAACTTGTATACTGCTGGAGAAATATGGGCTATGGACACGGATACGTCTGGAAATCTTTATGCAAGCGGTCAAAATGTTTCAGCAACGAGTGTAACGAACAATAATGTTGTAAAATGGGATGGAACCGCATGGAGTGATATAGGTTCTTTGGTCGGGAGCGCAAGCATAGGCATCAGAACAATGTCTTTATATGCAAAACAAAACTGCAGAATATATGCAGGAGGAATTTATGAAAATATCAGCGGTATTCTATCAGAAAATATTGCCTGGTATGGAACAGGGACAACTCCTACTGTTTCTCTAAATCTTTCTGCAACAGATACTGTTTGTATCAATTCAGCTGCTTTTACATTATCAGGTGAATCCCCAACAGGTGGAATATTTTATGGTGCTGGAGTAGTAGGGAATTCTTTTGATCCAGCAATTGCAGGCGATGGAACTCATATTATTACATATGATTATAATGGCGGCAGTGGTTGCTCATCTTATGCTAAAGATGTAATTTATGTAAGCCTGTGCACAAATATTGAAGAAAATAAAATTGAAAAAAACAGTTTGAAATTATTCCCTAATCCAACTTCATCAATTATTAATATTATTATTGATCAAGGAAATATGAAAGATTACAAGGTGACGGTCTTAAACGTTTTAGGAGAAATTCAAAAAGTAGAAATGAATGATTCGATATTATCTGTTTCAAAACTATCATCTGGAATATACTTCATTGCTGCTTATAGTTTGGATGGAAAACAACGTTTGACACAGAAGTTTATCAAAGAATAAAATTTTCTTCCATTAATTAGATATAGAAATACCTCTCCACAATTTGAAATACCTTTTCTCTTTCTTTAAATAAATAATATTTTTTCTAAAGTTTGCAATTTGAAAACTTATTTTATATATTTGTGCTGTGAATATAATTGTAAAAAGGGCGGTTTTGTATTACGTAGACAAATACCCTCAAGCTAAAACACCTTTGTTGACTTGGTATACTGAGTTTTTGAAAGAAGAATTCAAAAACTTTAATCAGTTGAAAGCTACATATGGGAATGCAAGTATTGTAGGTCAAAACAGGGTGATATTTAATATTAAAGGAAATGATTTTAGGTTAATCGTATCGGTAAATTTCAAGCAATTGGCTGCTTATATAATATGGTTTGGCACTCATAAAGAATACGATAAAATTAATATAGAAACAATCGAATTTGATGGTAAGATTTTAAACTATAAAGTAAAATGAAAACAAATTTCAAAGTAATTAAAACAGAAGCAGCATATCAAAAAGCCATTAAAAGAACAATGGCAATTTTTCATGCAGAAGAAAATACACCTGAAGCAGATGAATTAGCTGTATTGCTTGTGCTCGTAAAAGATTATGAAGATAAATATATTCACTTGCCAGAAATAGATCCCATTGAAGTGATAAAACTTAAAATGATTGAACGAGGGATGAAAGCAAAAGATCTCGAACCAATTATTGGAACTAAAGGACATGTATCATCAATACTTTCAGGGAGAAGAGAAATTACTTTAAAAATGGCACAACGTCTAAGAGAATACTTTCATCTTCCAGCAGAAATATTTTTGCATTCAGCTTAAAAAATTATTCGTTCATTACATTTACAGCAGAACAAGCATAAATAGCTGCGGTTTCTGTTCTTAATCTGCTTTCTCCCAGATTTATTTCTTTAAAACCATTGTCTAATGCAAGTTTTACTTCCTCAGTTGTAAAATCACCTTCCGGTCCGATCAAAATTAATGCGTTTTTTTTAGGAGAGTATAAGTTCTTGAGATGAGATAAGTTTGCAGGGGGAGTTTGACAATGTGCAATGAATTTCTGTCCTTCAAAATCTTTCGCCGTAGCGATTAACTTTTTATAGTCAACTACTTCATTGATCTTTGGCAGATAAGCTTTAAGACTTTGCTTAATAGCGGAAATAGCAACTTTTTGAATGCGTTCGGATTTGACGATTGTCCGTTCAGAGTTTTTACAATCGATGAGCGAAATCTCGTCAATACCCATTTCTGTTGCTTTTTCTACAAACCATTCCAAACGATCCATGTTTTTTGTAGGAGCAATAGCGATGTGGAGTTGCCAATTGCGTTTTCCAAATTCTTTTTTAGTTTCAATGATCTTTACGGAGCAGCGTTTGGGATTGTTATCTGTTATTTCAGCTTCATAAAAACCTCCAATACCATCTATCAGCTGAATTTTATCACCCTCGTTTAGACGTAATACACGAACACAGTGCTTACTTTCCTCTTCGTTAAGAGTATGAGTATTGCCTGTAATATCGGGTGTGTAGAATAAATGCATTTTGGCTTTTGAGTTACAAATGTAAAGAAATCTCCCTTATGATGATTCGCTTCAATCTCCCTTGTTCTCTTTTCAAAGAGGGAATTGATTTTAGTCAAAATTGAAATTGTCTTTTGTTATCTAAAATTGCATAAAATAAAAGTGCCACGAATTTACTCGTGGCACTTTCATAAAATAATTTAATAAAACATCAAACTAAGCATTCACTGCAGCCTTTGGAGCAGCAGCTAAAATTTCTTCGTTTGCAGCACTTGCATACTGCTCAAAGTTTTTAATAAATGAAGTAGCTAATTTGTTAGTGGTCGCATCAAATCCTTCTTTATCTTTCCAGGTTTTACGTGGATTTAGGATATCTGCCGGTACGTCAGGACATTCAGTCGGGATTTGTAATCCGAACACAGGAAGTGTTTCAAATTTAATCGTATCAAGTTTGCCTGTTAAAGCAGCAGTGATCATTGAACGGGTATAGGATAATTTCATTCTGTTTCCAACACCGAAAGAACCACCTGACCAACCTGTGTTCACTAACCAAACATTCACTTTGTTCTCTTTTAATTTTTTTCCTAATAACTCCGCATATTTTGTTGGGTGTAAAGGCAAGAATACTTTTCCAAAACAAGCAGAGAATGTTAATGTTGGTTCTGTAATTCCCATTTCAGTTCCCGCAACTTTAGCGGTATATCCTGAAATGAAGTGATACATTGCTTGTCCGGTTGTTAGTTTTGAAATTGGAGGTAATACTCCGTAAGCATCACATGTAAGGAAGAAAATATTCTTTGGGATATTTCCAACAGATGGCTCAACAGCATTATCAATGAAGTGAACAGGGTAACCAACACGTGTGTTTTCTGTTTTTGAAATATTACCGAAATCAACGGTAGAGGTATTTTCAAAAAATTCAATGTTCTCTAAAAGAGCTCCGAATTTTACAGCTCCGAAAATCTGAGGTTCTTTTTCTTTGGTAAGGTCAACACATTTTGCATAGCAACCTCCTTCAATATTAAATACCCCATTTTCGCTCCATCCATGCTCATCATCACCTATTAATCCACGATTTGGATCAGCAGATAATGTTGTTTTTCCTGTTCCGGATAATCCGAAGAAGATCGCTGTATCGCCGTCTTTACCGATATTTGCAGAGCAATGCATTGATAATACGCCTTTTTCGTGTGGTAAAATATAATTTAATAAAGAGAAGATTCCTTTTTTTATTTCTCCGGTATAGCCTGAACCACCGATCAAAATAATTTTTTTGGTCATGTTAAGGATAGTGAAATTATGTTGGCGGGTGCCATCAATTTCGGGAGTAGCTCTGAAGCCGGGAGCACAAATAATTGTCCATTCCGCTTCAAATCGCATGATCTCGTCATGTGTTGGGCGCAAGAATAAATTGTTCGCAAATAAATTAGACCAAGGATACTCAGTGATCACACGAATGTTTAATCTGTATTTTGGATCAGCGCAAGCGTATGAATCACGAACATAAACTTCTTTACCTGATAAATAGGCACAAACACGATTATAAAGTGCATCAAATTTTGTTGAGTCAAACTTGAAGTTAACATCGCCCCACCAGATCGAATCTTTGGTTTTTGCATCTTCAACTACAAATTTATCTTTTGGTGAACGTCCCGTAAATTCTCCTGTATCTACAGCCAGTGCTCCGGTATCTGTTAAAACACCTTCACCTCTTAATAATGTTTCTTCAACCAGTTCAGAAGCATTTAAATTCCAATATGCAGCAGATACATTTCCAAGACCTAAACCAGCTATACTAGAATTCTTTCCTTTAATTCCAAATTCGTTCATCTCCATGATTTGTTTTGTTTTTTAATTTAAAATGATTGTACAAAAGTAACAAAATTTAGACTAGCATAATCTGATATAATGCAGACATGCTATTTTTTTTCACAATAAAATTTGGGAGTAAAACAGAAGTATAATGTATTTTAAATCAGCAAGTTGGGTAGCTTATTTGATTGCCAAAAATGAATAGGGTTGTTGATAAATAATTGATCTTTTAATGAACCGAACTGATCAATTTGAATCCATATTATACAATTTTTTGTATTTCGTGGTTGCGTAGTCCATAAAGTACTTGAAATTTAATTTTTCTCCGGTAATTTCAATGCACAATTCTTCTGCTGAATAATATTTTCCGAAGCGGTGAACTTTTTCTCTTAACCAATCTAATAAAGGTTTCATATTGCCTTTTTCAATTTCAATTTCCAATCCGCTTATTTCCTTTTTTGCTTGTGCGAAAAATTGTGCAGCATAAAAGCTGCCAAGGGAATATGTCGGGAAATAGCCGAAACTGCCATGGCTCCAATGTATGTCCTGCAATACACCTTTTGTATCATTTGGAACGTCTATTCCAAGATATTCTTTATATTTTTTGTTCCAATAAGATGGAAGGTCTTTCACTTCTATCGTGCCTTCTATTAATGCCTTTTCAATTTCAAATCGTATTAAAACATGGAAATGGTAGGTAAGTTCATCAGCGGAAGTCCTTATCAATGATGGTTTTACAATGTTCATTGCTTTGTAAAAATCTTCGAATGTTATTGATCCTAGATTCTCAGAAAACGTTTGTTGAAGCATTTTGAAGTTGGCTTTCCAATAAGATAAACTTCTACCCACATTGTTTTCCCAAAGTCGTGATTGCGATTCATGAATTCCTAATGAGATATATTCTCCGGAAGGTAAACCGTATTCTTCAGGAGGTAGTCCTTGTTCATATAGGGCATGTCCGCCTTCATGGATGCAACTCCAGATCATTTCGTTCAGATCATTTTCATTGATACGCGTGGTAACACGGACATCCTGAGCACTAAAATTAGTTGTGAACGGATGTGAGGATGCGTCCTGGCGCCCGGCATCGAAATCATATCCCATTTGTTTCAAAAGATCCAATCCAAATTGCCATTGCTTTTGTTTATCGTAATCCAGGAACATAAAATGGTCCTTGTTCTGCGTCTTTGCAGCGATCTGTTTTACAAAAGTTACTAATTGGTTCCTGACATCAGAAAATAATATTTCCAGATCAGCTGTTTTTGCCCCTGGTTCATATTGATTCAGAAGTGCATCATATGGATGAGAAAAAGTTCCTAATAGTTTGCATTCTTCACGTTTTAACTTCAGGAGTTTTTCCAGGAATGGTGCATATAATTCAAAATTATTCTCAGCCTTTGCTTTTTGCCATGCCTGAAAGGTTTCGGAAATTGTTTTGCTTAATTCCTTAACAAATTCTGTTGAGTATTTTTTATTGTCGTTATAGTTTTTAAGGGATTGTTTGATGTTCCGTTTTTCTTTTTCAGTAAGAGCAATATCGGCTGATAAAGCATTTAACAGATCGCCAAGCTCTTTTGAAGTAGCTAGTTCATGACCGATTCCGGCCAAAGTTGCTAATTGCTGTGCCCGAAATGTGGCACCTTTAGGAGGCATATATGTTTCCTGATCCCAATTTAAAACAGCAGAAGCATATTGAATATCTGCTATTTTACGCATTATTCCTTGGTACTCAGAGTAATTACTCATAAGAGAGTCAATTTAAACTATTGATATTTTATTGAATTATTTATTTTTCTTCATCCCTGCAAAGGCCAATAAAATCCAGCCCGTGATAAAGAAAAGTCCCCCGATCGGTGTTATTGGTCCAAGCCAACGTACATCTGAAAATCCGAAAAGCTTTGCAGTAGTTAATAAATATAAGGAACCTGAAAAAAGTACGATCCCGGCCATGAAACAATAGGCGGCTTTTGAAATTAGTTTGGCATTAAATTTTTCAATATATAAAGCCAGTATTAATAGCGCTATACTGTGGTAAATTTGGTATCTGGCAGCCGTTTCAAATGCCTGAAGGTTTGCTTCGGTGATTAAACCTGTTTCTATTTTTGATTTTAAAAAGTGTGCGGCCATTGCTCCTAAAGCAACAGCAATGGCACCTGAAAATCCACTGAATACTAAAAAACGTTTTTGCATGAGGCAAAGGTATAAAAAAATGCCTTGAAAAAAATAGAAGCCGATGCTTCCCTGTTATTAAATTCTGAGATCACGCATTATTTTTCAAAATTAGTCTTTTTGTTTACGACTGAATACTATACATAAAATTAATAAAATATAATCGTTTGATCAGTGGCTATTTTGCCCTAGCTTAGTATCTTCGCACCAAATTCGTTTCTTATGAAAAATATTTTAGTCATTGGAGCAGGTCGCTCCGCTTCCTCTCTTATTAATTATTTATTGACACATTCGGTAAAAGAAAACTGGAATGTAACCGTTGGAGATGTATCGCTGGAGCTGGTAAAACAAAAAACAGCAGGACATATTAATGCGAGAGCTATCCAATTTGATATCAATAATGATTTACAGCGGGAAGAAGAAATTAAACGTGCAGATATTGTTATTTCAATGCTTCCGGCATTTATGCATTTGAATGTTGCGAAGGATTGTGTGCGGTTAAAAAAGAATTTAGCGACGGCATCCTATGTTTCAAAGGAAATGAAAGAACTGGATGGGGAAGCAAAGTCAGCCGGAATTATTTTAATGAATGAAATAGGTTTGGATCCGGGGATAGACCATGCATCAGCAATGAAAGTGATCGATCATATTCATGGACAAGGTGGAGTGTTAACCTCTTTCAAATCGTATTGCGGTGGATTGGTTGCTCCTGAATGCAATGACAACCCTTGGGGATATAAATTTTCCTGGAACCCACGAAATGTAGTTCTTGCCGGACAAGGAACTGCACAGTTTATTGAAGATGGTGAATATAAATATATTCCATATAATAGTTTGTTTACACAAACTGAAACAATAGAAATTGAGGGGTTTGGAAAATTTGACGCTTATGCAAACCGTGATTCATTGTCGTATCGGAAATTTTATGACATCGAAAAAATTCCAACCATGCTTCGTGGAACGCTTCGTATGCCGGGCTATTGCAAGGCATGGAATGTATTTGTCAAATTAGGTTTGACAGATGATACTTTCAAAATGGAAGCTTCAGAAACATTAACCTATAAACAATTATTAGAAGCGTTTCTTCCGAAAGGAAAAGCATCTACCAAAGATAAGTTAATTGCTTTTATGGGGGAAGAAATGGATGCTGAAGTGCTCAGTAAAATTGAGTGGTTGGGAATATTTGAGGATAGAATGATACGCTTGAAAGATGCCACACCGGCACAAATATTACAGGATCTCTTAGAAGAAAAATGGTTGCTGAAAGAAAATGATAAAGACATGATCGTTATGCAGCATCAGTTTCAATATACCTTGAACGGGAAAAATAAGAAGATCATTTCTTCGCTTGTTGTTAAAGGAGAAGATCAGACCTATACGGCAATGGCAAAAACAGTAGGCCTGCCTCTGGCTATTTCTGCAAAATTAATTCTGCAGGGGAGAATAAAAGCAAGAGGTGTGCTTATTCCAACTACAAAAGAAATCTATGAGCCGGTATTAGCAGAGTTGGAAAGCCTTGGAGTGAAGTTTGAAGAGAACGAGTTTTAAAAAGCCAAATAATAATCTTTAGTCAATTCCTTATATTCATCAGTATAGGAATGTCTTTCATCTTTTTCGATGATAATGGTGCTTTCCGAAAAAGTACGTTGAATAAATTCAAAGCGCATCATCAGCCGCTTTTCAGGTTTATCGGTACGTGTGATGATACGTGTGAGTTTTGTAAGAAATAATTTATTTTTTTCGGCTTCCTCTCGGAAGAGTTCACTTTCTTTCGTTGGAAGGATTACATAAAATTTCCCATTCGGGTTCAGTAATTTTAATACACCATCTAAGAGATCTTTGAATGGCAATTGGTCGGTATGGCGCGCATTGGTGCGGGACTCTTCCGAAGCCTTTGATGAATCAATAAAATAAGGAGGATTGCTTACGATTAGATCATATTTGTGATCACACGCTTTTGCAAATTGCTGAAGTGAAATATGGTGTATCTCTATATTTTCTTTCCATTTACAATTGTTCACATTTTCAGTTGCTTGAATGAATGCGCCATTATCTATATCTATCGCATCAATACGAGCAGCTGATTTTTGAGCAAGCATCATAGCTATTATGCCTGTACCTGTGCCAATATCTAAAATTGTTTTTGCATTGGATGCATTTACCCAGGAGCCTAATAGAACTGCATCAGTGCCTACTTTCATAGCACACTTGTCTTGTACAACTTGGAACTGTTTAAAAGCGAATATTTGATTCGACATAAAGGAGTAGAAAACAGTTTGAATTAAATTGCTTACTCTATCTATTGTACTATAAAGTTAAACTAATTTTCGTTATAACAATAACAGCCTGTTTAAATTTATGTTAATACTATTCTTCGTCAGTTTCCTTTTCGGTTTCATCCACTTCTTTTTTCGAAATATAGATATCGATGAGTCCTTCCGGTGCATTTAGTTCAATGGTCTTAGAGTCTCTGTTGATAGAAATAATAAATTCTTCTTTTGCAGGGATCAGAATATCATTCTCACCGTGTTTTATTTGAAGAATTGTCTGATGTGGAAAATCAAGCACTTCTGTTATCTTTCCGATCTCACCAAATGTTTTATCGATTGCAGTAAAGCCTGCAAGTTCGTGAATGTAGAATTTTTTTCCTTTTAACGGAGGTAATGCAGTTAATGGAAGGTAAAGTGATTTTTTGATTAATTCTTCAGCGCGGTCAATAGAATCTATTCCTTCTAAAGTAACGGTTGCCGTTGTGCCTTTAATTTGAATTTTTTTTATGAAAAAAGGGACAAGTGAATTGTTCAGGTCAATAAAAACCGATTCAAGTTTTTTATATCTGCTGCCGTCATCAACATCAAGGATAAATGCTAATTCACCATGATTACCAACTCTTCTGGCAATATATCCTAAACTAAAGCATTCGTTTTTTGTCATAATATGTTCTTATAAACTCTTTATAATTTTCAAATGCTCGTAGTGTTGTCGACCGTGCCAAGCATATAGAGCTAGCATTTCTTCTAATTTAAATTCTTTATTGTATTCGGGATGAATATATTTTCTTTGAAGATCAGAATCAGTCAGTGTTTTTAATAGGATCGCCATACGTTGATGAATACCTTCAATCAAATTTAACGAAGTTTGAATAGGAGTATTTTTTCCATCTTCTAAACTCGCCCAAAGATCCTGATTGTAGGGCTTTATTACTGGTGCATTTTCAGTTAAAGTTAACTTCAAACGAATTAGGGCATTCATATGGCTATCTGCAAGGTGATTGACAATTTGCTTGGCATTCCAACCATTTTGGCGATAACTCTTTTCTAAATGTTCAGCGCTGATCGATGCAACCAAAGCGTTTAATTCATTTGGGAATTGCTCAATGATAGCGATGTGTTTTTGATTATCGGCAGAAGAATAATTTTTGCCGTATTCAAATTTTCCCTGAGGATATTTTAAATGCTCCATCGTATAATAGTTTTAACAAAAAAGGCATTCTTCGTTGAAGAATGCCTTTTTATCAATGATGTAAGATGATTAAGCTTCTGCTTGTGGAGCTTCAGCTTCCGGAGTTGGAGTAACTTCAGCAACAGGAGCAGCTTCCTCAACAGCAGGAGGAGTGTTTTTAGCAGTGATCTTAGCTGCTTTTGCCTCTTTAGCAATAGCTTCTGCAGCCATTCTGTTCTTGTATGCATCTTTCGAAGCACTCGCTAATTTATCTACTTTACCGGTTACTTTGGTTTCTTTTTCAGAGATCCATTTCGCATATTTTGCATCTGCTTGCTCTTGTGTTAGGGCTCCTTTAGTAACACCACCTTGTAAGTGATTCATGTACATTACCCCTTTGTAAGAAAGGATAGCGCGACAAGTATCTGTTGGTTGTGCACCTTTGTTTAACCATGATAATGCTTTTGCATTGTCAAGGCTAATGGTTGCAGGATTTGTAGTTGGGTTGTACGTACCAATTTTCTCAATAAACTTTCCGTCTCGAGGTGCACGACCATCCGCAATTACAATGTGGAAATAAGCCGAAGCTTTTTTACCATGTCTTTGTAATCTAATTTTTGCTGGCATTGTTTTTTGTTTAAATGATTATTAATTGTTCCCTTTTTTATTTTGGGACAGCGAAAGTACGTAATTTTCTTCAATTGCCAAACATTTAACTCGTTTTTGGCATTAATAATATCAAATAATCTTCTATCGAAGGCTCAGAAATATCGAAATACTCATTTTAATTGATTGGTTAGTACTTTAATTCCCAGATAAGAAAAATAAGAAACATGTAGAAAATGCTTTGCCAATAGAGCTCTTTAGCTCCTAAATTAACACTTTTTATTAAGTGTTTAAAGATTCTCATTTTTGAAGTAAATGGGTCATTTTCTCCTTCTATTGATTATCGAAAAATGCAGATGAAAACCATATTTTAAAAGTTAAAATTTCGTTCTCCGAAATTATTTTGTAATTTTGTTGACTAAATTTTAAAATAAAGCTAAACTATGTCTATAACAAATTCCATTTTAGTACCCATTGATTCTACTGAACAAACAATTATTGCTTTAAGCCAATCATATAATCTTGCGAGATTAACTAATTCAAAGATCATCTTATTGAGCGTAGATGAAGGAAATCATCCTTTAGTTCAAAAGAAATTAGAAGAATTAGCAAAAGATGCTTCAGCGAAATCTGGTCAGCCTGTTGAAACTATGGTACGCAAAGGAAATGTGTATGAAGAGATCAATAAAGTTGCAGATGTTCTAAATCCCTTATTTGTAATGATAGGTTTATCATCCAAAATTACATTGGGGAAGATTATCGGAAAAAATGCATTTAAAATGGTCCGGGAATCAAAACATCCTGTAATTACTATTAGAGGTAAAGTACACCGCGATGGTTGTAAAACTATTTTATTGCCTTTAGACCTGACAAAAGAAACCCGCGAAAAAGTGAATAAAGCTATTGAATTGGCAAGAGTATTCAGTGCCGACATTCGCGTGATCTCCATCTTAACTCAGACAGATGAAGAAGCTGAAAACAAATTGATATCTTACTCAAACCAAGTTTGGAAATATATTAAAGATCAGGATGTTCGTTGTACCATCAAAACCCTTCGTGGTTCTGATATCCCTCAAATGATCATGGATTATGGTCACGAAGTGGAAGCAGACTTAATCCTTATCATGACAAAAGCTGAATTAAGTATGAAAGAATTTTTTATTGGAACTGTTGCTCAACGTATCATTAATGAGTCTGATATCCCGGTTTTATCTTTTCGTCCAATGGAAAGAAAAGATACTACAGTGTTTAATCCTTATTAAGATAAATTTACCAAGAATATTTCAAAACCTCTCAGCAAAAGCCGAGAGGTTTTTTTATTTCATTTTTTTCAACATTCTGTGCAAAAAAACAGGACCTCTAGCTACTTTTCCAATCTTATTAACATCCACCGAAAATTACTCTTAAATTGAGTAAATTTACAATCCCTTTATCAAACTAAAGATTACGCAAAGCAAACCAATAAATTTGTGAGCATATAAACCCGTGAACCCATAAAATGAACTTCTCCCATTTACACGTACATACTCAATTTTCATTATTAGATGGAGCTGCCGATATTTCATCGCTTTATAAAAAGGCGGTAAATGATAATATGCCTGCATTGGCAATTACGGATCATGGTAATATGTTCGGTGTTTTTAAATTTGTTGCTGAAGCTGCCAAACATAATACCCCTGAAAATCCGAATAAAATAAAACCCATAGTTGGTTGCGAATTTTATGTTGTTGAAAATCGGAATAAACGTCAATTTACTAAGGAAGATAAGGATGTTAGGTTTCATCAACTTTTTCTTGCAAAAAATGCTGAAGGTTATAAAAACCTTACCAAGCTTTGTTCCTTGGGTTATATGGAAGGTTTGTATGGTAAATATCCGCGCATCGATAAAGAATTAATTTTGAAGTACCACCAAGGATTGATTGCTACTACCTGTTGTTTGGGGGCTTCTGTTCCAAAAGCGATAATGAAACATGGTGAAGAAGAAGCGGAGAAAGAATTTAAATGGTGGCTCGATATTTTTGGTGAAGATTATTACATTGAATTGCAGCGTCACGGTATGGCGGAGCAAAATAAGGTGAATGAAGTTCTTGTAAAATGGGCAAAAAAATACAATGTAAAAATTATCGCTTCTAACGATTCACATTATGTGGATCAACAGGATTCAAATGCACACGATATTTTGTTGTGTATCAATACCGGTGAAAAACAAAGCACTCCAACAGTGAAAGATTTTGGAGATGATGATTCCAATTCTTTCAAGGGAAAACGATTTGCTTTTTTTAACGATCAGTTTTATTTCAAGACAACTTCTGAAATGACACAATTGTTTAGCGATATCCCCGAAGCAATTGATAATACTGGTGAGATCGTTAGCAAGATCACCCCTTTGAAACTTAAGCAGGACATCATGTTGCCGAATTTTCAGATTCCGACAACTTTTTTAACACAGGATGATTATTTGCATCATCTTACTTATACAGGGGCGAAGGCACGATACCACGATATCACACCTGAAGTAGAAGAACGATTGACTTTCGAATTAAATACCATCCGTATCATGGGGTTTGCAGGTTATTTTTTGATCGTAGCAGATTTTATAAAAGCTGGTCGTGATATTGGTGTGTTTATTGGCCCTGGGCGTGGTTCTGCTGCAGGATCGGCTGTTGCATATTGCATTGGAATTACGAATATCGATCCGATCAAATACAATTTGCTGTTCGAGCGTTTCCTAAATCCTGATCGTAAGTCAATGCCCGATATTGATACTGATTTTGATGATGAAGGTCGTCAGAAAGTTATTGATTATGTGGTTGAAAAATATGGAAAAAATCAAGTAGCACAAATTGTTACTTACGGTACAATGGCTGCTAAGATGAGCATTAAGGATGTTGCACGTGTATTAGACCTTCCTTTGCAG
>CANJPX010000027.1 GCA_947476185.1 Bacteroidota bacterium
CTTAAACATCCTGCTGCAGAAGATACGGTCACAGAATATGTACCAGTTGCAGCTATTGTCACAGAAGGAATTGAAGGGTTTTGAATCGTAGATGTAAACGTATTTGGACCGGTCCAGCTGTATGTCGGTTCGATGGATGTCGTTGATAAATTTAACGTTGTTCCCGAACAAACTGGTGTAGTTCCATTTACTATTGGTGTAGCAGGAGTCGGATTAACAATAATATTTATAGTCCCCGGCAAACTTAAACATCCTGCTGCAGAAGTAACAGTCACAGAATATGTACCAGTTGCAGCCGATGTTGCAGAAGGAATTGAAGGGTTTTGAAGTGATGATGTAAATGCATTTGGACCGGTCCAACTGTATGTTGGTTCGATGGATGTAGTTGACAAATTTAATGTTGTTCCTTCACAAATTGGTGTACTTCCTGTTGCTATTGGTGTAGCAGGAGTAGGGTTTATTGTAACGGTTGTTAATACAGGAGTTCCAACACATCCCGCCAAGGTTATTGTAACTGTGTATATTCCTGAATTCGCAACTGTAGCTAATGGTATGGCCGGATTTTGAAGTGAAGAGACAAATCCTCCAGGGCCTGTCCAGCTATAGGTTGCACCAACTGTACTAGGCAGGCAACTTAAAGATAAATTGTTCCCAGAACAAATGGGTCCGTTATTGCTTGCTGTTAATGCAGGAACAATGGTTTGCAGAACAACCACTGTATCCGTGCTGGAAAGAGCGGCACCACATCCTGAGGTTCCTGTTATGGAAGCATAATAGAAAGTGCTAGGTTGACCTGCAGGGGGTGTTACTGTTATTGGAGAACCTGTTCCTACGAATGTATTAGAAGGCAAAACATACCAATTGATAGTATATGTAGCTATTCCATTTGGAGTAAAACGTTTTGTTTCATTGGTTGTGACCCATTGTGTATTGTTTCTTCCAGGAACTATTGCAGCTGCTGTTCCTGTAGCATTGTGTAAGCCATGAACAGCATTTCCGCTATTCCAAGAAGTACATAAAGGTTTATTTGCTATTCGCGTTTCTATAATATTCGTAGATTCAAATATTGTAATCTGGCTAGAATATAATGATCCACAAGAAAACATAGGAACATTGCGCCATGAAACTGAAAGTCGTCTGTTGGGTGCAACACCGTATAATGCATATTTTATAGTTCCACCAACTCCTGGATTAATATCTTGCCATGCACCCATGATTGTATTTCTTGGAGCATTTCCTGTTGCGTTTGGAATAGTTGTAGTCACCCAAGTAGATGTTTCACCCGCTTGAAATCCTAACCAATTATTCGAACCGATAATAAATTGAGTATAAGAATTACCGTAAAAACAGAACGTAAATCCAATAGGCAGCAACCCTGATTGAGAATCATCCGAAAGGGTTACAGCAGTTCCTGCTGTATAAGAATCAGGACTATAAGCAACTGTGCTTATTGCATAACTGGTAGTAGGCAAACTACCCGGGCCACCAGGCGTCACTATAGCTGTTAAGTTGGCGCTCCCGCCTGAACATATTGTTTGTGTTTCGGGAGAAGCATCAACAATTTGAGAATAACATACGCCTATTTTTAAAAGAAAAATTAAGGCAAAAATTGATTTTTTTTTCATGATAATCATTTACTGAAAAATTATTCAGGGAGGAGAGAGATTATCCTTGAAATTTATTAACTACTTAGTAGATGTAAATTTACTCAAAAAGGTTGCACCAGAATTGATTCGAAAAAAAAATAAAAAAAACACATAAATTTATCGATGAACGAGCTTTAGCTGTCGTTAAGCGGAATTCAAAGGGGTGGAAATTATATTTTTTTCAAAAAACAAGCCTTTATCCAGCCAACATTTCCATTGGCAATTTTTATTTCTGTCCAGATACCCTGATCTTGTGTTATCACTGCTTTGGTGCCTTCATGCAAAATAAATAATTTTGTCCCCTTTTCATTTGGAGAGCCTGTTACTGTTGCAGTAGGAGCAGTGATAATTGCCTCAACGGAGTTAATAGTTTGTTCATTTTTTTGTTGTGCAATAAAAAACAGAATGATGGTGATTATAAAAAAGATGCATCCACCAAAGAATCCCAGTTTTTTAGATCTATTGTTAAATGTCAGAAAATATACACTGATAAGAAGTAAAGAAACAGTGAAACAAATAATACACAATGAGGACCAACCTTTTTCACTGAAAATATCAATGATTCCGCTTTTCCATTCAGTTAAAAATAATTTCGGTGCCGCTTCGATCTTATCTTCCGTTTTTTGATTTGCTAATTTTAGATTTGTCAGAAGGTCATCCTCCAGAGGATTTAATTTTTTTGCTCTTTCATAATTTAAAATTGCAAAGCCAATATTATTTGTTTTATAATAGGCATTGCCTAAATTATAGTACAACTCGGCTGATGAAAAGTTATTATTCAGGATACTTTCATATTGTTTGATGGCTTTTTCATAATCGCCTTTGGCATAGCAGGCATTTGCACTGTCGAATGCAATTTTATTATCATTTGCCGCAGATGTCATGAATCTGAAACAGGAAATAATAATTAGAAATAATATTTTATGTTTAAGCAATTTCATCTTCAATTTTTGTGATTAGTTCAACCGTATTGCTGAAAATGTTTTTTAGATCACCGGAAACAGATCCCGGAGCATAATGCGCAAATTCACAATTGTCCAAAGTGGAAAAGAGTTGCTTGATAGTAGCCTCCGTTACATTTCTATTTGTCAGTTTTTCTGATATATGTTCTTTATTAAGATTTGCTACCGGAATATTTAATTTATCACTTAAATAACCATATAAGGCTTTGAAAATTTCAATATAAAATAATTCTTTGTTGTTGGATCTTAAATGTTGCTCAGCAATAGATAGCTTCTTTCTAGCCATTTTTGTTGCCTTCCGGCTTTTTACTGCAACGATGTCCTTGTTTTGTTCAATGCTCTTTCTCCGAATTGCTATTAATAATAGAAAAGCAAATAAAGGGCAGAATAAAAGTGAATAAAAAAGGATTGAGCCAAAAAAATACTCGTCTTTTTCTTTCAGTTTTGTAGAAATTTTTATGTATCGTATATCATTTCCTAAAACTTTCAGATCCTCTTTTGCAGTTGACCCTCCAACGACTGTTGCGGCATTTCCTTCTCCCTTTTGAACGTGCAACTTAAAATCCGGTGATGGAAGAGTGATGTATTCCTTCTTTACAGGATCAAAATAACTGAAATTTATGGGGGCTATAGTATATTCACCTTCATGCCTTGGAATTATTAAGTAATCAAAGGTTTTTGTTCCACTTATGCCATTTTCATTTACACTGATATTTTCATTTGTCTTCGCATCGTACGTTTCGAAATCTTCAGGAAAGCTTACCTTAATGGGTTCAATTAATTTAATATTTCCTTTTCCTGAAAGTGATAGCGTAAAGTTTACAGCTTCATTTGCTTTTACTTTATCTTTTGATACTACAGCCTTATAGGTATAGTTTCCAACTGCTCCTGAAAATCCATCTGGTTTTCCTTCTTCGGGTAAAGCTTGCACATCAATAGTAATTGGCAAACTTTTTAATGGATACAATATTTCTTCATCCGGTACTCCGAAAAATTGTTCCTGGATGTTACGTGGTTTCCGGTTTGATCTTTGTCGGACAATACATTCAATTTCAAAAGGGTCGATCACGAGTTTCCCGGTGTGCTGCGGTATCAGATAGGTTTTGTAAATTTCACCGACAATGTAAGTCACTCCATCGATCGTTTCATGTTTCTGACTTGTTTCTTTTTTATCTTTTATATCTTGAACAAAAAATCCTGCATAGCTTGGTAATTTCGAGAAGTTACGCATTTGCATTTCTACTCTGGTGTATACCTTGAAAGTAACATCGATCACTTCACCTAAGTATACCTTTGATTTATTTACAACTGTTCTGACGAAAATATTATTACCGGCTTCCTGACTTGTAGGTTTCGTTGTATTTTGTCCCACTGAACTATTGCCCTGATTTCCGTTGCTGGCTTTTCCTTTCGAAACTTCAATTATTACCGGGTTAGATTGAATTGTTTTCCCTGCTGAAATTGCTGTTGCTGATCCTATAGAAAGTTTGCCTTCTTTTTTTGCGATCAAAACATACGTAAGAGATGAGGATTGAGTTACCGCACCATTGGTAATAGAAGTACTCGACGATTGAAAAGGCCCTTCAGAAATTTCAAAATCCGATAATGGTGGTAATTTAAAATTAGACCCTGTTCCATTTAATGAAAATTGAATTTGAAATGGCTCGCCCACAGCGACTTTGTTTGAACTAACTGTGGTTGTTAGCTTCTGCGCCAACAAGAAATTTGTCAGAAATAAAAGATAAAATAATATGTGAATTGTTTTTTTCATTAAGAAACATTAAAATAATGTCCAATTTTTCATTTAAATCTACCAGTCTTTTTCAATCTTAACTTTTGAACCTTGAACTTTCCCTTTTTTCATCTTTTCCTGAAGATTTTTTTCATCGTTCTGCAAGGCTTCTAATAAACGTTTTGCATCTTCTTTCGACATTTGATTTTTTTGCTGTTCCTCTTTTTCTTTGTCCTGTTTGTCTTTATCCTGTTTCTCTTTGTCCTTCTTGTTTTGATCTTCTTTGTCCTTTTTTTCCTTCTTCTCGTCTTTCTTATCCTTTTTGTCGTCCTTCTTATCGTCTTTTTTGTCTTTGTTCTTTTGTTGTTGCTGTTGTTGTTTTAAAAATTGTTGAGCGTAAGCCAGATTGTATTGTGTGTCTTTATCATCAGGATTGTTTTTCAAAGCATTTTTATATGCATCAACACTTTCCTGATATTTTTTTGACTTTAGTAATGAATTGCCTAAATTATGAAATGCTTTTGCCAGTGTATCTTTTGATGTTGCACTATGTGTCAATAACTGAAACTGACTGGCAGCCTCTTCATATTTTCCTTGTTTGTAATAAGCATCGCCTAAATTAAAAGAACCTTTATAAGAATCTTTATTTTTGTTCAATGCCTTGCTGTATTCTTTTTCGGCATTATTATAATCTGATTTTTTATACAGTTCGTTGCCATCTTTGATATGCTTTTTTTCTGATTGTGCATAGAACAGAGAAGGCAAAATCATAGTTAACAAAAACAAAATGGTTTTTGATCTATTGGTATTCAAAAATAAAATTGATCTATTTTTTTTCATTTCCAAATAAATTCAATCGTTGGTATAGCTTGCTTTTACGCTCAGTTAAGAGTGTTTCAATTAATAACAAAAGGAATGCAATGGCAATGAACCATTGAAAGCGGTCTTCATAATCGCTGTACATTTTACTGTCAAATTGTTTTTTTTCTAACTTTTCAAGGGCGTCCATGATATTATTCAATCCGGTATCAGAATTTGATGCACGCACATAAATACCATTTCCTGCTCTAGCTATTTCCTGTAACATCGGTTCATTTAATTTTGTCACAATTGTGTTACCTTCTTTATCTTTTCTAAAACCCTCACGAACAGTTCCTTTGTATAACGGAATTGGTGCACCTTCAGCGGATCCCATTCCTATCGTATGAATGGTTATTCCTTTTTCAACTGCTTCTTCTGCGGCATTTGTTGCATCTTCTTCATGATCTTCACCATCAGTAATGATCACAATGGCTTTGTTCTTTCCTTCATCTTTTCCAAAGGATGTCATGGCCATATGGATAGCTTTTCCAATGTCTGTGCCCTGAGTTGGGATCAAATCCGTACTTATACTTTCTAGGAATAATTTTGCAGCAGAATAATCTGTCGTGATAGGAAGCTGAACGTATGCCTCTCCGCCAAATACAATTATTCCAATCCTGTCGCCTTCCAGTTTATCAATTAATTTCGAAAGCGCCTGTTTTGATTTTTCCAACCGGTTGGGTTGAAGATCTTCGGCTTTCATACTGTTCGATACATCCAGGCAGATCATCAGATCTGCTCCCTTGCGTTTTACTTCTTCTAATTTGGTGCCTACCTGAGGATTTATCAATCCGATAATTAAAAATGTAAAAGCAAGTATATATAAAGACGATTTGAAGATCCGCTTAGGCTTTGATAGATCTGGAAATAGATGTTGGATTATGGTGATATCACCAAAAGCATGAAGCGATTTTTTTCGCCATTTGCTTACCAGCCAAATAACCAAAATAAATATTGGAATTAGGCCAAATGCGTATATGAAATATGTATTTTCTAATTGAAACACGTTATGGTATACTTTTAAAGATTGTATTTTTTAATATAAATTCGAGCAACAATAATAGTCCTGCTGCAATAGCAAATGGTAAATAATGCTCCGATTTGTTTGTGAAATTTTTCTCCTCAAAAATTGTTTTTTCCAATCTATCAATTTCCTTATATATCTCTTTTAGTTTTTCATTATCAGTAGCTCTGAAATATTTTCCACCTGTCATGTTTGCAATATCAGTCATTGTTTTTTCGTCAATTACAACATCAGCATATTCGTATGCATAACTTCCATCAGGATATATTCCTGCAAAAGAAAGTGCTTTCCCGGTGGTACCTAATCCGATGGTGTATACTCTTACCCCATATGCTTTGGCAATTTCTGCTGCTGTTATCGGCGCAACTGATCCCTGATTGTTTACCCCATCAGTAAGAAGGATCACAACTTTGCTTTTTGCTTTACTGTCTTTTACTCTTGAAACGGATGTGGCTAATCCATTTCCAATTGCTGTACCATCGGCAAGCATTCCTAATTTTATCCCGGAAAATAAATTTTTAATGACCGCATGGTCTGAAGTGAGCGGGCATTGCGTGAAGCTTTCTCCACTGAATATCACCAATCCTATCCTGTCATTTGGACGACTATCAATAAAATTTGTAGCCAATTCTTCCGCCGCTTCCAATCTGTTTGGCTTAAAATCCTTAGCTAACATACTCGAGGATATATCCAAAGCCATTACAATATCAATGCCTTCTGTTTTTACATTCTTAAAACTTGAACGAGATTGCGGACGCATCAATACAAGTATCAATAGAGCTAAAACTGCGATTCTTATTATTATTAAAATATGTCTGAAGTATTGTTTGAATGTTGGTTTTAATTTTTCAAATCCAGAAAATGAAGAAATTTTGACTTCTGCATTCATTGTTTTGTTTTTGAAGATATACCAAATAATAACCACAGGAATTACAAGGAATAACCATCGTAATTCTTTGTTTGCAAAAGTGATATCGTTAAAAAATTCAAACATTATAATTTTTTCTAAAATAAATATTGTTTACAAAATGTTTTTTAATTGGCTACTTTCTTTTCTCCTTCTTTACTTTCTTCCCTTTTTGTTCCATTTACAAAATCGTAACAATTAGTAAGGCTCGTTTCATTTTCATTCGGCAAGGGTTGTTCTTTTGCAAACTTTACAAGATCGGCTAGGATCAATACTTGTTTTAGTTTCGTTTTGCTTTCGTCATCAATGGCAATGTTTCTGAAGCCAAATAAGATTTCATCAGTTGTTAGTTCCTGAGCCTGTATCTTAAAACGATTCTCGATGTATTCGCGAATGATATCAGTAAGTTGGCTATGATAAAGTTTTAATTTACCTTCTTGCCATAATTTTTCATTCTTAAGTTTTTCTAATTTCTCAAAAGCAATTATGTGTGCCGGAATTTTAGGAATTTCAACAATTACCATCGGAGGTTTAACTTTTCTGGTATACCTGAAAATTAAAAAAAGTATTATTAGTGCTGCCAACGCACCAAGACTGACCCAAACTACGATCATGTTATCTTTCAACCAATCGATCCAGGTATAGGCGACTTCATACGGAACCTTTATATCTTTGATCGCTTTCGTTGTGTCAACTGCAATTGTATTTACTTGTAATAATAGCGGTTCGGTAAAGATCCCATTTGTGTCAGTACCGATAAATTTAAAAGGTGGTATGGCCCAATATCCTGAATCGAACGATGTAATGTTTATTGTTTTTGTCTGTGTAAATAAGTACGGGTCATTTTTATCAATAGTAGTATCTGTTTTACTCTGACTAACGACTTCAATCTCTTTTCTGATTGTGTCAGTGATTTCAGGCCAACTGATCTTTATTTGCTTTCCATTGTCAACACGGTATTGAATACTCAATTCTAATTTTACCTGTTGTCCGATTTGAATTATACTGCTATCAAGTTTTGCTGTGGCTTTTATTTTTTGTGCAATTGAAGTTGAATTAAAACATAACAATGCAACAAACAGCATTGCTGTTTTTAAGATTTTATGATATGTTTTTATTAAGTTCATTTTTATGCTAATTCCGATTTGTAAATTGCATTCCTTTATCTTCTTTTAAATAAATTCGTCAAAGGTGGGATATATGATTCTACTGTATTGATGTTCGCTGAATCAACGCCACTTTTATTAAATATCTCTTTCAAATTCGCATCATTTCTTTTAGCATTTGCTGCAAAAAGGATTCTTGTATTCTTGTCGGATGTGTCTACCCATTTTATTTCTCCGGTTTCGGCATCCATAAGTTTGATCAGCCCGACATTTGGTAATTCCTGCTCTCTTTTATCCAGGATACGCAACGCTATCATATCATGTTTTTTGCTTGCAATTTTTAAAGCATCAACAAAATTCACATCCATAAAATCAGAAATAATGAAAGCAATACTTCTTTTTTTGATCACATTCGTCAAATATTTTAAAGCAAGTTCAATATTTGTTTTTTTATTTTCAGGTGTAAATTCGATCAAGTCACGGATAATCCTTAATACATGACTTTTACCTTTTTTTGGTGGAATGAATTTCTCGATCTTATCTGTGAAAAATATGACACCAATCTTATCATTATTTTGTATCGAAGAGAATGATAATACAGCGCATAATTCAGTGATCAGATCTTGTTTTAATTGTTTTTGTGTTCCAAACTCTCCGGAAGCACTGATATCTACAAGAAGCATTACAGTCATTTCTCGCTCTTCTTCAAAAACTTTTACAAAAGGCGTGTTGAATCTGGCGGTCACATTCCAGTCGATGGTGCGTATATCATCACCGGGTTGGTATTCACGAACTTCACTAAAGGTCATACCTCTTCCCTTAAAAGCACTGTGATATTCTCCTGAAAAAATTTGATTGGAGAGTCCCCGTGTTTTTATTTCAATCTTTCGTACTTTTTTTAGCAGCTCTGCTGTTTCCATTGATCAATTTGAAAATATGTCAATTTGAAAATTTTTAAATTAGTATAAGTAATGAGTTTTTTTACAAGTTCATTCCTGAATTTCAAAATGTTATGGTACTTCAACTGTATTTAAAATCTCGTTGATGATCATTTCAGAAGTTATGTTTTCTGCTTCTGCCTCATATGTTAAACCGATACGGTGACGTAAAACATCGTTGCATACAGCACGGATGTCTTCAGGAATAACATAGCCTCTCCGCTTTATGAAGGCATATGCTTTTGCTGCCAAGGCAAGGTTGATACTAGCACGTGGAGATCCTCCGAAACTTATAAGACCGGCAAATTTATTGAGTTTGTATTCTGCCGGATAACGTGTAGCGAAAACAATATCGATGATATATTTTTCTATTTTTTCATCCATGTAAACGTCTTTTACAACTTTACGTGCATTCAAAATATCATCGGTTTTTAAGATTGGATTTACACTAGGAAATTCACTTGCCAAGTTCTGACGAATAATTTTTCTTTCTTCATCTTTACTTGGATACCCAATAACTACCTTCAGCATAAAACGGTCTACTTGCGCTTCCGGTAAAGGATATGTTCCTTCTTGTTCAACAGGGTTTTGTGTGGCCAATACCAAAAACGGATTTGGTAAACTAAATGTTTGTTCGCCAATTGTAACTTGTCTTTCTTGCATGGCTTCCAATAAAGCACTTTGTACTTTTGCCGGAGCACGATTAATCTCGTCTGCTAAAATAAAATTCGCGAAAATAGGTCCGTGCTTAACTGTAAATTCTTCTTTTTTCTGACTGTAGATCATTGTTCCGATAAGATCGGCAGGAAGCAGGTCTGGTGTGAATTGAATCCGACTGAAGTCTGCATGAATGGTATTAGCTAAAGACTTAATAGCCAAGGTTTTCGCCAATCCGGGAACCCCTTCCAAAAGTATATGTCCATTAGATAATAATCCAATTAATAAACGTTCAACCATGTATTTTTGACCAACAATCACTTTATCCATTTCCATGGTAAGTAAGTCGACAAAGGCACTTTCGCGTTGAATACGTTCGTTTAGTTCTTTAATATCCGTCATTTTTTTGTTTTTTTAGAAATTCTTTTTAGCAATTTTTATAGATGCAAAATTAATAAGAAAGCCAAGCTAATGGCTGATTGAGGCTGTTAAAAATTGTTAAAGCAAACATTTAAATCGTCCCATTTCCGACCATTAATTTCCTTACATTTGTTCAGTTTTAATGGGTATTATCTCGTTGATATTTTTGCCTCCATCATGCTAATGAAACGTTATTTTATTCAGTTATCATACAACGGAACAGCCTACCATGGATGGCAAGTTCAGGCAAATACATTATTGACAGTGCAACAAACTGTAAATGAAATGCTTTCACGATTATTGAATGAACCTGTTTCTGTGATGGGTTGCGGACGAACAGATACGGGTGTTCATGCTACCGATTATTACGCACATTTCGATACCTCGGTTGATTTGTTTGCTGATGAAGCAAAATGGATCTTCAAATTTAATCATGCTCTGCCTTCTGATATTGCCATTCATAAGATCCTCAAAGTAAGGGAAAATGCAAATGCTCGTTTTGATGCCGTTGGCCGGACATATAAATATTTTATCAATCGTAAAAAAGATCCTTTCAATGTTAATACTGCTTGTTTTATTTATGGAGATCTGAATGTGTTAGAAATGAACAAAGCCTCGGGTGTTTTATTTGATTTTATTGATTTTTCAGCTTTTGCAAAGAGTAACACACAGACCGGTACCAATCTTTGTAAACTATATTTTGCGGAGTGGAAAGTAGAAAATGACCTGTTGATTTTTACAATTTCTGCCGACCGTTTTTTAAGGAATATGGTAAGAGCGATCGTTGGGACAATGTTAGAAGTTGGTAAAGGAAAGATTACCATTGAAGAATTTAGAGAAATTATTGAAAGTAAGTCCCGTTCTAATGCGGGATTATCTGCTGTTGCTTGTGGATTATATTTATCAAAAGTGGAGTATCCTAAAGATTATTTTAATGGATAAGAAAAAGAAAAAAACAATTATTGGAAAAGCTGTCGATTTGGTTATTCTGAAAAGGATTTTTACTTATGTAAAACCTTACAGGAAGAATTTTGCAATGGCTGTATTTACAACTATTACATTAGCATTTCTATCTCCTGTTCGTCCTGTTTTAATTCAATATACGTTTGATCATTATGTTTCAAAACCGAATGCATCAATGCTTTTAACAATGACATTCATTTTGGTTTCATTACTTATAACTGAAGCTTTCATGCAATTTGCAGATTCCTATTTGACAAATAGTTTGGGGCAAAAAGTTATTAAGGATATCAGAAATAGCTTGTTTAAGCATATCCTTAATTTGCGATTAAAATTTTATGACAATACACCTATCGGGACTATAGTTACTAGAGCCGTTTCGGATATTGAAGTCATTGCAAATATTTTTTCAGATGGTTTAATAGTTATCATCGGAGACCTTCTTAAAATTTCTGTGATAATTGTTGTGATGTTTGTTATGAATTATAAATTAACGCTAATTGCATTGACTACAATTCCTGTTTTATTAATCGCAACTTATATTTTTAAAAAATCTGTGCAACGTTCATTTCAGGATGTCAGGACACAAGTTGCAAGGTTAAATGCTTTTGTTCAGGAACATATTACAGGAATGAATATTATACAAATATTCAATCGTGAAAAAGCTGTTTACAAAAAATTTGATGAGATGAATGCTTTGCATCGTGATGCTAATATTCGTTCGATAATGGCATATTCAATTTTCTTCCCTGTGGTCGAGATATTATCTTCTTTAGCATTGGCATTAATTGTTTGGTGGGGAGGAAATGATGTGTTATCAAAAGAAACAACAATCGGAGATCTTCTAGCTTTTATTTTATTTCTCAATATGATGTTCCGACCGATCCGTCAATTGGCAGATAGATTTAATACCTTACAAATGGGAATGGTTTCTTCAGATCGGGTATTTAAAGTGCTGGATACTGTTGAAATTATTGAGAATAAAGGAACCAAAGATGCTTCTTTTATTTCAGGGAATTTTGAATTTAAGAATGTTTGGTTTGCCTACAATGAAGAAGAATGGGTGCTGAAGGATGTTTCCTTTTCTGTGAAACAAGGTGAAACAATAGCTTTGGTTGGAGCTACCGGAGCAGGAAAGTCTTCAATAATTAATTTGTTGAATCGCTTTTATGAATATAATAAAGGAAGTATCAGTATTGATGGAACAGAAATTCAGAATTATGAGCTGTCCTCTTTGAGGAAAAATATAGGTGTTGTTTTGCAGGATGTGTTTTTGTTTTCAGGAACACTTGCAAATAACATTTCATTATACAATCCTGAAATTTCCCGTGAAAAAATTATTGAGGCAGCGAAAATTGTTGGTGCTCACGATTTTATTTGTATGCTTCCAAATACATATGATTATAATGCGATGGAGCGAGGAGGTATGCTTTCTGTCGGACAACGGCAGCTGATCTCATTTTTGAGAGCATATGTTTACGATCCTAAAATCCTTGTTTTGGATGAGGCCACATCATCAATTGATACAGAATCAGAAAAGTTGATTCAAAACGCTATTGATATTATTACAAAAGACAGAACGTCAATAATTATTGCACACCGTTTATCGACTATTCAAAAAGCAGATAAAATTATTGTGATGGAAAAAGGAGAAATTGTTGAAATGGGAAACCATCAGGAATTACTAAGAATTAAAGGACACTACAAACGTTTGTTCGATCTTCAATTTAAGGAAGATGGAGTTATTTGATCATAAAGAAGGTCATTTGGAATAGATCGTATAAATCTCATTTTTTAAATTACTCAACTATTTTTTGATCTTTCCTGAATTTTCCCTTTCAAATACATTCCGGTAAATGAACCTTTACATTTTATCAGATCTTCGGGTATACCTTCAAAAATAATATTTCCACCATTTGTCCCACCTTCCGGACCAAGATCAATGATCCAGTCGGCACATTTTATGATCTCAGCATTGTGCTCAATTATAATTATGGAATGTCCTTGTTTTATCAATGCATTAAAGGCAAATAATAATTTAGAGATATCATGGAAATGCAAGCCTGTTGTTGGTTCATCAAAAATGAATAGAGTAGGAGTGTTGCTGTTTTGTCCTATTCCAAGAAAGGAAGCAAGTTTTATCCGTTGCGCTTCTCCGCCACTTAATGTACTTGAAGGTTGTCCTAAATGGACGTAACCTAAACCGACATCAGAAAGTGGTTGTAATTTTTGAACGATCTTTTTTTCTGTATTTGTAGGTCGCTGTGATGAACTAAAAAAGTCGATCGCATCATCAACTGTCATATTTAAAATATCGGAAATATTTTTTTCCTGATAACTGATATCCAGAATATCTTGCTTGAAACGCTTTCCATCACATGATTCACAAACTAAATGAATATCAGCCATAAATTGCATTTCAACTGTTACTTCACCTTCTCCTTCACAAACTTCGCATCTTCCTCCATCCACATTAAATGAAAAATGCGATGGCTTATAACCTCGGTTTTTCGCTAGCGCTTGATCGGCATAGAGTGCACGTATCTCATCGTAGGCTTTTACGTATGTTACAGGGTTAGAGCGTGATGATTTTCCGATCGGATTTTGATCGATCATTTCTATCGCAGATATATTTTTATAATCTCCGGTTAATTTTTCGAAGCTTCCGGTTTGTTCCCCGAATCCACCATGAAGTTTTTTTAATGCAGGATATAAAACCCTTTTTACTAATGATGTTTTTCCCGAACCGCTAACTCCTGTAACTACAGTTATAACGTTAAGTGGGAATTTTACATTCACCCCTTTCAGATTGTTTTCCCTGACGCCTGTTAATTCGATAAAATGATTCCAATTTCTTCTCGATGATGGAGTAGGAATGTTTTCTTTTCCTGTCAGATACAATGCTGTTAGGCTTCTTTCTTCTGTCTGTAAATCTTTATGTGTTCCCTGAAATACTAATTCACCGCCATGCGTTCCTGCAAGTGGTCCTATATCTATCAATTCATCGGCAGCTAACATTATTTCCTCATCGTGTTCAACGACAATAACTGTATTGCCAATATCACGTAAGGATTTCAATACTTTTATCAAACGTTCAGTATCTTTTGAATGCAGACCGATACTGGGTTCATCCAAAATATACATTGATCCGACAAGACTGCTGCCTAAGGAAGTAGCAAGATTGATACGTTGAGATTCTCCTCCCGATAAAGTATTTGACAAACGGTTGAGTGTTAAATATCCCAAGCCTACGTCATCTAAAAATTGTAACCGGTTTTTTATCTCGATCAAAATGCGGGTTGCTACTTCTGTATCATAGGATGATAATTTTATATTTTGGAAAAAATTCAATGAGTCCTTAACTGGCATCAATACAATATCTGTTATTGATCTTTCTGAAATTTTCACATATGTCGCATCTTTACGCAGCCTTGTGCCATTGCATTCCGGACAAACTGTTTTTCCCCTGTAACGGGAAAGCATAACGCGGTATTGAATTTTGTATGCCTGAGCTTCGATATGTTTGAAAAAGCTGTTTAAGCCTTCGAAATATTTATTGCCGGTCCAAAGTAGTTTTCGCTCTTTGTTTGAAAGGTCGTAAATGGGCCTGTGGATAGGGAAATCAAACTTATGGGAATTATTTACCAGTATATTTTTCCATTCACTCATCTTATCGCCCTTCCAACAGACGATAGCATCTTCATAGACAGAAAGGTTCTTATTTGGTATTACCAAGTCTTCATCTATGCCAATCACACTTCCGAATCCTTCACAATGTTTACATGCTCCTATAGGATTATTGAAACTGAAAAAATGTGTATTAGGCTCCTCGAAGGTCATTCCATCCAATTCAAATTTGTTGGAGAAAGTACGGATAGCAGGTTTAATATTTTTTCCTTTCCCTTTTTGAATCTCATCACTTACAATTTCAACAGCACATTCACCTTCTCCTTCATAAAAAGCAGTTTGAACAGAATCCGAAATTCTGCTTTCATTATCTTCATCATCTGGACGGAGAGATAGTCGGTCCACCAAAATATAGATCAACTCTGATTCCGAAATTTTGTTCGAAATAAAATCTTCGATCTTTTTAACCTCTCCGTTTTGTTGAATTCTTGTAAAGCCTTGTTGAGCCAATAATTCCAATTGTTTTTTTAAGGTTTTATCCGCTTGCTTTTTAAGTGGAGAAAGAATATAAAATTTTGTTTCCGGCTTCAGAGCGTTAACATATTCAACAACATCGGAAACTGTATCTCGCTTTACCTGATTTCCTGAAACAGGCGAATAGGTTTTGCCTATTCTGGCAAACAACAATTTTAAATAATCATAAATTTCTGTAGAAGTACCCACTGTAGATCTGGGATTACGGGAATTTACTTTTTGCTCGATGGCGATAGCAGGTGAAATCCCTTTAATATAATCTACTTCCGGTTTGTCGATCCTGCCTAAAAATTGGCGTGCATAAGAAGAAAGACTTTCAACATAACGTCTTTGGCCCTCGGCGTATAGCGTATCAAATGCAAGTGAAGATTTCCCTGAACCTGATAATCCTGTTATTACAATTAATTTATTTCGAGGAATAGCAACATCAATATTTTTTAGATTATGTACACGAGCACCTTTTATGATGATGTATTTTTTTGGATCTAGATCTTCTATTTTTTGCTGTTTGGGCATTGCTTTTATTAAGGGAATGCAAAATTAATCAATTTAGCCTTTGTTTTTGTGGAATATAAATGTAAATTTGTTAAAACAAAGTATTTTTTTGAGTGTAACATTTATTAATTTTTTGCGTTAAACTCACTAATTTTCATTTTATTATTCATCTGACTTCCATTAACAAAAATTAGGAAGTCGCAGAAACAAAGGAGAACAAGATATAGGAAAACATCTACTTTTTTAATTTTAATTCTAACTAAAAAAGGAGGTAACTATGTCTATTCAGCAGTTTGTTGACGACCAAGAACTCGTTAATCTGTACATCAAAGGTGAAGAATCAGCCCTTGTTACATTAATTACTCGACACAAACGTAGGATTTTTAGCTACATCATGCTTACTGTTAAAGACAGAGCATTGGCTGAAGACGTATTTCAAGACACTTTTATAAAGGTGATAAATACACTTAAAAAAGGGCAATATAATGAGGAAGGTAAGTTTTTGCCTTGGGTGCTTCGTATTTCCCACAATTTGATTATCGATACCTTTAGAAGAGATAAGAGAATGCCTACAATTAGCGGTGGCACTAATGACGAGGGTGAGGCGTTTGATATTTTCAGCGTATTGGGTGTTCACGATAAAACCATTGAACAGGAGATCATTCAAAATCAGGTAAGGAAAGATATCCGCAAGCTGGTGGAATGTTTACCTGCCGAGCAACGCGAAGTATTGATGATGCGTCATTATTATGATATGAGCTTTAAGGAGATCTCGGAACAAACAAATGTTAGTATCAATACAGCATTGGGGCGTATGCGTTATGCTTTGATCAATTTACGTAAGATGATAGAGGAAAAGGAGATCGTGATCAGCTATTAGTAATTGATTTGAAGATCTGTATCATGGAAAAAGGGCTGTTTTTAAAAAAAACGGCCCTTTTTTATAAACCTTACAATAAAACGAATTCACTTTCGTTCTATTATAGTAAACCAAAGCAAAACTGAATGAGTAAAACCTCTACTAAGAAAATTATTAAACCGATTAAAACAGAAATGAATGAAAAGATTGATAGCAAAAATGAGTTTCCTTATGAACCGGGAAATGATGTTGTCAAAAGCATTCTGAACTATTCAAAAGCGCTCTCAATTCGTAAAACAAAAAATGGTGATTATTTTGAAATGGTTTTGAACTGACGGTTAAAAAATTTGAAAACGCCTTGCGACAATGTTGTGAGGCGTTTTTTATTTTTAGAAATTTAACGATCCAATCAGAAATAAAACATGTGAATAACTTAAAAGTTATTTGAGCAACTTCAAAAGCCTCTTTATAGCTTCCTTATTTTCCGGAAGGTCAAGCGATGAAAGTACTTTCTTTTTTTCTTTATTGGTAAGATGCCAGCTGAGTGAAATTCTGTCGTTTAACTCATTTCGCAACTCAAGATCTATGATATCGGTCTGAGATTTGCACCAGAGGTCAGCCATTTGAATTTGTAGGTTTTGGTTGTAGTCCTGGATCTCGAAAAGATGTCCATAAAAACTTCCCATTGGTCTTGCTAATGCCTGTCCTAATGTTTGAGACGGGTTAATATCAACAGGGATGTTTTTGTGTTTATCACGTATTTGAATGACAACAATTCCACTGGTGTTTTCTGCAATCCAATCATTGAAGGCTCTGATAAAGCGTAAACTAGTTTCAAGTCCGTAATTATCACGCAGACCTGCGTCCATAATTTCTATCCGTGGTTCACTAGGAAGTGAAACAATCGGTGTGATATAAGGAAAGGTTGCGCTCATTCTTAAAACACTCGTGAAAAGAGTGTTTTTCGCACCTTGTTCTTTAAAGAACCTGGAATATTCTACTGCATCAAACAATTTATCATAGGTTGTTTTTTCAGATTTAGGATTCATAGTTAAATACGAGATACCTTGTGGTGAAATAAGTAGTTTTCTTCCGTCATTTACAATGGACGGAGAAAATACCATCATTGGAATAGTAGAATTCGCTTCCTCTTCCTTATAATCATTTAATCTTTTATTAAAAACATTATGTGTGTTTTCTTCAAGTTTCTGTTCAAATGCAGAACCACGGTCTTCAGAATATGAATGATTGTCTACTATAAAACTTTGCATAGGAAACAGCCATTCACTAGTTGCTATTTTAAAAGTTATAGGGTTTAAAATATCTTTCGAAATATTTGTCTGATATTGTTCCCCATAATAACTGGTTATTTTTTGTTTTTGTTTTTGTAGATATAATTCACGCAAATATGCTGCTCCAACCATTCCTCCTGATGATCCAGTGATCAATTGAATCCGGCTTAACAGTTGCCCATCCATCAAGCTGTCTATATATTGCATTGTTGAAAGCGTCCATAATGAAGAGCGCAATCCGCCACCGCTGACATTTATAAAAACCATTTTCGGCTTTTTATTGGGTTCACTTTTAGAAGTGTTCTTCGCCTTCCATTTATTTAATATTGCTATTGTAGCATCAAAATCTTTCGCCAAATTGCTATACTGCTTATCAATGATCTTAAAATTGTCATAGCTGTATTCCGCTTTTGGCATATCATAATTTAACCCGTATGCATGATTTTCTGTATTCAGATATTTTATTTTATGAAGATAATTGAATGCCAATAAAAATATAATAAAGACCACTGTTGCCCAGCCTCTAAACCATCTGTAAAAAGAGCTAAAGAGCATTATGAACATAGTGAATAAAAGAAAAATACTTGCGGCAGCCGGTATTTGAAATGCGTCAATTTTGCTAAAAAATCCTAAACCTAATAAACTTATTATGGAGATGATCTGAAAAATAAAAGCTGCATGGTAATTTTGTTTAAGAACATCCTTCAGCATTTCCTTTTTATAATGCCTTACCGAGCGGACTAGTCTTATAGAGGTTGGTGTACTGAAATAAGTTTCAACATACCAGTCTCTTGATTCCTTTATTAAATGCGGGTTGCGTTCTCCATTAGATCTGTGAGTTTTTGTTTTTAAAAGAGTTTCATCGCGTGTCATAACACCATGAAGCTTAAAAATATCTTTATTTACTTTAAAAAAATAATAAAAAGAAAGAAAAAGAAAAAATGCAAGCCCACTGTAAAATGAAAAGAGCATTAATATTATTTTCCAAGTTGACATAATATCTTCTCCTTTTAGGAAAGAGAAAACAAGAAAGCTATAAGTGATCAAAAATATCAGCGGGAAGACTGCATTATTTAAGCAGTATTTCAAGAAAGGATTTCTCAGTGTAGCCAAAAAAGGAAAACGAAATGCATTTTTAATATAGCTTGAAATGTTGTATGCCATAATAAAACCTCCGAATGAAAATCCCACAATAAAATAAGAAAGTAAACTCACCTTATCATAATATTCAGGTCCAAGAAAAAGATAAGCAACACCATAGGAGGTTGCAACACTATTCGTAATGATCGCCATAAAAAACAACCAGAATACGATCAACAATAAATTCTTTTTGAAATCAAGTAATACCAAACGAAAAGGAAAAGCGTAAGCTAGTCGTTGAAAAGCAGGACGCTTTGCTAAAATTCTTCTTATTTGAAGTGTGAACGACATAACAACGGATTTATTATTCTGCTTATTTTTCTACTAACGGCAAATTACTCCCAAATTCACGAATTCTTCTGAATGGCACAAAATCAGATCTTTCCGTTAATGAATTTCAGGATTTCCGATTCTAATGCCTGTGTCTTCACCTCTATTACGTTACCTTGGGCAATAATGTTCTGAGAAAATACTTTATCTGTCAATCCTCCGGCATTTACTTTAACATTTAAGAAGGCCCCCATCACCGCTGATCGCGCACATAAGGCACCTACACCTGCATCAGTGATGGAGTTTGGATTCCCTATCTCTACCATCGCTTTTATAACTTCCATGGATTCGTAACACAATTGCATCACTTTTAGTGGTACTTCCGTTGCATATTTTGTAGCATCCTGGATAGCTTGGGTTCTGGCCTTTTTTTCTTCATCGGTAGTCTTTGGTAAGCCAAAAGCGATCATTATTTTTTTGAAAGCATTCGTATCTTCATCCACTAATTTCAGAAGTTCATTTTTAAAATATTGACCTTTTTCAGCCCAATCAGAGAATTCTTTCCAACGATCATCCCAACCCGGTTTATGAGAGGAAAGGTTTGCTACCATTGTTCCCAAAGAAATACCTAATGCGCCAACATATGCAGAAACAGATCCACCTCCCGGAGCAGGACTTTCACTTGCTGTTTCATCAGAGAAAGCGACAAGATCCATTTTTATCAAACTAGAGGAGGACTCATCTTTTAATAGATATTCTATAATTCGTTCTTCCGGTTTGAAAGGTGCTAATTCGTCCAATCCAAGTGATTTTACCGCTATTTTAATGAGCTCTTTTTCAGATACACCGGTGGAGCGATTTTGTTTAACGAGGAAATATTTACCTGCATCGATCATTGATTTTAAGGGTACCAATCCGATCAATTCGGAGCCGGTCACTCTGATCCCTCTTTCTGTTGCTTTGTTGCATACTTCATCAAATGCCTGATGAACTGAAGTAATATTGATGTTCGTGAGGTTCATTGAAATTTGTGCTATCCCATATTCCTCGATGTACCAACCAATTGCTTTCACTGATTTTAAAGTACCCGGAATATTCACAGGATTTCCATTTGCATCCATTACAATTTTACCAGTAACTTGATTTCCTTCGCGTTTTACCCTTCCGGCTTCCCGCACATCAAAGGCTATTGAATTTGCTCTGCGTGTGGATGTGGTATTTAAATTTACATTATAGGCAACTAAAAAATCCCGTGCACCGATAACGGTAGATCCTGATTTTATTGAATGTTCGGCAGGACCGAAATCAGGTTTCCATTCCGGTAATTTTATTTTTTTGAAAAATCCTTCGTATTCTCCACCACGGATCAAAGATAAATTATTTCTATTTTTATCCGCCTGCGCTGCTTCATATAAATAAACTGCAATGCCTATTTCTTTTCCGACACGTGCACCTAGTTTTTTTGCAAATTCGGCAGTCTCTTCCATTGAAATGCCTGCAATAGGAATCAAAGGACAAACATCGGTAGCTCCCATACGCGGATGCTCTCCTTTGTGTTTGCTCATATCTATCAACTCGCTCGCTTTTTTAATTGCTAAAAAGGCAGCATCGATAACCGCTTGTGGATTTCCTACAAAGGTTACTACTGTTCTGTTTGTAGCCTTTCCGGGGTCAACATTTAATAATTTTACTCCTTCCACCGATTCTATCTGATCAGTTATTTGTTTAATGATGTTCATGTCATTTCCTTCTGAGAAATTTGGAACACATTCGATTAATGCATTGGTTAATTTGTTCATTCGTTAACTTGTTTATTCGTTACTGTATATTTTTATTTCTTTTTGTCTTTTACTATTTTATGCAATCACTTTTCCTGCTATGATCACTGTCTCCACCAAATTACTTCCAAAGGAATAGGGGATGAACGAATAATTCGGAATTTCTTTTGTGATAAAAATATTCGCTTGTTTGCCAATTGCAATACTTCCATGTGTTTTGCTCAGGCCCATTGCATAGGCTGAATTAATTGTTGCTGCATTAATAGCCTCTTCCGGAGTCATTTTATATTGAATACAACAAAGTGATAGCATCAGGTTCATGTTTCCACTCGGACTGCTTCCCGGGTTGTAATCGCTGGCAACAGCTAAGGGTAAACCTGCTTCTATTATTTTACGCGCAGGAGGTAAAGGCAATCCTAAGAAAAAGGCTGCACCGGGTAAAATGGTTGGCATTGTTTTCGAATTTTTTAATGCTTCAATTTCTTTGTCACCAACATACTCCAAATGATCAACACTAATTGCTCCAGCTTCAACACCTGCTAAAACTCCACCATAGTTGCTTAATTGTTCTGCATGAACTTTAGGGATCATTCCGTGTTTTTTAGCATGCCCCAATATTTCTATCGTTTCTTCCTTGGTAAAATAATTTTGCTCGCAAAAAACATCACAAAAATCTGCTAATTTTTCTTCAGCAATTTTTGGCATCATTTCGTTGATCAGCAGATCTATATACTTACGTCTTGCTTCCTGAAATTCTTTCGGAATGGCATGTGCACCAAGGAATGTGGCTTTTATGGTTAATGGAGAAAGTGTTTTTAATTTTTTTATTACACGAAGCATTTTTAATTCAGCTTCAACGCATAGGCCGTAACCGCTTTTTATTTCAACAGCACCCGTACCTTGCATGGCGATCTCGTGCAAACGTTTTAAAGCACTTTCCACTAATTCTTCTTCGGATGCATTTTGTAGTTTTTTTGAAGAATTTAAAATTCCTCCTCCCCGTTCAAAGATCTGTTCGTATGTTAATCCATTTATTCTGTCAACAAATTCTCCTTCACGGCTGCCTGCATAAACAATGTGCGTGTGGCTATCACAAAAGCAAGGCATTACAATTTTATTTGTCGCATCAATAATTGTTAAGTTGGTCCAATCCGAAATTCCTTCCCAATCTTCCATCTTTCCAAATCCTGCGATCTTATCATCTTCAATGGCAAGCCAAGCATTGGCAATACAAGAAATAGATTTCATGTCTTTGCCAATTACTTTCTCCTTCGGAATATCTTCAGTTTGAACTAATTGTTTTATATTTTTTATAAGGATCTTCATCTCAATATAATTATGGCTGAAAGATACTAAATTGGCTACTATTTATGCTTTATTTTTTATAGAAAAGGCAACCTTCTTATTTTCTTCACGCTAATTAGTAAAATCTATTAATTAATTACATAAATCTACATTTTTGCATGCTTAAATAGGATGAAATTTTTCTTTTTTTAACGAGCTATAAATACAATTTTTTCCTTCATTTTATTTGATTAAATTTGCCTGTTTTATAACATCATTTTATGGCAGGCAATACCTTCGGAAAACTATTTACACTAGCCACTTTTGGTGAATCGCATGGCGAAGCTTTAGGTGGTATTATTGATGGTTGTCCGGCCGGATTGCTCATCGACCTTGGTTTTATCCAATCTGAATTGGATAGAAGGCGACCTGGACAGTCTCATATTGTTACTCAGCGGAAAGAAAGTGATACTGTCGAATTTCTTTCAGGAGTGTTCGAAGGTAAAACGATGGGAACACCTATCGGTTTCATAATTCGCAACGAAAACCAAAAATCAAATGATTACGAAAACAATATAGAGGTTTATCGTCCGTCTCATGCAGATTATACCTATGATGCAAAATATGGAATGCGTGATCATCGCGGTGGGGGCAGATCTTCAGCCCGCGAAACCGTTAGCAGAGTTGTTGCCGGTGCCATTGCAAAATTGATATTGAAACAACACAGAATCACCATTAATGCTTATACTTCTCAGGTTGGCGACATAAAATTATTGAAAGATTATCATGACCTGGATCTATCTAAAACAGATTCTAATATTGTACGTTGTCCTGATGCACTTTTGGCTGATACAATGATCCAAAAAATAGAACAAGTGCGTAAAGCCGGTGATACTATCGGAGGCGTTATTTCCTGTGTTATCAAAGGAACTCCTGTTGGATTAGGGGAACCCGTTTTTGATAAATTGCATGCAGATATTGGTAAAGCAATGCTAAGTATTAACGCTGTTAAAGGTTTCGAATACGGTAGTGGTTTTGAAGGTGCTAAAATGAATGGAAGCCAGCATAACGATTTGTTTGTTTTTGAAAATGGTAGAATAAAAACAAAGACAAACCTTTCGGGTGGAATCCAAGGCGGAATAAGCAATGGAGAAGATATTTATTTCAGGGTTGCTTTTAAGCCGGTTGCAACCATTATGCAAAAACAAAATACAGTAAATTCAAAAGGTGAAGTTGTTGAGATGACAGGAAAAGGAAGGCATGATCCTTGCGTATTACCAAGAGCTGTTCCAGTTGTGGAAGCTATGGCAGCTTTGGTTCTGGTAGATCATATTTTAAGAAATAATTCAGCATTTATAAAAAAATAATACTCCGCGTCTTTGTGTCTACGCGGCAAAAAAACACCACCATGACAAACGAAACACCAAAAAAGAAAAAAAGTTTATTGAGAAGAATCCTTAAATGGACAGGAATAACTTTCCTTGTGTTAATCATCTTTCTTATTGCCGCTCCTTTTTTATTCAAAAAGCAAATCGTACAGTTTGTGAAAGATACAGCAAATGAACAGCTGAATGCAAAGGTAAATTTTGGTGATTTTGACCTTACATTAATTAGTTCTTTCCCGGATTTTACACTATCTGTTGACAGCGTCAGTGTTGCGAATATTGATGATTTTGCTGGTGATACCCTTTTGTATGCTAAAAATTTAACTGTTGGATTAAATTTAATGAGTGTGATCAAAGGGGAACAATATAAGATCAATTCAATTATTTTTGATCAACCTCGTATTCACGCTTTGGTTTTAAAAGATGGAAAGGCTAATTGGGATATCGTTAAACCGAGCACCGATTCAGCAGGTGTGGTTGATACCGCAAAATCGGCACCATTTAAAATGACCTTGAAAAAGTTTCAGATAAAAAATGGATATATTGTTTATGATGATGCATCAATGGGGTTTTATACCGAATTGTATAATATGAATCATACCTTAAGCGGAGATTTTACTTCTGATAATTTTGTTTTAAAGACATTGACAGAGATTGAAAGATTTACATTGACTTATGGTGGAGTAGCATACATGAATAAGGTGAAAACACGTATCAAGGCAGACTTGGACGCTGATATGCCAAATTTTAAATTCACATTTAAGGACAATGAATTTTCTTTCAATGAATTGACTTTAGGTCTTGATGGTTTCTTTGCAATGCCAAAAGATGATATGGATATGGATCTGAAATTTAAAGCAAATCAAACGGAGTTTAAAAATATTTTATCCTTGGTTCCCGGTGTTTACACAGCCGACTTCAAAGATGTCAAAACCTCCGGTTCATTGGCATTGGACGGTTTTGCAAAAGGGATTTATAATGATAAAAAAATGCCTGCATTTGGTTGTAAATTGTTGATCAAAGATGCGATGTTCCAATATCCAGCATTACCAAAATCTGCAACAAATATCCAGGTTGATCTTTTAGTTGATAATAAAACAGGTGAGCCCGATGCAACAGTTATTGATCTGAATAAATTTCATGTTGAGCTAGGTGGTAATCCGATCGATGCAAAAATGCATGTTTCTACTCCTGTTTCAGATGCGAATATCAATGCTGCAGTTTTAGCGAAGATCAATTTGGCAAGTATGAAAGACGTTATTCCATTGGAAAAAGGCGATGACTTAAATGGTATGATCACAGCGGATGTGAAATTGAAAGGAAGAATGAGCTCTATTGAAAAAGAACATTATGAAGAATTTGATGCAGAAGGAAAGTTGGCAATATTGGACATGAATTATCAAACTAAATCGTTGAATTATCCGACTCAGATAAGTTCATTGTATTTGGAATTTAATCCTAAGACTGTTGACCTGACAAAGTTTGATGCTAAAATAGGAAAGAGTGATATTCAAATGGATGGTAAGATTGAAAATTTTCTTCAGTATGCTTTAAAGGATTCTTTATTAAAAGGAACGTTTAATTTGAGTTCTTCATTATTAGATATCAACGAATTGATGAGTAGCAGTGATACTTCTAAGCCAGCTGCTGCAGATACAGCAGCAATGACTGTTACTGCAGTGCCTTCAAATTTAGATGTCAGGTTAAATGCAAACATTGCTAAATTATTATACGATAATTTAACCATCACTAAAGTTACAGGAGGTGTGGCTATTAAAGATAGTAAAATGAAATTAGATAATTTGAAGTTGACCTTGGATGAAGTAGAAGGGACAATGGCCTTGACAGGTGTATACAATACTCAAAATGTTAAAAAACCAACGGTTGATTTCGATGCTGATATTGCCAATTTTGATATTCCCAAAACAGTGAAAATGTTTAATACTGTGGAAAAGCTTGCTCCAATTGCTAAATACTGTAAAGGTAAGTTTGGAACAAAGTTGAAATTTACAACTTTGTTGGATGAGCATATGAGTCCGGTGATGAATACCTTAACAGGTGGTGGAAAATTGATCACCAACAGTGTTACTGTTGAAGGGTTTGAACCGTTAAATAAATTGGCTGATGCATTGAAACAAGAGAAATATAAGAAAATGACGTTCGAAAATGTGAATGCAAGTTATACATTTAAAGATGGCAGATTATTTGTTGATGAGATGCCCATCAAATCAGGAAATATTACCGGAAATGTAAAAGGTTCAACAGGGTTTGATCAAACAATTGATTATACTTGGAAGTTGGAAATTCCTCGTTCCGAATTTGGTACACAGGCAAATGCAGCTGCAGGTAGTTTGTTGGCTCAAATAAATTCTCAAGCTGGAACCAATATTAAGATGAGCGATAAAGTAAAAATCAAAGTATTGTTTGGTGGAACAGTTACAAAACCTACTATAAAAACTGATTTATTTGGTACCGATCAAGGTGCAAAAGAACAAGTAAAAGAGATCATCAGTCAGGGTATTGATATGGCGAAAGAAAAGGCTCGTGAGGAAGCTGAAAAAATAATGAAAGATGCACAAGTGCAAGTGGATAAAATAAAAGCGGATGCAAAAGTTTTAGCAGATAAAGCGAAAGCTGAAGGATATGCAGCAATCGATAAAAATATTGAGGACATAAAAAATCCAATCGCTAAGGTCGCAGCGAAATCTGCTGCTCCTTCTGCTAAAAAAGAAGTTGACAAAAAAGCTCAATTGATTTTAGATGAGGCAAACAAAAAAGCAGATCAGATCTTGGTTAATGCAAAAGCTGCGTCAGATAAGAAGCTTCAATAAGTATCAAGTATTTAGTATCAGGTATCAAGATGTATGACGTATCTTTTAAATCAATTTTCGTTATATTATTAAAGAATACAAATTATAATTAGTACAATTCCCCCTTTACAAAGGGGGTAGGGGGATTTCCGATGAAATTATATAAAACAATATCATTTTTTCTTCTTAGCTCATTTGCTATTCCTTTGTTTGCACAGGATGAAGCGAAGTGTCAGGAAATAGATAATAAAAAAGCAGTAAAATTATACGAACAAGGTCTCGACAAAAGTAAATTTAAAAAAGAGGAACGCTTGGCATTTTTAAAACAAGCAATGGAGTTGGAACCTGATTACGTTGATGCAAATTTCACATTTGCCGAGGAGCGTATTAAAACGCTTAGCATCAGTGAAGAAAAATATAAACCGGTAGAACCTTATTTAAAAAAGGTAATTGAAATTTGTCCCAATTATCATTCTGATCCATATTATTATTTAGGTTTCATCGCATGGGAAGATGAAAATTACGATGACTGTATAAAATATTTAAAACTATATGTTGCTTTTAAATCGGACGATGAAAAAAAATTCAATAAAGACTTCGAATCTTTTTTAGCTCAATCGAAACAAATGATACGGTATGCAACAGTATACAGTGAGTTGTTTAAGAATGAAGTCCCTTTTGATCCAAAACCGGTTGAAGGGGTTTGTACTGAAAAGGAGGAGTATCTTCCTATTATTTCTTCCGATGATGAAATGATGCTTTTTACGCGTAAACAGCCTTACGTTGATAAAGACATGGTTTATCAGACAGATAAAGAATTAGAACTTTTTAGTTATTCCATCCGCAGCAAAACTACCGGTCAGTTTGCCAGAGGACAACGGATGCCTTATCCTTTTAATAAAGATGGGGCAGAAGGAGGTGCAACAATGACGATTGATAACAAACATATATTTTTTACCAGAGGTACAGATGACGGTGGTCCGGTGATAAATTTTGATATTTATACTTCCGATAATATTAATGGCGAATGGACGGAAGCAAAAAAAGTTGAAGGAATCAACGATCCTGTTTATTGGGATTCACAACCAAGCATTGCGTCCGATGGTAAAACACTTTATTTTGCAAGTGATAGAAAAGGAGGAAGGGGAGGAGTTGATCTTTATGTTACTGTAAAAGATATGTTCACAGGAATCTGGAGTAAACCTGAAAATCTCGGACCTGTTATTAATACCAGTGGTGATGAAAAATCAGCGTTCATTCACTCCGATTTTCAAACCTTGTATTTTTCTTCTGATGGTCTTCCGGGGGTTGGTGGATTTGATATTTTTTTCTCTAGAAAGGGACCTGATGGAAAATGGGGGGAACCCCAAAATATTGGTATCCCCATCAATACTGCTCGTGACGACTTAGGTTTTTTTGTAAGTACAGATGGCCATTTGGGATACTTTGCTTCTAATGAGCCTTCTCGTACAAATGGTAAATCTGTTGGTAAGTATGATATCTTTTCGTTTGAACTATACAAGGAAGCACGACCTGATGAAGTTTCTTTTTTTAAAGGAAAGATCGAAGATTTTGGACATGGTGAACCAACGGGATTTACTGTTGAAGTAAAAGATGTTGTGACAAATAAAGTAACAGAAGGAATGGTTGATACAATTACCGGGAATTATGCGGTTGTTGTTAATACAAAAATAAAAAATGATCTGATCATTTCAGTTAAAAAAGATAATTACGCATTCAATTCAAAATTAATAAAGAAAGATTCTCTCGTAAATTCTAAACCTGTGAAATTGGATATTGAGGTAGATTCAATTCAAGTTGGAAAAACGTATACTCTTAATAATATTTACTATAAAACAAATTCTGCTGACCTGGATCCTAGCTCAGCAGTTGTTATCGATGAGTTTGCTAATTTTTTGAAAACTCATCCGACAATAAAAATTGAGGTTCGGGGGCATACAGATAATGTAGGAGATGCAAAATCTAATTTATCGCTCTCGACCGATCGCGCTTTTAGTGTGAGAGATCTTTTAATTTCAAAAGGTATTAATGAAAAGCGCTTGATCAATTTTAAAGGGTATGGTGCCAGTATGCCAATTGCCAATAATAGTAATGAAGCAGGAAGAGCAAAGAACAGGAGGACAGAGTTTGTAATAATTGAGAAGTAGCTATTTAATTGCTACATCAAAAAAACAATAAAAAATTAAAAGATACTTTTGGCGTTTTGCCTGAAGGATTTTTTTTATTCATTTGCATCAACATGTAAAATATGCATAATGCGATGAACGATTGGTGCGAAAAATACTGCAGCGATAGTCAGGAAGGCGACACCGCTATAAAGGGCATATAGGGAATCAAAGATTTTTGCCCCCGCTGTTTGCATTTCTGCGACAGGTCCCATTCCTGTTAATATTAAACAAGCCATATGAAAACTATTGAGCCAGGTTAATTGAGCAAAATGATGGTACCCAAGTACACCAAGACCAACAGAAAATGTTATCAATAAGGCAGCAAAAAATGTATAACGTAATAGTCGAAGTAAAAATCTATTAAAGGGTACTACTTTTTGTTTATGATGTTCTAGTTTCATTTCTTATTCGTTAGAGATTATTTTCAGTTTTTTGATCTCAATTATTTCTTTTTTATTTCCTGATCTCTTAGTAATTGTGGGTAATTAAAAATTAGATAAAAAAGACAAAAGTTTATTTCATTATTGTTTCACGATTTTATAATTTTTTGATTCACCTTCTGCAATAATATTTAAAATATAGATTCCTTTTTCAAAATTTTCAAGGTTAATCTTTATTAGTTCTTCTGTAACATTATCAGTAAGATAAACTAATTTTCCTTGTATATTAAAAAGACTAAGTGTAGTTGGTTTTTTGTATGCATTTCCAAGGTCAACAGTAACATTATTACCTGTAGGATTTGGGTAGATCACGGCAGTAGAAATAGAATTATTTGAAATTGAAGTTGCTAAAGGAGTCAGTCCACTTAAGGCTAAGTCTGTAATTAAAATGGATCCTGCAGTCGTTTTATCAAATAAAAATTTTATTTTCTGAACTTGAGTCATATCAATTCCGGTAAATATATTCAAAGGGATCTTAACTGTATTAAAGAGCACCTTTGGCAATTCCCATGCTTGTGTTCCGGGTTGAAAGAACATTGCATGCGTATGATCACCAATTACTTGATTGCTAACATTTCCTAAAACATCAATAAGCTGCACAGTAAAATTCAGATCCGCACCTGAAGTAGATTCTTTAAAATTTACGGAAGCTCTGAATTGCAGATTTTCATAGATTGTGAAGTTTTGATTGGAAGCAGGTATTGTATTTTGATAATAATCTGTTGCGCCATTCCATCTCATTGCCATTTGTGATAATGCCGGTGTTCCGGATGTTCCTTTATGAGGTTCTTTATCAGCGATAGGGCTGACGCCGCATGCTGTTTCTCCACCACCACCACCGCATATTCCAGAAGATACTAGTCCTCCTGTTGTAACGCTTCCTGATAAAGTATTTGTAGTAGAAGTGCTGACAGTTGTCGTTCTGTTTACATCCAATCTTTTCGAGTAAGGTGCATGATAGGAAACAAATACGCCTGAAGAATCAAGCAAGGACGAAACTGGTGGAACTATATCATCTACTTCAAGAATCGGAGCAAATGCTGTTTCATGTCCAATATATAAGCGAAAAAATGCGCTTGCATATGCATTAAATGCGGCTTGTTGTTCAGCAGGAGTCAAACGCTTATTGCTTGGACCTGTTCCGCAATGCGGATCCGAGTTATAACCCCAGTCATCAGAACCTCCTGCAGGATATAATCCCGGCGTCCAAACAGTATTGAAGAAATTATGATCGGCACCCATAAATAAAACAGAATGTTTTGGTGATTCATCCGTAGGAACGGAATAACGTGCATCATCTAAATAATGAACACCTTGAATATCCGAAACATCTCCATCGCAATAAGGTGCAACATTCATAAACGGAACATTATTTAAGACTTCTCTTAAAAAATCTACAGGAGCAAGTGTAAGCACAGCTTTAATTCCATATGGGCTTCCTAATGACGTATTCAATATAGCTTCTTTTACTACACCTTCACCGCCTCGGGAATGTCCCATTGTCCCAATATTATTCATATCTAATTTTCCAACAAAAAGAGTCCCGAATGGTGCTCCTCCAGCTGTATTCCAAGTGTTCCATAAATCAAGGTGATGTTGCATCAATGCTGCTCTGGCCGACATACCATAATCTGCAACACCGGCATCTGCGGCATTGATAGCATTGGTAGAAATGCTTATCACAATATATCCATGACTCGCCATTTGTGACGCTAAATAATCATACCCTTGAAAGCTGGTGATGGATTGATAGCCTATAGCCGGTGGCCAATCACTAGTTGTATTGGAAGGATTGCTTGTTTGGTAGGTTGTTTCATGGCGTCCATGCATCAGCATTAAAACAGGAAAAGGTCCGCCAGTCATGGATGAAGGATAGTGAACAGATCCTCTTACTTCCATTGGATTTGGAAAACTAGGATCAGAAAATGCCAGATCACCCAAATTGTATTCCTGTGAAAGTACTGTATAGGAACCCGCTAAACCTGGATCAGGAGTTGTTTGCGCATTTAAATGAAAAGGATTTGAAACTAGAAAAATAACAATAAAAAATATTATTAGTAGATTTTTATTTTTTGTAATCATGATTCTTTTTTAGAAGATTAACATTATTTTTTCAATAGATTTGCGCTGAATCTACCCAAATACCAAAGTTTTTGAGGATTCGTTTTACACATTTCTTCAATATTAATATTTTCATCTGGACTCGCTTTTAATAAATTTCCGTATGACATCCAAATAACGTCTCCTTCGATCAGATTGTTAAATTCTGTGACAGAAATTAAGAAGATCAAGACTCCCTTTCCATTCTTTTTCGATTGCTTGTAATGTGTGAAATCCTTATTCCCAATGTGTAAAATGTGCATGTTACCACCTACATAAAAAGGCTTTGAAGCGGTAACTGTTAGTTCAACCCTTTGTCCCTTTTTTGTTATTTTTGAAATGACTGTATTCGATTGAGCAAAAAAGCTTTCTGAGTATATGAAACTTAAAAAAATAATAAGCAGGATAGTGTTTTTTTTCATCGCTAGAATTTTTATAATATCTAAATTGAATCACAATTTTGGATACATCTAATGTAATAAATAATTGCTATTAAATAAAAACGCCTCACTAATTTGTAAGGCGTTTTTTTATTCTTAATCAGCTTGTAAGAATGGGTATCGGTAATCCGTTGGTGGCACAAATGTTTCTTTGATAGTTCTTGGAGAAACCCAACGCAATAAATTAACCATCGCTCCGGCTTTATCATTAGTTCCTGAACCTCTGGCCCCACCAAATGGCTGCTGACCTACAACCGCCCCGGTACATTTATCATTGATATAAAAATTACCTGCAGCATTGCGTAATGATTTTGTTGCATGTTCAATCGCATAACGATCTTGCGCAATGATCGCTCCTGTTAAAGCGTAAATCGAAGTGGAGTCTACCGTTTGTAAAACCTCATCAAATTTTTCTGCATCATAAACGTAAAGAGTTAATACCGGTCCGAATAATTCCTCACACATTGTAACATATTTTGGATCTTTAGTTACAATGATAGTTGGCTCGATGAACCAGCCTTTTGATTTATCATAATTTCCACCGGCAATTATTTCGACATTCGTATCCACTTTAGCTGCATCAATATATTTCGCTAATTTGTCAAAAGACTTTTCATCAATTACTGCATTTATAAAGTTTGTGAAATCTTCTGTCGGACCCATTTTGAATGATTTCAGATCTTCAATCAACATCTTCTTAACTTCATCCCACAGGTTAGACGGAACATATGCTCTCGAACATGCTGAACATTTTTGTCCTTGATATTCAAAGGCACCGCGGCTAATAGAGGTCGCCAAAATTTTGGCATCTGCAGATTTATGAGCAAGAATAAAATCTTTCCCTCCTGTTTCTCCAACAATGCGTGGGTATGTCTTGTATTTATGAATATTGTTTCCAATTGTTTTCCAAATGTTTTGAAAAACTTCTGTAGAGCCTGTAAAATGTATTCCTGCAAAATCAGGGTGTGAGAAAATAACATCAGCAGCATCAGGACCGCTTGGATAAATTAAATTTATAACTCCATCAGGAACACCTGCTTTCATGAATATTTCCATCAAAACATTTGCTGCATAAACTTGTGTGTTGGAAGGTTTCCAAACGACAACATTGCCCATCATTGCGCAGGATGTAGGCAAATTCCCAGCGATTGCAGTAAAGTTAAAGGGAGTTAGTGCATATAAAAATCCTTCCAAAGGTCTTTGTTCAACGCGGTTCCATACTCCAAAACCAGTACCTGCAACAGGAGGTTGTTGTTTATAGATCTCGGTCATATAGATCACATTGAAACGAAGGAAATCAACTATTTCGCATGCAGAATCAATTTCTGCCTGAAAGGCATTTTTTGATTGACCTAACATCGTTGCAGCATTTAATTTTGCACGATAAGGACCTGCGATTAATTCTGCAGCTTTTAAGAAAATACTTGCGCGATGTTCCCATGCTAAAGCTTCCCATTTCGGTTTTGCAGCTAATGCAGCATTTATGGCTTGCGTAACGTGGTCTTTGTTACTCTTGTGGAAATGACCCAATGTGTGTTTATGGTCGTGTGGAGGAGCCAGTCGCATTTTTTCATTGCTGCGTATTTCTTTTCCTCCGATATACATTGGAATATCCAATTCTTTTGAACGTAGCTCTTTTAACATCGCTTGAAGTGCAATTCTTTCAGGACTTCCAGGTGTGTAATTTTTTATAGGTTCGTTCACCGGATAGGGAACCGTGTAATTTCCTTTTGACATACTATTGAGATTATAGATTATGAATTACTTAGTGCGAAAACTGAGGAGCAAATATAAGGAAAAAGAGGTGAATTATTTTTAATAAAAAGCCAAGATTATGTCAGCCTCTTTTGTACAAAATGTTCTACTTTTTCAAATAATTGAAATGGAGTAGAGGTACGCCATGCTATATCATTGAGTTGACCTCCTGAGACAATAAAATAATCGATGTTGGCTCTTTGAAACTCTTCCATCACATGTTTTCTGAAATTTAAAAAAGCGATCCAGCCATCTTCAACTTCATCGAACCATTCTTCATAATAACAATCATCCGATGAATGGAAATTCAAAATATTTTCTCCGATTAAAATAAATTTATTTATTCCACTTGCCATTATCGGTTCAATGACGTCACGTTTTAATGTCATGATATCATTGTTGATGCAGTCGTTCCATTCTCCGATCATTTCTATAATCGCAAAATTTTGATCATAATCAACACAAAGTATTTTTATATATAATGTAGGGGAATCTATATCATCCCACTGCGGGTGGATCAAAAAATTATAAATGGCATTGGTATATTCAAACTCACTGTATTCTCGTCCATAAAAGGGCGAACGATCATCTTCTGATGCAACATAAATATGTCGCCAGTTAAAGAAGGGTTCTAAGTCTTGCATTTAGTAATCTATTTTTTAAAACTATCCACAGCTTTCCTCACACTTCCATATTTTAAAAGCAACTCATTTGCTTTTTTGTAAGGAACATTTAATTCTTTCATTACCATGTTAGTTCCTCTGTCAACGAGCTTATTGTTGCTTAATTGCATATCCACCATTTTATTGCCTTTTATTTTTCCGAGTTTGATCATCACAGCAGTGGATATCATATTCAAAGTAAGCTTTTGAGCAGTACCTGATTTCATTCTTGTACTTCCTGTAACGAATTCCGGACCGACAATGACTTCGATTTTATATGTTGCAACTTTTGCAACATTGCTTTTTTTATTACAAACAATACAGGCTGTCGTTATTTCATTTTTATTACAAGCCTCTAAAGCTCCTATTACATATGGAGTAGAACCGGATGCTGCGATACCGATAACGACATCTTTTTTTGTTATCTTATGTTGTTGAAGATCTTTCCATCCTTGTTGTGTATCGTCTTCGGCAAATTCAACAGCCTTTCGAATAGCCTTATCACCTCCGGCAATAATTCCAATAACCATCCCTTGCGGAACACCATATGTTGGCGGACATTCGCTCGCATCGACAATTCCTAATCGTCCACTGGTTCCTGCACCCATATAAAATAATCGTCCGCCCTGTTTCATCTGTTTAACGATGACATCCACTAATTTTTCAATTTTTGGAATTACTTTTTCAATTGCAAGAGGAACGGTTTTATCTTCTTTGTTGATATTGGAAAGCAACTCTTGTATACTCATTTTTTCCAATGAATGATAGTTTGAATCTGCTTCTGTTGTTTTTTTCATGAACTTTTAAATAAAAAAAGGGCGAATAAATTCGCCCTTCGTGTTTAATATATTTTAGGAAATTTATTCGGATTTGTTTCTTGCATTAATTCATAAACCTTATCGAATACATCTTCTACACTTGGCTTGGAGGAATAATCTCCATCAGTACCATAAGCTGGACGATGATCTTTTGCAGAAAGAGTGCGTGGTGCTGAATCTAAATATTGATAAGCACTTTGTTCATCTAATATTTTTTGAAGAATGTAAGCACTTGCACCGCCCGGAACATCCTCATCCAAAACGATTAATCTGTTGGTTTTCTTTACAGATTCTACGATTGAATGATTCAAATCGAACGGTAATAATGTTTGAACATCGATCACTTCAACAGAAATTTCTGCTTCAGTAAGTAGTTTAACAGCCTCCATCGCAATTCTACAGCAAGAACCATAAGTTACCAAGGTAACGTCTTTCCCTTCATTTATCGTTTCAACAACACCTAAAGGAATTCTATATTCTCCTAAATTTAATGGTAATTTTTCTTTTAAGCGGTATCCATTTAACGGCTCAATAACTAGAGCAGGTTCATCTCCTAATAATAAAGTATTATAGAATCCTGATGCTTGAAGCATGTTTCGTGGAACACAAACGTGAATACCACGGATGGAATTAATGATCATTCCCATCGGCGAACCGCTATGCCATATCCCTTCCAGTCGATGTCCTCGTGTACCAATAATTACAGGAGCTTTTTGTGCGCCTTTTGTTCGGTAGTGTATCGTTGCAAGGTCATCACTCATAATTTGTAACGCGTACAATAAATAATCAAGGTATTGGATCTCTGCTATGGGACGTAATCCACGCATAGCCAATCCGATGGCTTGGCCTATTATTGTTGCTTCACGGATGCCTGTATCAAAAACCCTTATCTCTCCGTATTTTTCCTGAAGACCTTCCAATCCTTGATTTACTCCTCCGATTTTCCCTGCATCTTCACCAAAAATTAAAACTTCAGGATATTTAGCAAGAATAACATTGAAATTTTCTTTTAACAATTCTCTTCCGTCAACCATCCTTGCATCCTCTGCAAATTCAATTTTCACAGGTTTTACTTTTAATGCACTTAATTCAGATTCGCTCTGTAAGTATGAACTGTAACGATCGTGGTTTGCTAATTTTGATTCATTTATCCAATCAGCCAATTGTTTTTTAGCTGCAATTTTTTCATGACGCGTTAAACGAAGAACGCTTTTAGCCGCAACAAGAATGTTTTTACGGAGAGGTTCGAGTATAGCAGAAAGGTCGTCCTTAATTTTTTTGATAAACGCTGCATTTGTGGATTGAGCAGCGATATTATCCATCAATAAACATACATCCTTTAGTTCAGCCTTGATTGGATTTATATAGGCATCCCAAGCAGCCGTTTTTGCCTCACGCACAGCTTTTTTTGCATTCTCCTCGATTTCAATTAATTCATTTTCATTAGCAATTTTATTTGAAAGGATCCATTCACGTAATTTTTTGATCCCATCAAAATTTGTTTCCCAATGTAAGCGGTCTTTTGATTTGTAACGTTCGTGAGAACCTGAAGTACTATGGCCTTGAGGTTGAGTTACTTCTTCTACATGCACCAAAACCGGAACATGTTGCGCTCTGCAAACTGCACTTGCTTTTTCAAATGTTTCACAAAGATGAACATAATCCCATCCTTTTGTTTTGAATATTTCATATCCGTTTCCTCCATTTTCACGTTGAAAACCTTTTAATATTTCAGAGATACTTTCCTTTGTTGTTTGATATCTTTTTGGAACAGAAATTCCATGGCCATCATCCCAAACAGAGATTAACATCGGGATTTGCATAACACCTGCAGCATTTATAGTTTCCCAAAATAAACCCTCAGAAGTACTCGCATCACCGATAGTACCAAAAGCAATTTCATTTCCCATGTTCGAGAAATTATGAAATTGTTTTTTTTGCAGATCTGGGTTCAGTTTATAATGTTTTGATGCCATGGCTAATCCTAGTAAACGTGGCATTTGCCCACCTGTTGGTGAAATATCAGGGGAAGAATTTTTGATCTTAGTAAGATCTTTCCATGAGCCATCCGCATTTAAGCTGCGTGTTCCAAAATGTCCTCCCATTTGTCTGCCTGCACTCATCGGCTCGGCCTCTTGATCTGTATGTCCGTATAAACCTGCAAACCATTCTTGCAATGTAAGGTTATCTGTAGCAAACATAAATGTTTGATCACGGTAATAGCCGGAGCGGAAATCACCTTTTTGAAAAACTTTGGCCATTGCCAACTGCGGGATCTCTTTACCATCACCAAAGATCCCAAATTTTGCTTTTCCTGTAAGAACTTCTTTTCTGCCTAATAAACTGGCTTCACGACTTTCATTTGCGATCCGATAATCGTTCAATACTATTTTGATGTATTCTGTAACTTTTGTTTTTCCTGAAGACATTGTTTCTTCTTTTAACATAATAAATTGGCATTGGATCTATCCTACAATTATTAGTATTTGTAGGGGTGACATTGTGTTATTTTATAATTTGAATCGTAGTTTATTCTGTAAAAAATTGTGAAAACTGTTTAATATTTTTCGTTATATAGTTTTACAGCTGCTCTGTTGTAATTTGTTCGTTTCCTTTTAAATGACCCGGAAACGATTGGACAGGCAACCGCAGCAAACAGGCAAACAGCACTACCTGTTGCATATGCTGGATTCAATCCTAAAGAACCGCTAGCACCGGTATTTCCATAGATCATACTTGCAATTAATAAGCCATAAGCGCCAATCCCAAGTGGAATAGCTGCAAAACCTATATATTGCATTGCCTTCGCGTCTTTTGCACTACTTACCAAAGCTATAATTTTTTTATCTTTCGTTTCCATTAAAATATTTTGAACGTCACGTTCTCCTAGGCGAACATTTTTTTGTTGGTACCTTCCGGAACCCCACATCTCAATTTTGTTTGATTCGGCAGGTTTTCCTCCATAATAATCGGTGTTGTCAGCAACTTTTATTTCAATTTTTTGAGTTGGTTCTTGTTTGAACACCTCTTTCATTCCATTGGAATAAACAATAAAATTAATATCTGATTTCTTCTCGATATAAGTAGGACCATCAAGAAAATCAAATTTCTTGAATTTCACTTCTGTAGAACTAATTTCTATAATTTTAGCTATGATCTTTTCAGAATTGTTTTTTGTGATGGTATCCTGCGCAAAGTTTACCAGCGATAAACATGACAACAGTAATATCAGGGTCAATTTTTTCATAGTTTGCGTTTTTACAAATATAAAAAAATAAAGCGAAAAAAATATGACTTTTAGGTTTTTTGGAAAAAAGGGGCGGAGAATGAGAAATGCTACGAACTCATTCTCCTGTATTCAGTTTTGCACGACTTCATACCCCTTCAGGAAAGAAAATTTTGATGTTTTCTGATCTATAACGTTTGGAGGAACTAAATGTTACAGCACTTTAAAATTAATATCGATTACGTAAATTTCATTTGAATTTTTGCTTGTGCCGCTAAAGTTAATTTTAGGAAACTGAGTAATAATATATTTTTTTAATTCAGGACTTGCTGACTCTACATTTAATACCATCGCTTTTCCTTCTTCCGTAATTTTAAATTTAATATTTACTTTCTCATAAAATTTGCTTTCCAATAATGAAGATGGAACGCGAAGTACTTTGCATATTGCAGAATTTATATTTTTTTCGTTTCTGGCAAATGTTGCTGAAATGACTATAGTCATGGCAACTGCTAATGTTATTAAATTTTTATACATGGCTTTTGATGTTTTCGTTATTCGTTACTACTTTTTATTTTTATCTGATGTTTTATTTATTTATTAACGAGACGACTATCTTATATAAAAGGTACACCTTATTTAATTTTATTTGTTTGATTTAGTAATATGTTCTTCCATTGGAGAAGGAGGCTTGGGAGCTTCAAATGGCATATCATTATTTTTTTCGGTCTTTTCTAATCCTTCGCAATCGATACATGCTAATCCTTGATTCGTCATGATCCATCTCCTGCTTACCATGTCATTATCTACTGCATCATTTAAATTATCTATATCAAAAAGTATATTTTCCATTCGTTTGCTTAAGTAGATCACTTTATTTACCGGTACTTTTAATAATATAGATACTTCCTGTGCCCTTAGTTTATCAATTGTTTTGACATTAAAATAGCTGTCAAAGGTTATGGTTGAATCTGTTTGTACTACAGTATACTCTATGTTTTTTGCACGATGAGCTGCATCTATTTTGTCATAACCATTTGCCGATTTAAATATGGATAATTGGAAATTTTCATTTTCACTTGGTACAATATTCATTCTAGGGTAACCTAATTTGAAATTATTCTCATCTTTTGAGATCATTGTCCAGTTGCCGAAATTAATTCTCCTGTGATGATAAAATCGTATATCCTGATCATCTTCTTGGCTAGGTTTTAAGTTGAGATAAACAACCTGGCTATTCGGTTGGACCAACTCAATTGTTTGCTTTGAGGATGATTCCTCAGAAAAATCACCTGCGATCTGAATACCAACATAAATTAGAATTCCTACACCGCATAACCATAGGGTATTGGCAGTGTATTTTACAATTTTGCTACGTTGTTTTATTCCGAACAAATGTCTGATTCCGGTATAAATAAGCGATAAAACCGGAACTCCAATTAACATTATTAATCCTATTACTATCAAAGGAATTGGCAATCCGTCAGGTAATACTGCGGCGCCAAATTCATAAATTGAAAAATGGATATTGTTGACCGGAGAATTAAAAACTGAAATTGTTCCCTTTCCGAAAATTGTAGCTAATAAGCCTACCATAAGCGCAATTCCAACAAAGACAAAAAAAACTGCAATGATCTTTCCGAATATTTTGAAAATATTATGAAAAACATCTGTAATAAATTCTAGAGCTTTTTGGGTAGAAGTTTTAATTCTGTCCTTGTTTTCTTTTGATCCAACCTCATCCCCAAAATCTTTCATGCGTTTTTTAAATTCTTCGAACTCTTCATTCACTACTTTACCGATATTGTTCACATCTATTTTTTCTCCACGCATTTCCAATTTTTCAGCAGTTGTTTTTGCTTTCGGGATAATGATACAAAGAATGATGTATAATATTAATCCGGATCCAAACACGAAGAAACTTATTGCAAAAGCTGCGCGAAGCCAAATAGGATCGAAGTCGAAATAACTCGCTATTCCTGAGCAGACTCCTCCAATTACTTTATCATCCTGGTCGCGGAATACTCTTTTTCTTCTTTTGTTTTCTCCTGA
>CANJPX010000028.1 GCA_947476185.1 Bacteroidota bacterium
CAATTGGATGATAATGATATCATGACCTCCATAAAAGTTTGGGCTTCACACAAAGACACTGTACTTTCTAGTCTTTGCAAACAATTGGTCAACCGCAAATTATTTAAAGTGGAATTGCAAAATCAAACTTTTAAAGAAGAGAAAATAAAAGCCATCAAACAAGAAATAAAAAAACGTTTTAAATTAAACGATAAAGAAGTGAATTATTTTGTTTTTACCGGAGTAGTAACAAACGATGCATATCGCGCTGATAAGATCCGTATAAATATTTTATTTAAGGATGGCACTGTTTCCGATATTGCAGATGCCTCCGACCAATTGAGCATTGACGTACTCGCGAAGACCGTAAAAAAACATTATATCTGCTATCCGAAATAGTCCATTCGTTAAATGGTTTATTTGATTTTTCAATGTATCAATCTGTTAATTAATACAAAATCACAGTGCACTGAATTGCAAATGTTGGAGTAATGAAATAATCAAATTTTTCAAATAAATAATAAATTAGCACGTCATTGCGAGGAACGAAGCAATCTATAAACAATGCTTTTCGCTGAGCTTGCTTCGTTCCTCGCAATGACGTCATCAAAAAAATATTTGTAGCAAGAAATCTATCGGGAACAGGTTGCAGAGTCGATTTCCAATTGAAAATGTTCCCGCAAAGATCTTGCAATACAAAATCACACTGACCGACATATTTTTTTGTCCAAAAAAAGCTATTCAAAGCATAATAATTATCAATATTTTGTTACATTTGAAGCTAGTAATGTTTGGCTTATTGTATTACTGAAAATTCCAATAAACCAGTTTGGGTTTTAACGGACCGGTAACCCAATGAACTAATGAACCAATGAACTAATATTATGAGCGTAAAGCAAAGAACCATTAAAAATGTTGTTACCATTTCCGGAGTTGGATTACACACCGGAAAACAAACCAATTTAACTTTTCGTCCTGCTCCTGAAAATCATGGCTACAAATTTCAACGTGTTGATCTTACCGGCAATCCCATAATTAATGCTGATGTTGACAACGTTATAGATACATCGCGGGGAACAACCTTAGAACAAAATGGGGCACGCATTTATACTACGGAACACGTGTTAGCGGCTTTAGTCGGATTAGAAATCGACAATGTATTGATGGAAATGGATGGTCCTGAAATGCCTATTATGGACGGCAGTTCAATGCCTTTCGTAAAAGTATTGGAACAAGCAGGTACCGTAGAACAAAATGCTGAACGTATTTATTTTGTGCTGACAGAAAATTTAACCTACGAAGACCCGATCAAGAAAGTAGAAATGTTGGCTGTGCCGCAAGATGAATACAGAACTACCGTAATGGTTGATTATAACTCCGAAGTCCTTGGCACACAACACGCATCGATGTATCATATTGGCGAATTCAAAACAGAAATTGCCCCTTGCCGTACGTTTGTATTTTTGCATGAATTAGAAGCTTTATTAGCTCACGACCTCATCAAAGGTGGCGACTTGAATAATGCAATTGTTTTGGTTGACAAAGAAATTTCGCAAGAACAAATTAAACATCTGCAAAAAGTTTTTCATAGAGAAGATGTTGAAATAAAAGGCAAAGGCGTTTTAAATAATACAACCCTTCATTTTTTCAACGAGCCTGCCCGTCATAAATTATTAGATATCGTTGGTGATTTGGCCTTGGTTGGTGTTCCTTTAAAGATGCATATTTTGGCTGCTCGCCCAGGGCATGCAGGTAACATTGCTTTTGCAAAAAAGATCAAAGAACTGATCAAATCAAAAAAGAAAGAAGTTAAAAAATTCAATCTTGAAAAAGAACCATTATACAACATCAACGACATCACAAAAATGTTACCGCACCGTTATCCTTTTTTAATGGTCGATAAGATTATGGAGATGGATAGCACAAGTATTATTGGTGTGAAAAATGTAACATTGAACGAACCTTTTTTTCAAGGACACTTCCCCGACAACCCTATTTTTCCAGGTGTTATGCAGATAGAAGCGATGGCGCAGGTTGGTGGAATATTTGCCTTGTCACAAGTTCCTGATCCGGAATTTTACAGCACCTTTTTTATGAAAATTGATGGTGTAAAATTCAAACAAAAAATTATTCCCGGTGACACGATCGTTTTCCGACTTACACTTGAAAGTCCGATTAGAAGAGGGCTTGTTAATATGCGGGGAGTAGGTTATGTGAACGGAAAAGAAGTTTGCGAAGCAACAATGCTTGCGCAGATCGTTAAAGATAAACTTCCTAAGGAAGTAAACGCTACAACTACAACATGAGCAACTTAAGCCATATTCATCCGAATGCAAAAATAGGTGCAAACGTAACTATTTCGCCCTTTTCATTTATTGACGACAATGTAGAGATCGGAGAAGGAACCTGGATCGGACCGAATGTCACTGTTTTTTCAGGTGCACGAATAGGAAAGAACTGCAAGATTTTTCCGGGTGCTGTTATTTCTGCTATCCCACAAGATCTGAAATATGCAGGAGAAGATACTACAACCGAAATTGGCGACAACACCACTATCCGCGAATGTTGCACCATAAACAGAGGCACATCCGATAAAATGAAAACCGCCATTGGCAAGAATTGCTTGTTAATGGCCTATGTGCATGTTGCTCACGATTGTATCCTAGGAGACAATGTTATCATTGCAAACAGTGTTAACCTTGCAGGACACGTAACCATTGAAGATTGGGTGATCTTGGAAGGATTGGCTGCAGTTCAGCAGTTTGTAAAAATTGGTGCACATGCTTTCATTACAGGCGGTTCCTTAGTTCGCAAGAATGTTCCTCCTTTCACTAAAGCAGCCCGTGAACCATTACAATATGTCGGTATCAATTCGGTTGGATTGCGCAGAAGAGGTTTTTCAAATGAGATCGTTTTAGAAATTGAAGATATCTACCGTACACTTTATGTTAAAGGTCATAATGTTACAAATGCATTAGATGTTATTGAGCAAGAAGCACCATCTTCAAAAGAAAAAGATCAGATCCTTAATTTCATCCGCGATTCGAAAGATGGAATAATGAGAGGAATTTCTTAGAAAATTTAATTGAAGAAAGGATTAATTGGTTTATTCAGGCAATCTTTTTTATCGCTTCAGCAAAATCTTCTTAACCCAATTGACTCAACAATCAATATAATTGAAAATCTCCTTAACCAATATCGGTAAACGTTACAACTACGAATGGATCTTTCGTAAAGTAAATTACGATTTTATTAGCGAACACAATTATGTTATTATCGGCTCCAACGGTTCGGGGAAATCTACGCTATTACAAGTAATTGCGGGGAGTCTTATGAACTCGGAAGGGGGGATCGAGTTCAATATTCAAAGTTCAACGTTGAAAATTGAAGAGGAAGAACGATACAAATACCTGAGTTATTGCGCCCCTTATTTAGACCTTTTCGATGAACTTACATTGACTGAATCCATTGAGTTTCAGGAAAAATTTAAACCTTTTCAAAAAGGATTGAACACAAAACAAATTATTGAACTTACTGAGCTTGAAAAGGCAAAGAATAAACAATTAAAATATTATTCATCCGGAATGAAACAGCGAGTTCGATTGGCACTAGCCGTTTTGGCGGATACTCCACTTTTGCTTTTAGATGAACCAACATCTAATTTAGATAAAAAAGCTATTGAATGGTACCAGAAATTAGTCGGTAATTATTCTGATAACCGCTTAATTATTGTTGCTTCCAACCAACAGGAAAATGAATACCCTTTTTGCGACAAACAATTAAATATTGAGGATTATAAATAAGTAGATGATTTTTTGAATTTATTTCTATCATCATTTTAATTATTTTTTATAAAAATGAAAATCCAATACCACAAAACTTGCATTTCCTTTATTCAATAAAAAAACATTTTCAGTAATTTAAATTTCTATCTCTTGAACCAAATTGCTTTTTATGACTCCATATTTTGTTATATAAAACGAAAGAAAGATGACAAAAAGCATAAATATAACCTGTTTGCTTATTCCCCTTTAAACCTTATATTTGCAATCCAATAATAAAAATTATAACAATATTCAAATGGCAAATTCAGGCGACATCAACGTAGGTTCAGTAATTCGTTTTAACGGAGAACTTTGTAGAATAGAAGAATATCAACACCGTACACCAGGTAATTTACGTGCATTTTATCAGGCGCGTATGCGTAACTTAAAGAACGGAAAAATTGTGGAAAATCGTTTCCGTGCAGGTGAAGCCGTTGAAGTGGTTCGAGTAGAATTTAAACAAATGCAATTTATTTATCCGGAAGGCGATTTTATTGTTGTTATGGATAACGCTACCTACGAGCAAATTCATATTTCTGCAAGTTTATTAGGCGATTCTATTAAATTTTTAAAAGAAGGAATGGAAATTAAGGTTTCTTTTGAAGGTGACGAAGCGATTCTTGCTGAAGCTCCTGTATTTGTTGAATTAGTTATTACATATGCTGAGCCCGGCGTAAAAGGCGATACGGCTACAAATACATTAAAACCTGCAACAATGGAAACAGGTGCTGTAGTGAATGTTCCTTTGTTTGTGAACGAAGGTGAAAAAATAAAAATAGATACACGCACCAACTCCTATGTGGAGCGGGTGAAATAAAATTAACATACAACTGATAAGAAAGTCCCGCTATTTTGCAGGACTTTTTTATTATATTTGAATCATAGAATAATCCAATAACAATGAAATTACCATCTCCTTATAAATTAAAAGATATCGCCTCACTTATTAATTGTGAATTTGAAGGCAGCCCTGATCATGTGATCACAGGAATGAATGAAATTCACATGGTGGAAGCCGGTGATATTGTTTTTGTGGATCACCCTAAATATTACGATAAAGCGCTGCAATCAAAAGCGACAACCATACTTATCAATAAAAAAGTTGACTGCCCTGCTGGTAAAGCACTGATTGTTTCTGAAGATCCTTTCAGAGATTACAATAAATTAGTTCGTCATTTTCAACCGCTAAATTATTCATTAAAACAAATTAGTGAAACGGCAAAAGTTGGTAAAACCAGCATCATCATGCCGGGTGTTTATCTTGGAAACAATGTTACGATCGGAGAAAATTGCGTGATCCATCCAAATGTGGTGATCTACGATAATTGTCATTTGGGGAATAATGTGATCATCCATTCAAATTGTGTTATCGGAGCAGATGCTTTTTATTATAAAAAACGTGCAGAGTATTTTGATAAAATGATCTCCTGTGGACGCGTTATTATTGAGGATGATGTTGAAATAGGCGCCATGTGTACCATTGACAAAGGTGTTTCCGGGGATACTAAAATTGGTGCAGGAACAAAGATCGATAACCATGTACAAATAGGACATGATACGCAAGTTGGAAAAATGTGTTTAATGGCTTCACAAGTTGGTGTTGCCGGAGTTGTTATAATTGAGGACGGAGTAGCACTATGGGGACAAGCAGGAATAAGAAGTGATGTGAGAATAGGAAAAGGAGCTGTATTGCTTGCACAGGCAGGATTAGGAGAAGACATCCCGGCAGGGAAAACGTATTTCGGTTCGCCCGCAGGAGAAGCAAGAGCAAAAATGAAAGAAGTAGCAGCATTAAAAATGCTTCCCAACTTGATCAAGAAATTAAACGAAAAGTAAAAAACAAAGGATTTTAGATTCAGGATACCGCTAATATTTAGAATTTTAGCTTTATATCGTTAGTTATCCCTTTTTTGTCTAAATTATAGTGAAATAGAGAATAAATAATCTAAATTCGTTAGACTAAAAACAATTTATGCTTGTTGTTCCGACAAATAAAAATCGATCAAAAAGAGTTAAGGATATAAAACTTAATTCTCTGTTGGAAATTACCAAGGCTATCAATCATAATTTTCCTATTCAACAGTTACTCGAAATTTTTGAAGAAGTTTTAGAGAATCAACTAAACATCGGTAAATTAGTTTTATTCAGCAATGAAAATGACAATTGGAAATGTATCCTGAAATATGGTGTTGGCGAGGAATACAATGATATTAATGTGGAGCGAGACCTATTATCCATCACGGAGATCGGAACGATAAATTTTTCTCAAAAAAGATTAAACAAGGCATTCGAAATTGTGATCCCTGTGTTTCATAAATCACAACCCTTAGCATATGTATTGATCGGAGACCTGGAAGATAAAGTAGAAGTTAGTCCGGCTATCAAACATTTGCCTTTTGTACAAACACTCACAAGTATTATTGTCGTAGCGATAGAAAATAAAAAATTAGCCCGTGACACTGTTCGTCAGGCTACTATGCGTAAAGAGTTGGAGCTGGCATCGGAAATGCAATCCATGCTTTTCCCAAGTGTTTTACCAAGAAATGAACATATTGATACTGCTGCATTTTATCTTCCACATCAACAAGTAGGAGGCGATTACTATGATTTTATCTGGCTGAATGAAAACGAATGTGCTTTTTGTGTTGCCGATGTTTCCGGGAAAGGTGTAGCAGCAGCATTGTTAATGTCAAACTTCCAGGCAAATCTCCGCGTATTATTCGAGCATACCACTTCTTTAACGGACTTGGTGCGCGAATTAAATACAAAAGTGATGGCAAATGCAAAAGGAGAAAAATTCATCACCCTCTTTATTGCAAAATACAATTTGGTCACACGCACATTAACATATGTTAATGCCGCTCACAATCCGCCTTTATTGGCGTCAGGAAATTCTGTAAGCACATTAAAAATAGGTTGTACTGGATTAGGGATGTTTGACGAGATCGAAAAGATAAAAGAAGGTATCGTAAATATTTCTCCGGGCTCAACAATTGTTTGTTATACAGATGGACTTACAGAATTAGAAAATGATAAAGGCGAAGATTTTGGAATTGAATCTTTAAAGGATCTTATTAAGAACAACCAAAATCTGAATATGATGGAGTTAAATACACTTATCATGGAAACGGTTATGAACTACAAACAAAACCGTCCTTATATCGATGACATCGCCTTGTTTTGCATAAAAGCATTTTAGCTTTCCTGCTCCACTGCCTCTTCCCTGTTTTTATGATAAAGATCTATTGCAACTATCATTGCAACAAATCCCCAGAAAGGAACGGATGCCTTATCGGTATCTAAGAAGTTATTCAACGTGCCGTGAACAATGTAGGTTATGAAACCAAGCAGCATGACCAAAACTAAATTTTTTGTTTCCTTATCTTTTATTGTATAATACAATCTGAAACCGGTAGAAAGCACACAAATAATAATTGCAATAAATGTAAGTGCACCCATCACCCCCGACTCGCATAAAGGTCCGATATACTCACTGTGAGCATTTCCTTTATCCCCCATATTGGTACTAATAATTGTTTTTTCATGAGCATGCTGGAAAGGAGCATATTCAAAACTGTATGTCCCCGGCCCCCAGCCAAATATCGGACGTTCTTCAAACATACGAAATGCCGCATTCCATCTATTGATCCGCTCCAGATTGGAAGCATCCGTAGAAATATTGGAAATCGATTCGATGTGTTTATCAAAATCCTGAGAAGCATCCTGGCGATTTCTTTCCAGTTTCATTACAATTTCTGTTTGATAAACGAATCCAATCACAGATGTTATAATAAAAACAGCCATAACTGTTCTAAAACGGATCCGTAATAATAACAAAATATAAGCTAAAACAGCCACAGCCAAGCTCACCCAGGCAGCACGTGTGTAGGAAAATATGAGTGCAATAATAAATAAGATCAGAAATAAAAAGGCAGCAAATCTTATACTTCCACTGTATTTTTTATTCAGCATAAAAAAGATCAATACGGGAAGGAACATGGCTAACATAGCACCGTAAATAGTATGATCATTATAAAATGGAGACATGACATAATTTGCAATCTGCTCATCAAAATTAACCAATGCATGGCTGTATAGTGTATATAAAATAATGATGGAAAAGGAGATTATGTAAAGCCAATTAAATATTTTGATGTTGTTAAATTTCTTAAACAACTGTGTACCTAAAAAGTAAAACACAATAACAAACCATAACCTTGCAATTAAAAATTTTACCGAAACAATAGGAAGATCACTCGTAATCGAAGTAATGAAAAGCCAGACCAAATTAACAATAATTGCTATTGTGATCGGATGTTTCAACATACTTGCATCCATAGTATTACTATGAAGTTGTTTAAAAATAAAAACCATCATGATTCCAAATATGATTGGCTCTGTAGGCAAGCTTAATCCTAATCCCCCTTCAAGGTGCTGAAGATTAATGGCGAGTGGCGTGAGGAAAACAACAAATAAAATTAATTTATCTAAAGAAAAAAGAGCTAATAAAACAATAAGAATTGCTGCGGGAAGAAGATTAAAATAATAAAATTCAAAAAAGGAGCATACCGCATTAATAAGTATAAACGAAATACTTAAAGCATAAACCCATTTAATATATTTCTGTTCTATCAATGTAATATGAATTATTTTTTTCGATTATCTAAAATAATAAACAATACAAAAAGGAACAAATTTGCTGACGCAACAGATGCCAATACGATCAACCAACGAATAGGATATGCTTTCGAATAGGAAGGCGAAGGTTTAGTAACAATATTAGCATAAGTAAGCTCTTTATTCAGATCTCTCAAAACGACATCATATTCTATTTTAGTTTTGTTATAACTTTCTAAAAGAGCCGTCAAAGATTTGCTTAATTGGTGATATTCTCCACCTTTTTCTTCTAAATTACGCATCATTACATCGATCTCTTTCAAATTCTTTCCACCAGAACTTAAGGCTTTCAAATAACTTTTTGTTACTTCCTTTACCTGCATTTTATAATCGAACAATTGATACTTCACTCTTAATTCATTTAAGCGACTATTTATTGAATCGACGTTGCGCTTTTTAAGTTCCAATTGATTTTTGGTGACCTGTTCAACTTCTGCCGTTTTTTCACGCTGCAGGGCACGTGCTTTCAAATTCATAGCGTGAATGATCTCTTCTACCATAGCGGAGGCTATTTCAGGGGTTTCATTCAGTACTTGGATATTAACAGATTCAAAAGGGGTACGACCAATCACAACATTGGATTCGTACATTTCGATCATTTTTGTTTTTGAGGTTCTATCAGTGGAATCTATTCCATACTGTTTATAAAGATCAAACTTCTTTACTACAGCATTTCTTACTTCAGCAGAGCCGAACAGTTGAAGCAACTGCTCAGAAGCACTTTCTTCACTATAAGGCGTGAGGTTAGATGGGTAAACAATAGCAAAAGATTTGTATTTCGGTTTTATGAACCAAGGGCTTGAGAAAACAGCAGCAAAACAAATAGCAGCAACCGTCACAATTATAAAATGGATCTTCCGATTAATAAAAATTTGTATAAAATTATTACTGCTTTCTGTGTATTCTTGCATTGTTACGCTTTTTATTTTCGCTGTGATATTGCTCGCTTTATTTACAAATAAATTTCCTGCATCCTTTAAGGGTTGTTTACCCTCGAAAGTAACAGGTTTCCCTATTCATACTTCTCCTGCTCCAATTGGCAGATCATTTTTTATCTGTCTTATATTTTCTAATAATAATATTGCAATTATTGCAGCTAGTAATGTTGCTAAAGTTGAAACAACGACTATTATCCAACGTACTGGATACGATTTTTTTTCTGCTGGGAAAGCATGACTTACAACAAATTTTTGTGGAAGGACTTCCGTTGCATCTACCCTTGATTCCTCAAACTTGGTTTTCAACAAATTCAGCTGCTTACGTTGCATATACAAATTCTCACGATAAGAAACGTAAGTTGTACCGTAAAGTGCAATGATCTTTAACTTTTCTTCAAGTAATTTAACTGCGCGCTGGTCGCCTTTTGAAATTGCAATGATATACTGCTCATTTGTTCTCTCAGATTGTGATTCATAATCATAAATACCCATGCTATTAATCACTTTAATGGAATCCAACATCGCTTTTACATCATTCTGCTTCTCCCTATATTCTCTTTCAACGATCTCCAAGGCTTTGTGCGCTCTTTCACGTTGAATACGAATTTTTGTTGAATCGTGCAGTTCGGCTATATTATTGGCAATTGTAGAAGCTAATATCGGATCTTTGTCCATAACCTCTATTTTGACAGACATATACTCCGTACGTTTAAAGGTAATATTACTTTGAAATTCATCATACAACTTTGTTCTTTTGAACTTATCTGTTGAATCAATTTCATAATGAGCCATCAAATTATACTTTTCACATATCTTAGTTCTTATTTCATCAGAATTAAGGATCTGAAGCATTTGTTCGGCCTCTTCTTCTTCACCAAATTGCAATACATCCTCTTGTTTGACATTGTTCTCTGTTAAAAGCGCCTTTGAAATAGAGTTTGTTGTTGCAGGAAATAAAATAACGGTTGATTTATATTTTTCCTGAATTGTCAATGATACAATTGAGGAAACAATAAATGCAGCAACACCCACAATAATAAGAGGTTTACGCCATTTATAAATAAAATATAAAACGTTTAATGAATTAAAATCTGCTGTTGCTCGAACCTTCTTGTCCATCATAAATATGTATATAGGTTAATATGGGAAGACAAAATTAGAAAAAATTGGTAAACTGCCCAATTTAAAGCAGGTTATCCGTATTTTAAAAGGCGGAACATTGATTTAATACTGATAATACCTGTAATGAAGGCCCAAAGTCCGCAAGATACAACCATCATAGTAAAATTAACCATCCAGCTGAAATGAAGCATTTTTGAACCATAATTGATGGCTATTACACCCACAACAAAGATTATGAATGTATTAATCAGACGGTAATTCACCTTAAATTTAAATACCCTTTGAGCTATTACGACTTGAATGATAGCCGCTAAAAATTGTGTGAACATACTAGACATTGCCGAACCAAAAGCATTATACTTTAAGATCAGAAAATAATTCAGAATAATATTAAGCAACATACCGCTTGCGGCCATATAATTTAACTGTTTCATACTGCCGTTGGCAGTAAGCAAGGTGCCAAACACATAGGTTGTACAGACAGCAATAAAACTCATCATCAGCAAACCAAAAATTTCCGATGACTCCTTCCATTGTGAGTAGAAGAGTTTAAGACCTTCTTTTGGAATTTCTTTATAATACAAATAACCAATAAGCTCATGATTGTAGAATAGACATCCTATACCAATAATTATAGCTGGGGTCAACAACAGGGTAGTGATTAACCTTACTAGCGCTTCTACAGATTCCTTGTACTTAAGCATTCTTGAAAAAACAGGCAAAAGTACACCTGCCACCAAGAAAGCAATCATATTGGCAGCATCCAACATTCGAAATCCTTGGGCATAAATCCCCGACTGAACATTACCATCTGGAAGCATTCGCTCTATCATCACCGAATCGATGCGGTTGTAAAACGACATCAGAATGGTAAGCACCGCAAAAGGGAAACTCTTCTTCAAAATCATCAATGAAAAAGGCCAGTTGAAGCTCAGCTTAAATGTATGTGTCTTCCGAATAAGAATAATAAAAGCCGTTGCTGCTGCAGTAAAATAAGCAAAGGTTTGTGCATACACAAAATACATAATACCATTCTGTGTATACAACAATCCCGAATTCAGCAAAAATACACAGATAACAATGAGAATCGTACGGTCTAACACAGAGATGATTCCATCGGTTTTAAAAAGATGCAATCCAGCCAAGTTGCTTCTCAGATAAAGAATAAAGAAGACAAGAAACATGTTGAACCCCTGAATTAACAACAATTTCATAAGTCGGGTGTCGTATCCGATAGCGAGGCCCACCACAACTACCAAAATGATATAGATTACCGCAAGTAATAATTTTAGGGTAAATAAACTGGAAAAATGTTTTGTAAGCAGATGACTATTTTGGGCGATGTTCTTATTGTTGAAATTAGTAATCCCTAGATCCAGTATAATGGTAAGTAGAAAGGAGAAATTGAATATGGCAAAATATTCACCATAGTCTGCTATTCCCACTTGATGCTGAACTGCCTTATCAATCCCTAAAACATAGAAGGGTTTGATTAATAAGTTCAGAAAAAGGATTAAACCGAGATTGGTTAAAAATTTCTTTTGCATTTTTTAAAAGTACTTTTTTAAGCTACAATGTGCTTTAAGAATTTGTTAAAAAAATAAAATTCTGCGTTTTATGCTTACTCGGATCAAATCCAACAGCTTTTTTATCAACCACAACAACCGTTTTATAATTTAATCCCTTAAAAAGTTCAAAACATTTTTCACGATTTTCATTCTCCCACAACTCGGCATAAACGACCGGTTTATTTTTCTCGATCAGATGTTTTGCTCCGTCTAAAACAAAAAACTCGAAATTTTCAACATCGATCTTGATGGCGCTGATACGTTTTGAACTATTTATTATCTCCCCCATATTATCGAGCATTTTCAAAGGCACTCTGATCCGCTCACCTTCGTTGTTTTCCGGTATTGACTCATGTATCACATGGCTCAAACCTTGCATTTTCACCTTGGAGATCACCGGCATCACCATTTCAACTTCGCCCTCCTTATTACCCAGCGCTATTTCGAACAATTTTACATTCTGCAATTTGAAAAATCTTATAATTCTTTTAAACGCACTGATATTGTTAGGCATTGGTTCAAAACTATAAACTGAAACACCTTTTATGCTTCTCGCCAAATGAACAGTCATTATACCGATATTCGCTCCAATATCTAATACGGTGGTATTGGGAGGGATCAATTTCAAAAAAGCGAAAAAATCTTTTTCATTTTTATCTTTTCTCAATGTAAGGATCTTATACAATGAAAAAATGAAAAGGTAATTTTTAAACCCCAATAATTTATGTAATATATATTTTACCGTATTTTTCATTCGGGCCGTAAAAATAGGGTTTTTATGGAGAAAATAGTAGTTTTTTAACCATGAAGAGTAAATCCCCGCTATAAAATATTGGGAAATAAAGCCCTACAGGCATTTTGGCATAATACAATATGCAGTTTCTTCTATTTTTCGGCACTTATGAAATTAAATAAAACCATTTAAAAAGCTTTCAGATTCTCTCTGTCTTAGTGCCTGAATGGTGAATTTTCTGTATTTTCGTTTTCGCAACAATGGAAATAGTAGTAAATACAAGGTTACTTATAAATAACAAACTTGAGGGAATAGGCTGGTTCACGTATGAAACACTCAAACGCATCACCAATGAGCATCCCGAACATCACTTTATTTTTCTGTTTGACCGGGATTTTGATGAAGACCTTATTTTTGCAGATAATATCACCCCATTGATCCTATCGCCTCAGGCGCGACACCCTTTTCTTTTTTATTGGTGGTTCGAGTTCTCTGTCGCTAATTTTTTAAATAAATACAATCCGGATCTGTTTCTTTCTCCTGATGGTTATTTATCGCTCAAAGCTAATTGCAAACAATTGGCAGTGATCCATGATATAAATTTCGAACATCACCCAAAAGATGTTTCCTGGATCGTACGAAAATATTACAGACACTTTTTTCCAAAATTTGCCCGCAAGGCGAATCGCATTGCAACAGTTTCAGAATTTTCGAAAAATGACATTACAAATTGTTACAAGATAAAACCTGAAATTATTGATGTTGTTTATAACGGTTGTAACGAATTGTATGTACCGATAGATTCTAAAATTCAACGATCCACCAAACAAACGTTTTCAAAAGGTTGCGCATACTTTTTATTTGTCGGAGCATTGCAACCACGTAAAAATATCTCCAGGCTTTTTGAGGCTTTCGACAAGTTTAAAACAGCAGAAAAGAGTGACGTAAAATTACTTATAGTTGGTGAAAAGTACCGTTGGACAAAGGAAATAAAAAATACCTACCTCCATATGACATTCAAGGAGGATGTGATCTTTACAGGACGCTTAAGCACGGAAGATCTTCATCATGTTTTAGGCTCTGCCCTGGCAATGACATATATCCCTTACTTTGAGGGTTTTGGAATACCGATCCTAGAAGCCATGAATTGCGATACGCCTGTTATAACCAGCAATATTACTTCTATGCCGGAAGTTGCTGGCGATGCAGCTCTTTTAGTTGACCCATATTCTGTCGACTCCATCAGCAATGCCATGATCCATCTTTTTAAAGATGGAGAAATGCGTAATTCCCTGATAGAAAAAGGAAGAAAACGTAAACTTGATTTCAGTTGGGATAAAACGGCTGATGCATTATGGAAGAGTATTGAAAAAACAATAAATGCTTAAAAAATATTTGCACAAAACATTAATTGAAGCCGGATGTGATGAAGCCGGCCGGGGTTGTTTAGCAGGTCCCGTTTATGCGGCTGCCGTGATCTTACCAAAAAACTTTAAAAACAGTTTACTTGACGATTCAAAAAAATTAACTGACAAACAGCGAAAAGAATTACGACCCATAATTGAAGAAAAAGCTATTTCATGGGCTGTCGGCATTGTCAGTGTAGAAGAGATTGATGAAATAAATATTTTGAACGCTTCTTTTTTGGCAATGCATCGCGCTATCGATCAGCTAAAAACAATTCCGGAAAGTCTGCTCATCGATGGAAACCGTTTCAATAAATACAAAAATATTCCGCATACCTGCATCATTCAAGGAGATGGAATTTATCTAAGCATCGCAGCGGCATCCGTTCTGGCAAAAACATATCGTGATGATAAGATGGATGAATTACATCAACAATTCCCCCATTATGACTGGCTACATAACAGAGCCTACGCCACTGCCAGTCACCGAAAGGCCATTCAGAAATTTGGCATAACAGACCATCATCGCAAAAGTTTCAGACAACTTCCCAAACAATTGAAATTTGAATTATAACGCTACTTTCATCAATTGAAATCTACCAACCACTGCTTGATACAATTCTCCTATTTTGTCGGATAATAAATCGATGTGTTCTAAACTTAAAACTTTGCACTTTCAACGCTATACTGTTGGTAAGTTAAACCATTGTGTCACCAAAATCGCCAAGCTTTCCCTACTTTCGTATTGAAAAATGTTCAGAAAAATTTTATTCGGAATAATCGTTTCTGCTATTACCATTGGCGGTATATATTGGTTCTTTTATACCAAGGAAGCCAGAACACCTATCAGTGAAGGAATAAATGCTATCCCGACAGATGCCGCGATCATTTTCGAAAGCAAACAATCAAAAAATACCTGGAAAAAACTCTCGCAGACGAATATCATGTGGGAAGAATTGCTCGGCACCGAAACCATTACAAAACTAAATCAACAAGCCACATTCATTGATTCCATTTTAGAAACTGCTCCGGAAATCTCAGAGCTATTAGAAAACCATTCCGTTTATATGTCTGCTCACATTACATCCAAAAACAATTTCGATTTTTTATTTGTTTACAGCTTACCTAATTTGACCTACCAAAGTTCACTGGAAGAATATTTCGATGAAAAAATAAATCATAAAAGAGAAACCAATGAAATTACCAATTTCGAAGGAGAAAAAATTAAAACACTTAGTCCAACTAAAAGTTGCAAAACGAATTATACGATCGTCAAAGGAATTTTGATCATGAGCAGCAACCTTCAATTACTGCAAACATCCATTCATCAATTAAAATCAGGCATTTCAATCAGCAAAGACAGCAACTTCAGTAAAGTCATAAACACTGCAGGTAAAAATGTAGATGCAAATATTTATATTAATTACAAAACATTTCCTGAACTGTTACATCCATTACTTTTCTCAGATTCTGAAAAAAACTTTAATTCTTTATCCGCTTTTGCAGATTGCTCGGACTGGGATATAAATATCAAACCTAACGCGTTGAGCCTTTCAGGGTTCACACAAGCCGGTGACTCTTCAAACAGTTTTTTAAGTTTATTTACGGATCAGAAACCTCAGGAAGCCGGAATAACAAACATCATACCTTCAAATACTGCTACCTTTTTATTTTTAGGGATGAGCAATGTCAAAAACTTTTACCACAATTATAAAGAACAGTTAAAGGCAAAACATTTACTGGAAAAACATGAATCTGCTATTCAGGAGATCAACAAAATCCGCAATTCAGATATTGAAGAAACAATGCTGAATTGGATGGACAATGAGATGGCTCTAGTAATAACAGAACCTACGGAAAATGACTTTACCAATAATTCCTATGCCGTTATCAGATCAAACAACATTGATGATGCTGTAAATAAATTAAATGAATTATCAATTCCTGAAGTAAATACCGAAAACAAAAAAGACTCGTCAACTTATAAAGGTCATCCAACAGGCAAAATAAATATTCCCTTTCTGATGCCGACATTATTTGGCTGGCCTTTCGAAAAAGTATCGAACAACTATTTTACAACCATTCATGATTACATTATTTTTGGCAATACGGAAGATGCCATTAAAATATTTATTGATGACTTTGAAAGCAATAATATATTGGCAAATAATAAAAACTTCAAAGTTTTTTCGGAAAACATGTCGGCCGAATCAAACGTTTACCTCTATAATGCCATTGCCCGATCAGGGAATATTTACAGTTCTTTTCTGAAAGAAGATCTTGCAAAAGAAGTAGACTTCAAAAAGGATCTCCTCAATAAATTTGAGGCAACAGGTATTCAATTTTCTTCAAACAATAAATTATTTTACAGCACCATTTATTTAAAATATAATCCGGAACAAAAACAAGAAACAGGAACCTTATGGGAGACAAAATTAGATGCCCCAATAAGCAGCAAACCATACTTGTTGATCAATCATAAGACAAAAGCTAAGGATGTTTTTGTACAGGATGATGCCAACAAAATTTATCTCATCAGCAATACGGGAAAAATAATTTGGACCAAACAACTTCCTGAAAAGATCATGAGTGACGTAATGCAGATCGATGTTTTGAAAAACGACAAGTTACAAATGATATTTAATACACGTTCTTCTATCTATTTGTTCGATAGAAACGGCAACGATATGGATGGCTTTCCGATAAAATTAAGGTCGACGGCAACAAATGCCATTTCAATTGTGGATTACGAAAAAAACCGCGACTACCGGATATTCATTGCAACAGAAAACAAACGTATAGTATGTTATAAGGCAAATGGAGAGCAAGTAACGGCATTCGCATTCGACAAAACGACAGACCAGGTCTTTGTTCCTCTTCAATATTTTAACGTAAATAATAAAGATCATTTATGCGCCATTGATTCCAAAGGGAAAATATATATCCTCGACAGACGCGGTGCCACACGCGTTAACATGAAAGAGAAAATGGAACAAGGTGTCCGGAATTTTTATGTTGAAGGAGGTAAAGATTATGGTAAATCATACATTATTGCCGCTGACACTCTTGGAAATGTAATCAAAGTCAGTCTGTCAAATAGCACGGAAAGTATCAAAATTCAGGATTTCGAAACATCACCACACTTTGACCTGAAAGACATTAACAATGACAAATCAAAAGAATACATCTTCCTTACAAGAAATGAATTGAAGGTTTTTTCTCAGGATAAATCATTATTATTTAAATATGAATTTGAAAATAATATCACTCAGACACCTCTTTTTTTCTTATTTCCGGATGGCAAGGGTAAAATTGGCGTAGCCTCCGAAGAGTCCAATGAAATTTATCTTTTTAATGATAACGGCACCTTATACAACAGCTTTCCTATCAATGGAAAAACTGCATTTTCAATCGGTGATCTGAATAATGAAGGAGATTACAATCTGGTTACGGGAAGCTCCGAAAACTCCATTTTCGTGTATCAATTAAAGTAGTTTTTTCTTTTTAAAAAAAACTGTATCTTTATTCGATATAAATTTATTCCCAACTATGAAAAAAATTACACTTCTGCTTGTTGCTGCGATGATGTTTACGCTGTCATCTTTTGCGCAGGATTTTCTCGGATATATCAACAGTAATTATTCAGGAGTCACAGGAACTGATCTGAATCCGGCTAATGTTGTTGACACAAGATATAAAGTAGATATAACTTTATTCGGACTTAGTTTCGCTGCTTACAACAATTACGTTGGTCTTAAACGTGAGGCCTTAAAGAAAGATCAATACGGACATTTGTATGCATTTGATGATACTTCGTTTGCTGATCATTACTTAAGTACAAGAAATAACAAGATCAATAAATCAGTTTATTTCTCCAACCAGATCTATACTCCTTCCTTTCTGGTGACCATCAATAAAAAAAATGCCTTTGCTTTAAAATCCAAAGTAAGGACCTTATTTAATGTTGACGGATTGGAACCCGAATTAGCAACACTACTATACCATTCATTAGATTATCCTTCGCTTTGGTCTCAGAAATTAAGCAATCAGGATTTTAGTATTCAAACCATGACATGGGTAGAATACGCAGCAACATACGGACATGTTTTTAAAGATGAAGGAGAACATTTTTTAAAAGCAGGATTATCAGTAAAGTACCTGCAAGGATTACAGGCTGCATACATGTCCATTAAGAATCTGGACTATGAATTTACTGATGATACCACACTTTCCTTATTCCATTCGGATGTGAGTTACGGGCACTCCACAAATTTTGAAGCAGATCAGAACAACTTAAAATTCAAACAAGCATCTAGTCCTTCTTTTGGATTTGATTTTGGGGTTGTTTATGAATGGCGTCCCGACTTTGAAAAATTCAAATACGATATGGATGGTGAAACAGGACTTACTAGAAGAGATAAAAACAAATACAAATTAAAGGTCGGTCTTTCTATTGTTGATATCGGACACGTAAAATTTAAAAAAGGAACGTATAGTCATAACTTTACTGCCGATATCGGATATTGGAATTTACATCAATTTGATCAGACAGGAAGCGTTGAACAATTCGATAGCACTCTTAAAGCAACGTATACGATGCAGGATGGTGATCAGTATTTCAAAATGAATTTACCGATGGCCATTACTGCACAAATTGATTATAATATTTACAAAGATTTCTATGTAAACTTTACTCCATATTGGTCACCACGCCTAAAAACCGACAAAGAAAAAGTTCACGATCTTACAACTTTCAGTTTAACTCCACGCTGGGACCATAAATGGTTTGGAGCTTTCATACCCTTTTCATATGATAATACAGGAAACTTCAAAGCCGGTTTAGCATTGCGACTTGGACCTATTATTTTGGGGACAAACAGTTTAGGCCCATGGGTTTCCAGAAAAGATATTTACGGAGCAGATATGTATTTTATGCTAAAGATCCCTATCATGTACAGAAGACCGCATGACAAGGACAAGGATAAAGTTTCTGACAAAAAAGATAAGTGTAAAGATGTTCCGGGAACATGGGAATTCCTTGGTTGTCCTGATCGCGATGGTGACCACATTGCAGATAAAGATGATGCTTGTCCTGATGATCCAGGATTACCACAATTCCAAGGTTGTCCTGACCGCGATGGTGATAAGATCATCGATAAACAAGACGCTTGTCCTGATGATGCGGGTCTCCCTGAATTTAATGGATGTCCTGATAAAGACGGTGATAAAATAATGGACAAAGAAGATGATTGTCCGGATGAAGCCGGATTACCACAATTCAAAGGTTGTCCTGACAGAGATGGCGATGGCGTAATGGACAAAAATGATGAATGTCCAGACAAACCGGGTCCAGCTTCCAACAACGGTTGTCCTGAAGTAAAATTAATATTGATCGATGCACAGGGAAATAGTCTAAGAACGGCTATTCAAGCCAAAGACGGAAGCTTTAGTTTTGATGAACTTCCAGTTGATGAATTAGTATTATTCAATATAGAAGGAGAAAATACAGAAGTATTGACCGAGGTAAAAGTGATAGTTGGTGGTATTGCTAAGAAGGCAATAAGAGACGCTAAGGATCATTACTTCCGATTCATCATCTTGAAACCGGATGCGAATAAATTGAAACCTGTTGATGCAAAAGATGTGGCTATTAAGCTTAATCAGGAAGAAGCAGAAGTATTGAAGAAAGCTTTTGATAATCTCGAATTTGCAACTGCAAAAGATATAATCAAAGTTGAATCTCTTGTTTCACTGGATGAATTAGCCGGCTTGATGAAGAAAAAATCAAACTGGAGATTGAAAATTTCAGGCCACACTGATAATCAAGGTGACAGTGCTAAAAACCTTAAGTTATCTGAGAAGCGTGCTAAAGCAGTACAAAATTATTTGATCAGCAAAGGCATTGCTGCTGACAGATTTAAGGTGGAATGGTTTGGTTCTAAAAAACCAATTGCTGATAATAAAACAGAAATCGGTCGTCAAAAGAATAGACGTGTTGAAATGTTAATTATTGAATAATAAAAATGTATAAACGAATTCCTTAAAAAAGAAAACGAAATGAAAAAAGTGATCTTATCTCTGCTTGTTTTAGCAAGCGGAACATTCGCGAAGGCACAAGATGCAAAATCAGCATTAGCTTCAACCGAAATAGTTTGGTTCGGACTGGATTTTACAAAAGCAAAATTTGTAGGTGCATTCGATCAGGTCGGAGGAGCAGGCGTTGCAACAGGTTATGATATGAAAACAAAATGGATCCCTGCCTGGAATTCATTAATAGTTACAGAACCACAACTTTTTGATTTCAGAAAATCATTTCGTAAAGACAACGTTATTTACGACATCAAATCAATGAATGAATTGAATACCAAAATAGATGTGGATGCTTGTATGGTTTATAATCCCGGAACGATTGAAAGAACTGCAATTGACGGGATGGTAAAAAAATATAAAGCAGAGGTAAAAAAAGAAGGTATTGGTTTATCATTCATCGTGGAGAACTTTAATAAAGGAACTCAGGTAGCGGATGTCTATGTTACATTTTTTGATATCGCCACAAAAAAGGTGTTGATCTGCGAAAAGCTAAGCGGTAAAGCGGTCGGAATCGGTATGCGAAACTACTGGGCCGGAGCGATAAAAGCTATCTTAAAACAAATTAATTTCAGCGAATATAATAACTGGAAAAGCAAATATTAAAATGCAATTTATTGTATTAGAATAAGTAGAAAAATGAAAAAAATGTTCGACTCCCTTTAACTTGACACAACAGAGCCGGGTGTGGTCATTTAGAGCCTGTCGAAACATGTGCGATGGCTTCCCACACGCTTCGACACTTCGGCTTGCTCATTGCAGGCTGAGCGGGGAGTGACAACGGCAATCGACATTTCAAACCTTTGCCTGACATCTAAATTGTCATAATAAACGGAGTCGAATTATTTTAGCCTCCTGCGCAATTTCTAAAAATAATTTATTATCCAAATGAAAAAAACATTGTTTTTATTATCTCCACTGCTTTTTCTTTTGGCATGTGATATTAACACCAGCACAGAAAACAAAATGCCTATTAATTTGGATAGTATCAAAATAGGCAGAGAAACAAAACCGGTTCTAAAAGAATACCAAGGATTATATAACATAAGAAACTTCACATTCAAATCATGTGAAAATGATTCAATCTATTCTATCAAGGATAAAACGGGCGGCATAGATTCTGCAATTGCCAAAATCGACTATCTGGGAACAGTATTCATGTCAATGAAAGGATATGAAACACGAACACCTAAAGAAAATTCAATCTCTGTTACCGAACTAATAAAAGTTGAACAAAAAAGCTACAAGAACACTTGTATTCAATATGATTATTGGTGCTTCGGAACAGAACCTTTCTGGCAAATACAAATTTCTAAAAAAGAAAATCTGATCGACTTTTACGATCCGATGGAACAAAAAATCACTCATTTTGTTTATTCAAAACCTGAAATAAAAAATGGAATAACGTATTACACAACTCTTGACAAAGAAAACAAGATCACCATTTCGATAAAAAAAGAAAAATGCAATGGTGCTATTGATAAACAATACAATTATTCTGCAGAAGTACTATTAAATAACAAAAAATATAATGGCTGTGTTATTAAATATGGCGAAGAGTAAAAATGAGATACCAGTAATTTGACATTCGGTAACATTTTAACAAAAAAATAATTAAGCACTATGTAGATGCATAAATTTTAAAAAATTCATTAACATTAACTATGAAACTACACGTAATAAATACAGGCAATTTTAAATTAGATGGTGGTGCAATGTTTGGAGTTGTACCGAAATCATTATGGAGCAAAACAAATCCTGCTGATGAAAACAATATGTGTAACTGGGCAATGCGCTGTTTACTAATAGAAGATGCAAACCGATTGATATTAATAGATAATGGTTTGGGAGATAAGCAGGATGCAAAATTCTATAGTCATTATTTTTTAAATGGAGATGATACACTACTGAACTCTTTAAACAAAGCAGGATTTCATCCCGATGATATTACAGACATGTTCCTTACTCATCTTCATTTCGATCATTGTGGAGGAAGTATCAAATACAATCAAGATAGAAGCGGTTTTGATACCTCATTTAAAAATGCATCCTATTGGACCAATGCAGAACATTGGGAATGGGCTACAAAACCAAATTACAGGGAAAAGCCTAGTTTCATAAAAGAGAATATTTTGCCTATTCAGGAAAGCGGACAGTTGAAGTTTATTTCCGGAGAAGATTCGGATCAATTGGGCGCGTCCATTTCTATTGCCTATATGCGTGGGCATACCGATGCAATGATGATCCCAAAAATAAAATACAAAGATAAAACAGTAGCCTTCGTTGCCGATCTGATCCCTTCAATCGGACATATTCCTGTACCATACGTTATGGGCTATGATACCCGCCCACTCCTGACACTTACTGAAAAAGAAAAGTTTTTGAAACAAGCAGCAGATGAAGAATTTATTCTGTTTTTTGAGCACGATTCTGTAAACCAATGTTGCACGGTTCAAAATACTGACAGAGGTGTTCGCTTAAAAGAAACGTTTTCTTTCGAAGAATATTTTGGAAAATAAAATTTAAACCTTCCACTCCTAATAAAAGAAGCGGAAGGCCGTAGAATCTAAAACTCTATTTTCATTTGTTTCTGGAGCATACCATCCGCATTTACACGCGCGTAATAAATTCCTTGTGGTAATTTTTTTGTTCTAAATGTATAAAAATGATTGTACTCCCCTTTATCACTTTGCAAATTTTCGAAAATAATCTGAACGATGTCTCCATGTTCATTATAAATCGCCATAGTCGCGTGACAAGTCATGGGTAAAGAATAACTGAAAACACCATCAATACTAACAGCCCTGCCCATGGCACTTCCATCGTTTCCACTCTTATAATTAATTTCATAAGGAGGGATCGTTTTCCCTGTTAACTTGGCGACAAACGTTCTCAATTTATTTTTAATTTCTGAATCACCATCGTCAATACTTCCTAATGAATTATCATCTGAAATAACCCAAACCGATTGCTGTGCAGAATAATTTGAATAATATTTATTCTTATCTATGAACATCGCCATCTTAATTAAATTGCTGTCGGCCAGATTCCCAACCGAATATTCAAACTTAATTGTAGGCGCGCTATTGTGTGCCTGACAACACATTCCGCTAACATTAATTGTTTTTGGTTGATTTGCATCAACGAAAAACTCCTGCTCTTTTGTTACCAGAATATCCTGCTCATTTTGGTGTTTTGAATCCAATCGTCTTCCGGCTTCCAATCTCAAATTTATTTTTCGATTGGTTAAATTCTGGATCTTCATTTCAATAACTTCGCCGGTATACCCACCTCTACTTTTTATGGATAACTTGACAAATCCTTTTTTTGCCGCATCTTCAACTGAAAAAATAACGTTTGCAAACACAGGAATTTCTGTAAGGGTAAAAGCAACCAGTAGAAAACTGATGGGATGAAATGACTTCATTTGGACCTCCTTTTTTTAAGAACTTTATTCTTATAACGGAGAAACATGACGAAGATACATGTCAAAACAAAAATAAATTTATTTGATTCAAAAAAGATTCCAGACGGTTTCTTCAAAGCCAATAAAAACAGCTCCGTCACGTACCTCAATTGGATAGGGTTGAACATAATCTCCTCCGCCACTTTTCGCCCTTCCGGTTTTCAGATCGAAATGATAACGGTGAACAGGGCAAACTACACTTCCTTTATCTGTACAAAAACCACTGCCTAAAGAAGCGCCATTATGCGGACATTTATCATTAACTGCAAAAAAACCTTCTGAAGTATGGGCAACACAAACTTTTTTATTCCCGATCTGAAGTGTGGCAACATTTCCGATTGCTATCCGGTCATTCGCTGAAGTTAGCGAATCAAAAAGTTTGATCCAGGTAGTTTGTTTTTTAAAAAACATTTTAGATTCTTATTCCGATAACAAGTACATCATCGATTTGTTCCAATGAACCCTTCCAACTATTAAAAGAATCGCTGAGAATGTCTCGTTGCTCCACACATGGCTTTTTATAAATATCCAATAACAAATTTTGAAAGGGTTTATATTTAAACTTTTTACCTGCTGTACCACCAAACTGATCTGCATAACCATCAGAAAAGAGGTAAAGCATATCTCCCTTCAGAACAGGAATTTCATGGCTATTAAAATGACGAACTTCGCTATCAATAAATGCGCCGACGGGAAATTTATCAGCCGAAAATTCAACAACTTTATTATCCCTTATTAACCACATAGGATTATAGGCTCCTGCATACTCTAAGACCATCTTATCCGGATTAAATGAACAAAGCGCTATATCCATTCCGTCTTTAACAATGGCGCCTTCTTCGCCCTTTTGTTGCAATACCTTGGTCAGACCTTTATTAATAGAATTTAGAATGGCTGCAGGCCGGGTAATTGCATATTCGTTAACAGCCTGTGACAATAAGTTACAACCTATGATCGACATAAAGGCTCCCGGTACGCCATGGCCTGTGCAATCTGCTGCAGCAATCAAAGAAAGATTGTCGAATTTCTCGAACCAATAGAAATCACCACTCACAATATCTTTTGGTTTAAATAAAATAAAACCATCATCAAAATAATTAGCAAGTGTATTTTCCGGCTTTAAAATGGCTGTTTGCAAGCGTTTTGCATAACGAATACTATCAGTAATATCTTTATTTTTTTCTTCAACAATTTTATTTTTTTGTTCAATAAGAATATTTTTTTCTTCTAATTGAAGATTCGCCTTTTGTTTTTGTTTATATCCTTTAAAGATAAAAAACGCTAACCCTATTACCAATACTAATCCTAAAGTGATTGAGTAGTTAATTATTTTTTGACGGTTGATACTTAAATTTTGAAGATCATTCTCCTGTTTTAAAATTTTATTTTGTTTTTCCTTTTTTTCGGTATCATATCGGGTTTGCATTTCTGCAATATTTTGATTTGTCTTCAGATCATAAATTGTATCCTTAATATTCAATAGTTTGGTTTGATATTCAAAAGCATGTTTATAATCTCCGGACAACTGACTCCCCTCAGCCAAAAAAACATAACAAGCAGCAATAGTGCTCCTATCATTTAACCTGGATGAAATTTCTAATCCTCTCAAAGAATAATCTATTCCTTGATTATAATTTTTCATATTATTATACACATTTCCAATATTGGCCATACACATAGCATAACTCATACTATCTTTTAAATTTGAAAAAATACCCATTGCCTCTTTATAGTCTGCAATAGCCTCCTGATATTTTTCGAGTTCATTATTAATGCTTCCTATATTATTTTGTGTCAATGCTACATTTCTAACATCCTTTACCGACTTATAATAAACCAAAGCCAATTTAAAATTCAAGATTGAATTTTCTAAATCGTTCATATCATAATAAAGTGCTCCTAGGCCATTTTCAGAAGAGGCAACATTTGGTGCATCACCTAGTTTACGATTAATATTTAAGCCGGCATTAATATATTCAATTGCCTTTTTATAATTACGCATAAGCCTATAAACCTCTCCAATATTACATAACGCAGCACCTTGCCCAATCAAATTGCTTTTAGATTCGTATCCTTCATTTGCTTTTAAGTAATAATTCAATGATTTGTCGTACTCCAAAATATATTGGTAAACAAATCCCAATTCAAAATACACACGCTCTTTATCTTTTATGGAAGCGTCTGAGAGGATCAACTGAAGGGCTTCTTTAGCATATGCAAGGGCGGTGTAATACGAACCCTCTATTCTATTCTTTTGAGAAAGTTGAATTAAGAATGAACATTTTTCTTCTCCTGTTTTTGAATCAATTATTTTTTGAATGGAATCATTTTCGGATTGTGAAAACACAGGTTCAACTACCTTAAAAAGCAGAAAAATAATTAATATATATTTATGAATGGGAGTATTCATTTATAAAAATAACCAGATGATTTTACACATCCGGTTATTATATTTCAAACTAATTTATTTTATTAATTCCAAGGCAGTTGCAGTAACTGCAGCTGTTTTAGGGTCTACGACTCTTTCGAAAGACACTACAGATCCTTTTCCACCTTGAACTGGTGCTACAATACCTGATTCTTTACAATACATATGAGCAAATGGAATAGATAGTTTTGTAGACCTATCCAACAATACCCCCCCATCATTTGTTGCATTAATGGATTCGATCATACCTTTTTCGATTAGGCGGATCATATTTACTACTGTTTTACCATTTACTACTACTGTATTATAATTTACCTTTAATCCCACAACTATCCCTAATTCTGTTCCTAAAGGTTGTTCAAAATTATATTCCAATGTTGGATCAGCAATATCCTGAATTGTACCGGTTAATACTTGCCCAACAGGTGAAGAAGCTAAATAGTTCATATTGTTCGATACAATTGTTGTATCGTATGCAACAGTTGTAGTTGTTGTTACAGATTTTGGTGCCGAAGCCCCTGATGTTTTTATTATTCCTTTTGCCATAATTTTTGTTTTTAAATGAGAGATGATTAGATTAATGTAAAGTAAATATAGTAAGCCTTTTGAACAATCAAAATTTTTGAGCTGTAAATTCAAAAAAAATCTCCAAAACAGTAATAATAATGTTTGGAGATTTAATTAAGAATAGAAATCAATTACTTCTTCAGAAAATCAAGGATATTTCGTTCCACTCTGTTAACAGCATTTGTAGCATCCGCTTTTACAAATTTTTCTCCTACAATATTTTCATACAACTCTATGTATCTATCAGATATTGAAGCTATTATTTCAGGGGTCATCTCTGGGACTTTTTGCCCGTCTTTTCCTTGAAAACCATTTGCCATCAACCATTCACGCACAAATTCTTTCGACAATTGTTTTTGTGCTTCTCCCTTTGTTTGTCTTTCTATATATCCTTCTTTGTAAAAATAACGGGAGGAATCAGGCGTATGAATTTCGTCTATCAGATAGATCTTTCCATCTTTTTTCCCAAACTCATATTTTGTATCCACTAATATCAAGCCCATCTTTCCGGCTATTTCAGTTCCTCTTTGAAAAATAGCACGGGTGTATTTTTCTAATAGTTCATAATCTTCTTTTGAAACAATTCCCTTTATCAGGATCTCTTCTCTAGAAATATCTTCATCGTGACCAACAGATGCTTTTGTTGTTGGAGTAATGATAGGCTCAGGGAATTTATCATTCTCTTTCATTCCTTCAGGCATTGACACACCACAAACTACTCGTTTCCCTGATTTATATTCGCGCCAGGCATGACCTGATAAATATCCGCGAATTACCATTTCCACTTTAAAGGGTTCACAAAACAAACCAACAGTAACCATAGGATCGGGAACAGCGATCACCCAATTCGGAACAATATCCTCTGTAGCCTTTAAAAATTTAGCTGCAATTTGATTCAACACTTGCCCTTTGTATGGAATTCCTTTAGGAAGAACCACATCAAAAGCAGAGATCCGATCACTCACAACCATTACCAATTGCTTGTCGTCAATATTATATACATCCCTTACTTTACCTTTATAAAAACTTTTCTGTTTAGGAAAGTTGAATTTAGTTTCTGTTATAGCATCCATAAAATATAATTTGAAAGTTTAAAATTTTATTATTTACAATTTATTTTGATTCGTACAATTCAACAATCCTCTTAACCAATTTATGTCGGATCACATCAGTACCGTCCAATTCAACAAACGCTATGCCCTCAATGTCTTTCAATAATTTCATGGCTTGCGGTAAACCTGAAGGCTGGTGTTTTGGCAGATCGATCTGTGTGATATCACCTGTAATTACAAATTTTGCAGATGAACCCATTCTGGTCAAAAACATTTTCAACTGACCTTCTGTTGCATTTTGAGCTTCATCTAAAATAACAAATGCATTATCCAATGTTCTTCCACGCATAAAGGCAAGAGGAGCAATTTGGATCACCCTGTTTTCAATATAATAAGTTAGCTTTTCCGGAGCGATCATATCTCCTAAAGCATCGTAAAGCGGCTGCATATAGGGATCCAATTTTTCCTTTAGATCACCCGGCAAAAAACCCAGGTTTTCACCGGCCTCCACTGCAGGACGAGTCAGAATTATTTTTTTTACTTCTTTATTTTTTAATGCACGAACTGCCAATGCAACTGCAGTATATGTTTTCCCTGTACCGGCCGGGCCAACAGCAAAAAGCATATCGTTCTTTGAAATAGCATCAACCATCTTCCTTTGGTTTTCCGTCCGTGCTTTTACTATCAATCCGCTGTTACCAAAAACAATTAAATCAACCCCTTCGACTCCTTCACTTGCGTTGCCTTTTTTAGAATTGCCATTTAAAATTTGTTCGACGGCATTTTCAGTTAAATTTCCGAATCGGTTATAATAAGCGATCAAAATATTGATCACCATTTCAAATTGATTCACATCCTCATCAGCCCCCGATACTTTCAATACCTCTCCCCTTGCAACAATTTTCAATTTCGGGAAACGATCTTTTATCAGTTCCAACTTAGAGTCATTCACCCCATATAAATTTGCGGGTGAAATATCTTCAAGTATTATCTTCTTTTCGCTCACGCTGATAACTGAATTAAACTAAAAACTTTGTTTTTTTTCTTAGAAAGCACGAAAATAACATATTTTTGTGTATTCTTAGGGTAAAACGGAAACCGAAAAAATCACAATTTACTAACAAATGGCTATCATCACTCTCACAACAGATCTAGGATTGAAAGACCATTATGTCAGTGCTATCAAGGGCTCCATCCTGAACAATATACCGGAGGTAATTATCATTGATATTTCACATCAAATCCCGACCTATAGCATACAGGATGCCGCTTATATTCTAAAGAATGCATACCCGAATTTCCCAAAAGGCAGTATTCACATCATTGGTATAAAAACTGAACAAACAAATCAATCATCTCACGTGATCGTTTTTTCGGATGGACATTATTTTATTGGTGCCGATAACGGGATTTTTTCTTTTTTAGACACTGCCATCGATATGATTATTGAATTGCCTGTCGTTATTTCTACTTTTCCTACACGCGATGTTTTCGCTATTGTCGCCAGTGCAATTGCAAAAGGTGCCAAAATTGAAGAATTGGGAAAACCAAAAGAAAATCTTTTAGAACGTATGCCTTTCCGTGCTGCTTCAATGGGAGATATGATCCGTGGAACTGTTGAATACATCGATTCATATGGAAATGTAATGTGCAATATTACGCAAACATTATTCACTCAGGTTGGCAAAGGCAGGGAATTCAAAATTGAATTTGCCAGATATGAAATTTTAAAGATCAGTAAAACATATAATGATGTTCCTGAAGGAGAAATCCTTGCCCTATTCAATGCTGCCAACCAATTGGAAATTTCGATGAATAGTGATAGAGCCAACAGCATGTTAAATCTAAAATTAAATGATTCAATAACCATTCGCTTTCAATGATCATACGCATCGTAAAAATGAATTTCAAACCTGAAAATATAAATGAATTTCAGGAAATTTTCAATGAATCAAAACACTTGATCAGAGCCATGCCGGGTTGTTCACATTTGGAACTTTTGAATGACATAAATTCTCCTGAAATTTTTTTTACCTATAGTTTTTGGGATTCCGAAAGTGACCTGACAAATTACCGGAACTCTCCATTATTCGCAGCAGTCTGGAGCAAAACGAAAATTTTATTTTCCTCAAAAGCAGAAGCATGGAGTGTAGAGCAAAAAGTAATATTATAAAAAATGAAACGAATAGTATTATTTTTCATTCCCCTTTTCTTTTTTTGTGACTCCTTTGCTCAGAAGAATAAGAACACTACCTACCCCTCTTATGATATTGTTGTTAATAAATTTTTCAATACATACTCTTCCTTGGACATCAAAGAAGATGATCAAATAAAATTTGAAAAAAAACCAGATGGCTGGCATATCAATACTACAGATGGGTACTCATATAAATCTACCCATGACGAATTATTCTGGTCAAAAGTTAATAATGGATTTCAAAAGGTCAATTTTGAAACCAGATCGAAAAGGGAACCGAAAAAAGATCATGAAGCAAACAGAGAAAAACTTAAAAGTGTTTTAAATATTTGGGATAAACGGAATTACGGTTTTTCTCCCTACTACGGATATTCGGGATGGGATTGGGATGTGATTCAGGATTTTCAAAATCAGACAAATTTACCGGATTCTACTTTATATGCATTAGGAAGAGCCTATTCATCTTATGCTGGAAATTTATTAAATGCTAACTCCGGTTTCATTTTATCGAAAGATCGATTTATTTTGCCTGATGGACAGAATTGCCTCAACCCTGAACAACTTGCATTGTTCAGAAAATACGAACATCTGGCGATTGAAAGTTATAAAAAAGTGGAAGCAATGAATCCCAATTTTGAAACGATAGTCGGATCGATAGGAACAAAAGTAGCCAATGAATATTTGACAACATTTTTAGACATACGGGTTTATCAAAATGAAGAGGAAGCGAAAAAAGAATTAACTCCAAGACTATATAACGACTTCATTATTTCCTTTTCTAAAAATATTCTTAATTCATGCTCAAAAAATGCAATTCTATTCACTTTTGGAGATGTCGATACATACCCTCTACTTTATCTTCAATCACAATATGGAATAAGAACGGATGTTTTGGTTGTTAATCTTAGTCTACTGCAAACAAGCCGTTATATAAACTCATTGCGGAATAAAATCCTTGATGCAGAACCTTTGCCAATTTCATTTTCTCCGGAAGAAATAAACGGTGATAAAAAAGAAATAATTTTAATTGACTCTAAGGGAGAAATAAATAAGCCTATTGAATTATCAAAAATGATCGCTTTTGTTTCGGATGATCAAAACACGATTGAATACCCCGGTAAAAACTATTCCTATATTAATACAAATAATTTTCAACTAACCACTGCGAATGCTACATTAAATCTACAAACTGACGCCAAATATTTTCAAAGAAATGATTTGATCTTATATGATGTTTTAGCAAACACCAAATTGGAACGAGCGATCTATTTTGCTGCGACTTCAAGCGGTGATTCGTTTTTGAAAATGAATAATTTCCTCCAAATAGAAGGTCTTACTTATAAACTTACAGACAAAGTTCAAAAAAAATATGACAACCTCGAATTTGCAGAAATTAACACCTCCCTTTTGTACAAAAATTTAATGACAAATTTTGATTGGAAAGGATTAGATGCCATCACATCCAATGAAAAGACAATATGTTGGGCATACCGTTCTTGCTTTCAATTGTTATTCAATAAATTACTGGAAGAAGAAAAACCGGATTATGCTGAATTGGTTTTGGATAAATATATGGAGGTAATGCCAAACAATGTGATGCATTTCGACCTGTATACCATACCAGTAATTGAAGGGTATTATAAATTAAATAGGATCAAAAAAGGAAATGAGATCGCAAAAACCCTTATCTATAATATTGATCACAATATTGATAATTATGAAAGTCTGACCTACTCTCACAATTCCAAAGATTGGAATAAAACGACTTCAGAATATTTAAAGACCATTCTGGAAACCTATAAACAAACCGAACTGTCAAAAGACTTACATTAAATTCCGTCACTCAATTCCAACCACCTCAACGATTTTTCATCTAATTTCGAAATAATCGTACCGATCTGTTCACTCCACTTCACAACATCTTCATGGTTATCTGTGCTTGAATTCAGCAGTGTTGTTATTTTCAATTTTTCTGCTTCCAGATTTGCAATTTCTTTCTCTAGTTGGTCAAATTCTGATTTTTCTTTAAAGCTCAATTTCTTTTTTGTCGAGCTTGTATCAACAATTTTCTTTTCTTCCACTCGAACCTCCTCTACTATCGTCTGAGGGGCATTTGCCTGTCCGACTTTGGAAGCTGCTCTGTCTTCCAGCTCCTTCTTTTCACGATACTCTGTATAGTTACCCGGGAAATCACGCAACACGCCTTCGCCTTCAAATACAAATAAGTGATCTACCATTTTATCCATAAAGTAACGATCGTGTGTTACGATTAATACGCAACCTTGAAAATTGGTCAGGAAATCTTCTAACACACTTAATGTCACAATATCCAAATCATTCGTTGGCTCATCCAGTATTAAAAAATTAGGATTTTCGATAAGAATGGTCATCAAATACAATCTACGTCTTTCACCTCCACTTAACTTCGATACATAGCCATATTGAACATCTGGTGGAAATAAGAATTTTGTCAAAAGACCGGAGGCAGAAAGTTTTGAACCATCTGCCAAGGGAATAAATTCAGCAATATCTTTTACAACTTCGATTACACGTTTGTCTGCATTTAATTTTAGCCCTTCCTGAGAATAATATCCGAACACTATCGTTTCACCAGATGCAATGGTTCCAGCATCTGGCATTTCCATTCCCATGATCATATTCAGGAAGGTCGATTTTCCTACTCCATTTTTTCCAATTACTCCTATCTTCTCCCCTTTCTTAAAAATATAAGAAAACTCGTTTACAATTTTCGTTGCGCCGAATGCTTTTTTGATCTTGACAAATTCAAGGATCTTTCCACCGATACGCGACATCTTAACACCAAGAGCAAGTTTTTCTTCTGTTTGTTTGCTAAAGGCTTTTTCCTTGGTTACCTCAAATTGATCAACTCTATATTTTGCTTTTGTACCGCGGGCTCTGGGCATTTTTCGTACCCACTCCAACTCTCTTCTGAATAAATTTTTTGCCTTATCGATCTCACTATTTTCCATCGATTCCCGCTCTGCTTTTTTCTCAACAAAATATTGAAAATTCCCTCTGTAGTGATGTAAATTTCCATTATCAATTTCGATGATCTCGGTACAAATGCTATCTAAAAAATAACGATCGTGAGTAACCAATAGTAAGGTCATATCTTTTGAAACAAGATAATTCTCTAACCATTCTATCATCTCTACATCCAAATGATTGGTAGGCTCATCAAGAATTAATAAATGAGGTTCATCAATTAAAACCTTTGCTAAAGCAACACGCTTTTTTTGTCCGCCCGACAATGTCCCTATCTGTTTATCTAAAAAAGCAATTTTTAAGCGCTGTAAGATCTCTTGCACTTTTGCCTCAAAACCCCATGCTTCAAGTTTATCCATCTGAGCACTACATTTTTCCAAACGGTCAGAGGTAGAATCATTGTAATCAATTTCAAATGCATGAAGCGCGTCTTCATAATCACGCACTGCATTTAACATCGGATTATTAGAATTATAGATCGCTTCTAATACCGTATCGTTTTCATTGAATAATGGATTTTGATCAAGGTAGGTCACTACAATATCCTTCCGGAAGGTAACAGAACCTTCATCTGCAATCTCTTTACCAACAAGTACCTTAAGAAGTGTGGATTTCCCGGAACCATTTTTTGCGATCAGTGCAATTCGATCACCTTGATTTAGTCCGAAACTAATTTTATTAAATAATACTTTTGTTCCGAAAGATTTTGAAACATTTTCAACTGATAAATAATTCAATTTTAAGATGCGATTTAATTTCTAAATTAATTTTTAGAAGGCGCAAAGGTAGGTAAATTAGTGGGAAGAATCCTTTTCGACATATGTATAATTTACATCGACAAAATTTGAATCGGTTGGATCACCCAAATATTGTTCATCTCCACTCACATCCATTTTTTCATTTTCTTCATCATTTCCAAAATCATAGGTGCGTGACGGAGGTCCTTCATTTCGGAAATTATAAGCAGTGATAACGCCTGCTAATGAACCCAACAAATGTGATTCCCAGGAAATTCCATTTTGAAAGGGAAGTATTCCCCAAATAGTTCCTCCATATAAAAAGGTTACGAATAGTGAAAGAGCCATTAAGCGGGAATCCTTCCTGAAAATACCACTAAAAAAAAGAAACGTAATAAAACCATAAACAAGACCACTTGCTCCAATATGGTAAGAGTCCCTACCGGCAGCCCAAACCCAAACACCTGTCATTAAATACACCCAAAAGAAAACTTTAAAAGCTATTGAACGATAGAAATATAAAATGATCGGACCAAGCACCATCAAAGGCAAAGTGTTTGATATCAAATGTCCCCAATCTGCGTGCAATAATGGAGAGGTGACAATTCCGATTAATCCGGAAGTCCTCCTGGGATAGAGCCCATACCAAGACAAATTCACTTGTTCCACTTTCTCGAAAAGCTTTACGCCCCATAGGATCGCAACAAATAAACTAGGATATAAAATACTAAAAAATAATTTTGAGGTGGTATTTCGCATGAGCATCAAATATATCTAAATTATTTCTGTCAATGTTTATACCAAAACATTAAAATGACAGAAAGTCGGAATTTGTTTTTTTATTGCAATTATCTATATTTGTCAATAGACAATATGAAAAAGCTTGCCATATTTTCCCTTCTCGCCATATTTGTATTCAATTCAATTGGATACTATATTGTCTTTAAGGTAAGCCAATCGGAAGCAAAAGAAGAAATACGGACTAGCATAAAACTTGGACTCCCAACGAAAGAATTAACAGCTATTGCTTTTGACAAAAGCAGCATCGGAAAAATTCATTGGGTTGAAAAAAATAAAGAATTTTTATACAATGATAAACTTTATGACATTGTAAAAACGACAGATTCAAAAAACTCAATGATCTTCTATTGCATTTCTGATGAAAAAGAAGAAGCATTATTTGCGAACCTTGACGAACACATTAAAGTTCAACTTGCTTCCAATGATAATAAGAACAATTCCACTTCAAAAAAATTATCGAACCATGTTGTGAAAATTTATTTCAATCATTCTTCTGATATTTGTTTTTATAGCAACGACATCAATTATCTTTTTTCCATTCCAAAAATAAATTATCTTTCTGCAATACTGGAAACAATCTCTCCTCCTCCCGAGCTTGTATAAACTCCTTTGAATCAAAAATAAATTTTGTTTGCTATTCTCCTTTTTTTATAAGCCTTTGAGAAATAGTTTTAAAATTTAGATTCATTGCTATGTTAAAAACATGGCGAGGTTTGTAGCTACCCCTTGTTATTTTTTTGATATAGAGCAATCTGCGTTCAGCAGATCTGCTGAACGCAGATTTTATTAATTTATTAATCCGAAAATATAACTATGAAAAAGAACTTAATTTCAACAATGATGGGTATGATCGCTATTGCAAGCATGAATGCACAAGGTACGCCACCCATAGATACAATTCTTACAAAATTGATCAATTTAAATGAAGTTGTTTTTTCTGCAAATAAAGCAGAAGAAAAAAAATCAGATGTGCCTTATACTATCGACATCATCAAAGTAAAAGATGTCGAATTATCAAATCCGCAAACAACCGCAGATATGCTTTCAAATACCGGGAACATTATGGTTCAAAAAAGCCAAGGTGGTGGAGGAAGCCCCATAATAAGAGGATTTGAAGCTAACCGAGTTTTGATAGTTGTTGATGGAGTTAGGATGAACAATGCGATCTATCGTGCCGGGCATTTGCAAGATGTAATTACAATCGACAATGCGATGCTTGACAGAACCGAGATCATTTATGGTCCTTCATCTGTAATGTATGGCAGTGACGCTTTAGGCGGTGTAATGCATTTTTACACTAAAAATCCACTTTTTGGTGATGATAAAATGAATTTTAAATTAAATTCCAATTTGCGCTATTCCAGTGCTAATCAGGAAAAAACGGGACATGTTGATTTTAATCTCGGATTTAAAAAACTAGCCTCTTTAACCAGCATTACTTATAGTGATTTTGACGACCTGCGCACTGGATACTCCCGCAATCCTGACCCTTCTTTTGGAAGATGTGAATATTACGTTGGACCAAATGCTGCAGGAACAGCCGACAGTATGATCAGAAATCCAAACACCAACATTCAAAAGAAAAGTGGGTATTCACAAATGGATTTCATGGAAAAATTATTGTTCAAGATGAATGATAAAATAAATGTGGGTTTGAATGTTCAATATTCAACGTCGTCTGAGATTAATCGTTACGACCGCTTAACAGATTACAGCGGCTCCAATTTAAAATTTGCAGAAAACGGTTATGGTCCACAGAACAGAATGTTAGTATCACTTTATTCTACTATTAAATCAGAAGGAAAACTATTCGATAACATGCGAATAACGGCTGCTTATCAGGATATTGCCCAGGAACGTTTTAACAGAAAATTCAGCACAGATTATACCAGTGCAAGTGGAAGTAATTATAAAACTAAAAATTTAGAAAAAGTTAATGTGTATTCTTTGAATGCAGATCTGAGAAAACAAATAAAAGAAAAAAACGAATTGAGTTATGGAGTTGAAATAGTAGGAAATAAAGTAACCTCTGCTGCAACAAAGATGAATATTTATACCGGAGCTAATGTTACACCTGTAGATACGCGTTACCCAAATGGTGGTAGCAAAACAATGAACATTGGCGCATATTTGACCGATAGTTGGGAGATTAACGAAAAATTTATTTTGTCTGATGGATTGCGTTTTTCACATAATTCACTAACATCAAATTTTGACACCGCTGCTGCAGTATCAACATTCCAATTTCCATACACCTCTGTTAAACAAACGAACAATGCTTTGAATGGGAATTTAGGATTGATCATTATGCCTGAAAAAAATATCCGTTTCAGCATTTTAGGTTCTACCGGATTCAGATCTCCTAATGTTGATGATATGAGCAGAGTTTATGAGTCGGCAGGAAGCACTGTTGTCGTTCCAAATTCAAAATTAAAACCTGAATATGCCTACAACATTGAAGGTGGATTAGCAACAACTATAATGGATGATAAAATAAAACTGGAAGCTACCTATAATTATACCTTGCTTAAAAATGCTATTGTAATGAAAGAGTTCCAATATGATGGAAAAGATTCTTTGCTGTTCAATGGGACTTTGAGTCAGGTTATGGCTGCTCAAAATGTGGATGAAGCATTCATCCAAGGTTTATTTGGAGCAATCACTGCGGATCTGACGGATAATGTTTCCTTTAAAACAACACTTACTTATACCGTTGGACAATATCACCAACAGTTAGCCTCGATCAATAATGACCCGAATCATGACACGATCCTTCCTATGGATCATATTCCTCCGATGTTCGGTCAGACAAGCATCATTTATCACTTCAAAAAATTTGAAAGCGAAATTTATGCACGTTATAGTGCTGCAAAAATTGGAAGAGATTATTCCTTGGGAGCAGAAGACAACGAGTCCTATTCAGCTGATCCTGTAAGCGGATATATGCCGGCTTGGTTAACATTTAACATCAAAACGGCCTACCATGTTACCAAAACAGTAACCATCAATTTGGCGGTTGAAAATTTATTTGATTCTCACTACCGAATCTTTGCGTCCGGAATAAGTGCTCCTGGTCGAAATATAATGGCTGCAATCAGAGTAAAATTCTAAAAATAATAATGAAAATTCAATTACAAAAAAGGAGCCTGGGTGCTCCTTTTTTGTTAATTCACTACCAATTAGACTTAAAATCAACCGTTTAATAAAAAAACTCCTGCAATACTTAAAAAACTTTCGTGTTTTTTGTTTTTATGCTTATACTTGCAATTAACAAACACAATTTTAAAAATCAACGAAACCTCTTCGATAATGAAAAAAAATTTACTCGCTCACCTCTTTTTAGGATCTGTTTTTTGCTTTGTTGGAAACAACATGCTTTTTGCACAAGATGGGTTTAAATGCGGAACCACTGAAATGCAACAAAAATTATACGCACAACATCCTGAATTAGCTCAAGCTGAAGTGGATTACAACTTACTTCTTGCTGAGCAGATAAAAGCGAATAAAGAATCGAAATCGGTGGAACAAGTGTATATCATTCCAATTGTTTTTCATATTATTCACACCAACGGCACTGAGAATATTTCCGATGCTCAAGTGATAGATGAAGTAAATATCTTGAATCGTGATTGGAGAAAACAAAATGCAGACACCATAGGTATCGTTGCTCCTTTTCAAGCAAAAGCAGCCGATATGAAGATAGAATTCCGCTTGGCTCAAATCGATCCAAATGGAAATTGCACCAATGGTATTGATAGGATATATTCTCATAAAACAGAAAATGCAAATGATCAATCTAAATTAAATCCTTGGCCACGTGACAAATACCTGAATGTTTGGGTGATAAAAACAATGGAAAGCGTTGGTACTGCAGGTTACGCTTATTATCCTACAGCAACTGACCCATGGTATATGTTACCTTATGATGGGATTATTATTATCCACAGTTATATCGGAAGTATTGGAACAGCTAGTGTTTTAACTTCAAGGGCATTAACCCATGAAGTGGGACATTGGCTAAACTTGCCTCACACGTGGGGTTCAACAAATAATCCTAACGTTTCATGTGGGGATGAAGGAGTTGCTGACACCCCTATCACAAAGGGACATGATAATTGCAGCAACAGATTCGATTATTTTTGCGATTCAAAAGCCTTATCAGGGACCTATTCATTCGGAAATGTAACTGTTTCGTCAGGAACAACAGATCCAACACCGGTGCCAGTTTCAACTGACTCTGCTATAACTTTCAGCAGCTTCAATGCTACAGGCCTTTCTACGAATCCTTCAACTGCGGGAATATTCTCCTTTTCTAATTGGGATACTGGTGCATTGAATGGAGAAACCTCTTACGCTGGTTTAACAGGTGCTATCAATACAGGAAAATATTTTGAATTCACCCTAACTCCTGATCTGGCACAAGCATTGACCTTAACAGGATTAACATTTTCTATTAAAAGAGATACGAACGGTATCCGTACTTTTGCAGTACGCTCAAATGCTGATTTATTCACTAGTAATATTGCTGCCACTGTCTTTCCTTCAAATCCAAATTTGAGCATCCAAAGCGGAAACATTTTTTTTATCAATAGCGATATTACTACAACTTTGACTGGAAGTACGATCACCTTGAGTGGTTCTTCGTTTACCAGCATCAACAACACTGCGCGCACTTTCCGTATTTACGGATGGAATGCTGAAGATGTTAATGGCAGTTTTGGGGTAGACAATGTTTCACTTTCAGGGACGCACGGAGATGTTGAAAATGTAGAAAATTATATGGAATATTCCTATTGCTCCAAAATGTATACATACGATCAAAAAGACCGTACCCGTGCAGCATTGCAAGTTGCTCTTTCTGCAAGAAATAATTTGTGGATCAATGCGAACCTAGCAGCAACTGGAACCAATGGAAGTGGTCCAATATGCACTCCAACACCTGATTTTTATGCAGATGACTATATGATCTGTCCGGGTTCAAATATCATGTTTACTAAAAACGTTTTGAACATATCTGCCGGATCTACTGCAACATACAGCTGGTCATTCCCCGGAGGAACCCCTTCTACTTTTA
>CANJPX010000029.1 GCA_947476185.1 Bacteroidota bacterium
ATCAGAACAAAAATTAAATCCGATAACTGATAATGCGGTTGTACAGATTAATAATATATGTAAATCATTCGGCGATAACCATGTTCTGAATAATTTTTCATTCGAACTTAAAAAGGGTGAAAATGCTGTAGTACTTGGCAAATCAGGCTCAGGAAAATCAGTTTTGATTAAATGTATTATTGGACTGATGTACCCCGACTCAGGAACAATAAATGTATTAGGTAAAACTGTTCATGATCTGAATGAAAGTGAATTAGACAAACTAAGAATGAAAGTAGGTTTTTTGTTTCAAAGTAATGCCTTATACGATTCAATGACAGTTAGAGAAAATCTGGAGTTTCCATTAAAAAGACATGGTTTGGTTCTGACAAAGGAAGAAATAAACCGACTGGTATTAGAGGCTTTAACAAATGTAGGATTGGCAGATACAGTAGAAATGATGCCAGCTGAACTCTCAGGAGGTATGCGCAAACGAATTGCATTGGCAAGAACATTAATTCTTAAACCTGAAATTATTTTATACGATGAACCAACAACAGGGTTAGACCCGATAACAGGAAAAGAAATCGGTAAACTAATGCTTGAAATACAAAAGAAATATAATACATCCTCCATAATTATTTCGCACGATATCTATTGTGTAAAATTGGTGGCCAACAGAATTATTATGCTGATTGACGGTATGTGTTATGCAATCGGAACATATGAAGAGTTAAGAAACTCAAGCGATAAAAAAATTAAACAATTTTTCGAATAACGCCATGGCTAAAGAAATATCCAGAAATATAAGATTAGGACTATTAGTAGTAATCGGGCTTTGCTCACTGATCATATCCTTATACTTTATTGGTATCAAACAAAACTTATTCGGGTCAACATTTGACCTACAAGCCAAATTTTATAACGTAAACGGATTAATGTCGGGGAACAATGTCAGGTTTTCAGGTATAAATGTGGGAACAGTTGAATCTGTAGAAATTATAGATGATTCATCCGTAAATGTAGTAATGATCATCGAAGAAAAAGTAAGATCCTTCATTAAAAAGAATTCATTTGCCAGTGTTGGTACTGATGGATTAATGGGAAACAAACTAGTGAATATAAATTCCTCCGACGAAAAATCAACACCTGTGGAAGATGGAGATATATTAAAAACAGTGCGTCCGATTGAAACGGAAGAAATGTTCAGAACATTAAATGCTACCAACGACAATCTCAAATATATCACTACCGATCTGAAAAATATAACAAAAAAAATAAACAGTCCAAATACACTTTGGAGTATTCTAATGGATACAGTTGTTGCAGAAAATGTAAAACAGGCGATCGTAAATATAAAATTGACAGGTAGCCGTACCGCAATAATTACAGGAGACCTGAGTACTATCATAAAAGAAGTAAAATCAGGAAAAGGCACTGTAGGAGCATTACTCACTGATACTATTTTCTCAAATAAATTCAATCAGACCATTGTTGATATCAAATTAATAACAGACTCGATGGCATTAATTTCAGGAGATCTGCGAAATGTAACACAAAGAATTAAAAATGGCGAAGGAGCAATCGGAACAATATTAATGGACACAACATTTGTAAGCAACCTAAATAAAAGTATGGAAAATATTAAAAGTGGAACAGCCGGATTCGATGAAAACATGGAAGCACTTAAACATAATATTTTATTACGAAAATATTTCAAAAAGAAAGAAAAAGAAAAACTCAAAAAAGGAAAATAGCAATTGAATATTGCATCAGATAACACAGTAAGATCAAACATATAAATCAAAAAAACATCTTGTTTTAACAAGATGTTTTTTTATTTAATGTCAGAGATAAATATACAGAATCAAAAGTACGTTATCAAAGCGATATGGTGATGATCAATAAGCTTATTATCATCAACAAAAACAACATCTCCGCCATATTTCATTACAACCTCAATCAGATCATCTACTGCATCTTTAATGTAATTCAAGGAATCTTTATTAACATCATCGGTATTCAGTGTATACTTATCTTTTCCATATTCAGCAGCACAAGAATAGTCTTTTTCGACAAGCAATAAACGACCTCTTTTTTCAACTGCTGCCTTCCAAACATCTCTGATACCTGAAGCATAGGTATTTTTGCCAACAGCCTGATCTAATAAAGCAAGCGATTCCATTTCATCTGAAACGATCTTCTTTTCAAGAATAGGAGCAACATTCTTCGCGATGGCAGGAAGTGTAGAATGTTCAAAATTACCTTCCACATATCCTAAGATCGAATTATTATTTTTTGTAATATTCTTGAATTTATGAATGATACGTTCTACACCACAAATGATCACAGGGCAATCCCGGTTTGTCAATTCCAAAGAAAGACATCTGTCAATATCACGTAAATATTTTTCAAGGGTGATATCTTTAACAACTTTTGCATCTGAGAAGTTACCAACCTTCGAATGAAGATCAATTTCCCATTCCTTCGCATTTTTTGGGGCGTCCTTGAATTCAATTCCCTCGATAGACCTGTTAAATCCTTTAAATAATTTATTCCCCTTACTACCTAGCAATAATACAAGATAATCATGACTATGCTTTGTCTCATATAAAAGATCCCTGATCTCAAAAGATTTATCAATGATAACTTTTTCTTTTACCGGAAAAGAAAGATTAAAGATCTCTGCCTGCTCACGGGAAACATAAATTGCCAGACCTTCGGAAAGATGGCTAAAATCAACCTCCTGGTATAATTTAAAAAGTTTTCCTATTAAAGGAGCTGCAATGGAAGCTGGAAATTGCTGAAAGATCTTATCCTCCACTTCATTAATTATTAATTTCAATTTTTCTTCATCCTGACGATACTGTCTATACTTAGTACTTGTAGGCAAAACAATTGAAATAGAAGGATAACTCTTTTTTGCATTAAGCAATAGTTTTGTTTCTTGTAATTGGGCTGTTTCCATAGTAAAATGTTTTTTTTGTAAATATATCCATGAAACAATTTCTTTAAATTGATAAGAATCAAAACCTCGATTGACAATTATCATTTAACTGATCGCATTCCAGGAGTAATTTTGCTTTAAGAAAGAGAATAAGAATAAAACACATAAAAGATATTGACAGTTTAAATGCCATTTGGACCAAGGAACTGTCGGTCGGGGGTTCAATGAAAGTAACAGTAAGATATTGAGTCTGAATATTATTTGTAATTGGGTCTGAAGGGGTAGAATTTCATATGCTTCTATCTTCGAAAAAAACAGAGGGGAATTGATCCGCCTCTGTTTTTTGCTTTTTGATCAATAACTTCTCACAATAAACACAGAAATTATGGCAGTGATGAATATCACACTTCACGATGATAGCAATCATTCATAAAATTGTCAAATAAATTGACTTTTGCTAAAAAAAAGACCTAATAAATCCATCTACAAAAATGAAAACTGAAAAAAAAAACAATCCGGGCGAAAAAATTTACGACTGGGAGAGCAACTCCATGAAGTCGTTTATTGATAATGCGTTAAAATTATCTGAAATGTATGGTAAACAACTCAATCATTCCGTTAAATCGTATGCAAATTTTATAAACTCATCATTCCCGGCAGGAAAAACAGGATGGATGTCAACAGAAGCAGTTCCAGAAATACTTAAAAAAAACACGGAAATATTTCTAAATAATTTGAAATCATTTTCTGAAAAGTCGCAAGAGACAATGAACAAAATGTTTTCGACATATTCTGATTATAGTAAAGAAAATAACTTTTCTGAAAAAACGGTAGAAAATGTTGTAAGTATTTTTGAGAAACAGGCTTTGCAGATGATCGAACATAATAAACAACTATTCGGGACACTTGAAAAAGAACTGCATTCAAAACATTTTGATGCTGATTCGTTGATCGAAACTTTTTCAAAAAAGATCAAACATGATTTCGAAACATCCATAGATGCTGTAAAAAAATTTGCAGAAACCTATAACAACAAAACCAATCTACCTTCATTTGCCAACAAAGAATTGGTGGAAGAAATAAACAATCAAATAAAGGTATTGGTGGATAGCAATAAGGAGTTTTGGACAAATGCTATCAACTATTTCAAAGAAGAAACGAAAGAAAGGAAAGAAGCAAAAGAAACGAAAGTGAAGGAAGAGAAGGAAGAAAAAAAAACTAAAAAGGCAACAACTAAAAAAGTGCCCTTGACAAAGAAAAAAAAATAAAAATATAATAACAACCAAAAAATATAAATCATATGAATAAAAAATCAAATTCAAAAGCGGAGACTCTAAGAGCTGCAATTGACAATACCTCCAGAAGCTACAAAGAAGCTGTTCATGCGATCGTTGAATCGAACACAGGTTACCTGAAGATCGCACTAGATTCTAACAAACACATTATCGACACGATACAGGAACAATTCAAAAATAAAGATGTTGATAATACAGTGGTAGAAAGTGTAAAAAAAGCACTTGGATCGTCTGTTGAAATGGCTGAAGATACTATTGACACAGTAATTGAAGCATACAACAAACAAGTTGATACGTCAATTAAGTTCAATAGTAAATTAGTTGAAATGATAAAAGACCTGGAGTTAAAATATCCTGAAGAAAGCGAACTGCTGATTAAAGAGATACAGGATAACCTTGATTCATCCATAAAATTATCCACAGATGGAATGAAAAAAATTGTTGATGCGTATAACCGAAATACAAACTTCGCATTGAATTTCAATAAAACATTCGGCCCTAGCTTCAATTCACAGATCGATGCCATTCATAAACTTCAAGACAATAATATGAATATCCTGACACATTGGGCTACAGAATTAGTAAAACATAATGGAGAAGAAGTAAGAAGTTAATTTCTAAGAATTAATTGTAAAATCAATAAACATTAAAAATATGCCGAATACGACAGACAACGAACTTCAAGAATTAATTGAAGATGTAACAAAAGCAAGTAAAAAAATCACTAAAAATTGTTTTGAAAATTTGACCGGCTATTTCCATGATGAAAGAGACATAGAAAAAACCTACGCTTATTTTTTTACAAAACTATTCGAGAACCCTTCAGAAATGGAGAAAGTGCAGGACACCTACTTTGGGTATTTAAAAAACCAACAGGCATTGTGGCAACAGATCATAGAACATCAGGTTGACGGTAAAAAAGAATATAAGCCTGTAATTACTCCTGATAAAGGAGACAGACGGTTTTCAGCCGCTGAATGGAATGATGCTCCACATTATTTCGACTTTCTTAAACAAAACTACCTGCTGTTTTCAAAAATGGCAAATGAAATAATAGATTCTGTTGAAATTGAAGACAGAATGAAAAAGAAATTAAATTTTTATACTAAACATTATATCGATGCCTTTTCGCCTTCTAATTTTTTTGCTACAAATCCTGAAGCGATCAAATTAGCAAAAGAAACAAAGGGCCAAAGTATAAAAGACGGATTAAAAAATTTCCTTAAAGATGTTGATAAAGGAAGGATCAGTCAGACAAATGAGGAAGGATTTGTGATCGGAGAAAATATTGCAATTACTCCGGGAGCGGTGATCTATGAAAATGAATTAATTCAACTGATACAATATACGCCTTCGACACCAAAAGTGAATGAGCTGCCATTGCTGATAATCCCGCCATGGATCAATAAATATTACATTCTTGATCTGCAGGCAAAAAATTCATTGGTGAAATTTTTAGTGGATAAGGGCCTAACCGTTTTTATGATCTCCTGGCGAAATCCAACACCAAAAATGGGACATCTGAGTTTCGACAATTATGTTGAAATGGGTGCAATAAAATCTATAGAAACAGCACAGTCAATTACTGGTGCAAAAAAAGTGAACGTACTCGGATATTGTCTTGGTGGAACACTATTAGGAGCTTCTATTCCTGTACTACTCGGAAAATACAAAAAAGCTGATAATCCGATTAATACAGCTTCCTTTTTGGCTGCAATGATCGATTTTTCAGATGTTGGACCAATGGGAGATGTTATTGATCAGGCATTGGTTAGGAAACTGGAACGTGGAGAATTATTACACCAGGGAGTCATGCATGGACATGATATGGAACGTGCCTTCAATCTGATCCGTGCAAACGATCTCATATGGAGTTATGTGGTAAATAATTATCTAAAAGGAAATCAGCCGACTACTTTTGATGTATTATTCTGGACAAATGACAATACAAATTTGCCTGCAAACATGTATATCTATTATCTAAGAAACATGGTGCTTGAAAATAAACTAAGCAGAAAAAATGCCTTACGCATTTGTGATACACCAATCGATATTGGCAAAATTGATGTACCAACTTTTGTAATAGGATTGAAAGATGACCACATCTCCCCTTGTCATACTGTATTTACCACATCAGAACTAGTGAGTGGACCGGTTGAATTTATGCTCGGCGGTTCAGGACATGTAATGGGTGCTGCTAATCCTCCATCAAAAAACAAATATGGTTATTACTTAGATGGAAAACTAAATAATGGTTTTGAGGAATGGGAAAAGACAGCGAAGTTTCATGAAGGAAGTTGGTGGACACCTTGGACGGAGAGGATCTTAAAACATTCAGGAAAATTAGTTCCTGCTCCAAAACATTTAGGAAATAGCAAAAATAAAATTTTAGAACCAGCTCCGGGTCGTTATGTCAAAGAAAAATGCCTTTGTGACAGGACTGATGATTAATTAAAATTCATTTCCAAAATTAATAAACAAAATTCAGATATTTCCAGGCAAGTATTGCTATTAAAAATGCTATTGCCTAAATGAAAATCAATTAAGAGAATATGGAGTTTATTTATTGTAGAAATTAAAAATACAGCAATAAAAAAGGATAGTTGTGAGCAAACAAACAGAAAATATATTTCTTTATGAGAACAAAAAATAATAAAATCGCCTTAGTTACAGGTGGTACAGGAGGAATAGGGACTTCAATATGTGAACGGTTATATAAAGATGGATTTACCGTTGTAGCAAACTACAGAGATTTCACTAAAGCTATGAAATGGAGAGAAGAAGCAAAACAATGGAGAGATGATCAATTGAAAATGGGTATTGATGTAAAAGTTGTTGAAGGGGATATTTCAAATTATAAGTCGACCGAGGCAATGATCAAACAAATAAATGATGAAATAGGGTCCATTGATGTTTTGGTTAACAATGCGGGGATAACAAGAGATGCGCCGCTGCATAAAATGAAACCGGAACAATGGGAAGAAGTAATGTCCACAAATCTCAACAGTATTTTTAATTGCTCTCGCCTTGTTATTGAAAGTATGATCGCAAAAAATTATGGAAGAATCATCAATATGTCATCCGTAAATGGGAAAAAAGGGCAATTCGGACAAACGAATTATGCTAGTGCAAAAGCAGGTATGTATGGATTTACAAAATCCCTGGCCTTAGAAGTTGCGAAAAAAGGAATTACAGTTAACACGATCTCTCCGGGATATACTGCAACATCAATGGTTATGGCAATCAAGGAAGAGATAAGGGAGAAGATAATTGCACAAATTCCGGCAGGACGGTTGGGAGCAACACAGGAAATTGCTGCGATGGTTTCTTTTCTGGCCTCTATGGAAGCAAGCTATATTACCGGAGCAGATATGGCTGTAAATGGTGGTTTATATATGTAATTATTCTGCAGATTTAACCAAAAATAATTAGCCGGAGAGTATCTTGATTTTAATTAAAAACGTCACTCAGTGCTTGTAGAAAGGTAAAGAGAATTTATTATGCACAAAAGAATACTATTTTCCAATAATACAATCCAGCAAAAATTCGTAGCAAAATTAAAACAAACTTTTATACGCTAATTGCGGAATTCGCAGCGATCAAGTTCAGCTTTCAGACCTTATACTTATTGTAGATCTCCTTCCTGACAGGACATGCACAAGTATGAGAAGTACCAAATGAAACTTTGTAATTACAAGTGTTATTATCTGAGCAATTAAGAAAATATATTTTATTATTCAAACATTCTTCCACCTTACAAAGATGTTCGGTAGATTTCGTAATACAAGATAAATTTGTAGGACAACCGCTGGCTAATGCCAATACTTCTTTATCAATTTCCATTTTGCCTATTATAAAATGAATCATAAAATATAGTACAGGAGAGTGACTACAAATATAATCAATATTCATAACAACAACTCAAATATAAATCTTGTATAACAGAGAGTATGCTGCATAAATGCAGGATAATATTTCTGGAGATCTTTAGGAATAATTGAATAAATTGACTATTTTCGAATAGGGAATAGTCGCTATTTTTAAAAATAGTCCATTAACTGAATTATTTTCTTTTGTATATTATTTGATTAATACAAATTGAACGCAAATATGTTGAGCAGTATTAACACTAAGAAAAATATTTTTTTTGAACTGCGCAAGAATGCAGAAGAAAAAATAAAAGCGAGAAAAAAAGGTAAGGCATCTAAGTCCGAAATTGAGCATGAATTAAATGTTCATAAAATAGAGCTCGAAATGCAAAACAAAGAGCTAATTTCAACGCAACAAAAACTAATTAAATCTATCGGAAACTATACTGAGTTATTTGATCGCGCTCCGATAGGTTATTTTGTCCTTGATAAAAGAGGAATGATCCTTAACGTGAATATATGCGGCAGCTTGCAACTTGGTGTAGATAAAAATCAATTATTGAGAAAATCTTTTTCAGTATTTCTAAACGGTGAATCCCATCAGGATAATTATTACCGACATCACAATCTTGTTATCGAAAAAAATAAATTACTTCAACTGGAATCAGAAATCAGAAAAAAGGATGGCTCCGTCTCCCCTGTCATGATTGAGAGTAGCGTTGTGAACGATGAGAAAGGACATTTCAAGCATTTACTTTCAACAATTGTTGATATTACGGAACAAAAAGAACATGAACATAATGTTGAAAAAGCGCTGAATCAGGAAAAAGAATTGAGTGAAATGAAATCCAGATTTATTACAACAGCATCGCACGAATTCAGAACCCCATTGACTACAATTCTATCTTCTCTTTCACTCATAGATTCCTATGAAAAAGCAGAGGATGCCGCAAAGCGTAAAAAACATTCTGAAAAAATAAAATCTTCCGTTGATGAACTTACGGAGATCTTATCAAACATCCTATCATTCAGCAACATCGATAGTGAACTGACAATAAATGAACCGAAAACATTTAATCTTGTAAGGTTCATTGAGGAAATTATCTCCGAGACAAAGATCAAAACACCTGCTATTGTTTACAAACATGTCAGTGAACGACAGGATGTATTTTTGGATTCAAAATTATTAAAGATCTGCCTTACAAACCTTTTGAGTAATGCAATAAAATATTCCTCAAAAGCTATTACGGTGGAGATCACATCTGTAAAAAATAAAAAAGGGGACATCATTATTTCAATTAAGGATTACGGAATTGGGATCGCTGAAAATGAAAAAACGCACGTATTTAAACAGTTTTTCAGGACAAAAAATGCTGAGACAATTCAGGGAATAGGATTGGGATTGCACATTGTACAAAAAATAGTAAAGCTCATGAATGGAGCGATATTTTTTGAAAGTGAATTAAATAAAGGTACAGTTTTTGTCCTGACTTTACCGAACAAAAAATAAAAAGTAATATTTTAAATAATTCCATGTGAAAAAGACTACTCTAAAAAAAAGCATTACTAAAAAAACACTTCCCCTTGTTAAAGCAAAAGCTTTAACAAATCATAAAAACACTTTTTATACTGTTGGCATCGGAGCATCTGCTGGCGGATTGGAAGCGCTTAAATTATTTTTTGATAATACATCCACTCCCTGTGGGATGGCTTTTGTAGTTATACAACACCTAGACCCCAATAGAAGAAGTTATTTGACTGAACTGATGGCCGAACACACAGAAATGGAAGTTACTGAAGTTACTGAAGTTACTGCTGGCATCAAAGTGCAACCAAATTGTATATACATTATTCCGCCAAATAAAGAATTGGAAATATTAAATGGTGTATTGAAATTAGTTCCTCCTTCAAAAGAACGAGCGCTACGTAAATCTATTGATCATTTTTTTCATTCATTGGCTGTAGACCAAAAAGAAAAAGCAATTGGCATTGTGCTTTCAGGAACAGGTACCGACGGCACATTAGGTTTAAAAGAAATAAAAGCTGCAGGTGGAAAAACCATTGTACAGCAGCCTCATTCAGCTGAATTTAGTGGAATGCCTGAAAATGCAATTACCAATAAAGCAGCGGATCACATTTTACCGCCTGAAAAAATGCCGGCACAATTACAAGTCTATTCGGGTCTTCCAATAAAAAAAACGACCAAATTCTCACCAAAATATACAGCCTCATTTGAAAATCAAATAATAAAGATATTTTTGATCATACGGAATCAAACCGGCTACGATTTCACCAATTACAAACCAAATACCATTTTCAGAAGGCTCACCAAAAGAATGGCATTGAATCATATCAAAACAATTCACAATTATGTTACTTTTTTGAATAACAACCCCTCTGAAGTAGAATGTTTGTATAAAGATTTTTTGATCGGAGTAACTTCCTTTTTCAGGGACGAAGAAGTATTTCATAGTGTTGCAAAAAATGTAATCCCAATTTTACTAAAAAATTGTTTGGAAAAACAAGAGATCCGTATCTGGGTTTGCGGATGCTCCACCGGAGAGGAAGCCTATTCACTGGCGATGCTTTTAAAAGAGGCTCTTGTAAAAAACAAAAATTTCATTAAGGTAACCATCTTCGCTTCCGACATTGATAAAGAGGCAATAAATTTTGCCCGTTCAGGAACCTATTCTGATACTGTAATTTCAGCCCTTTCTCCTGAGCGACTATCCATGCATTTTATAAAAAAAGAAAATGGATATCAACTAAAAAAAGAGATCAGGGAAATGGTGGTGTTTGCACAACACAATATCATTAAAGATCCTCCTTTTTCGAAAATGGATATGATCACCTGTCGTAATTTGTTGATTTATATGAACATTGATCTCCAGAAAAAGATAATTTCCACTTTTCATTATAGCTTAAATAATGATGGAATTTTATTATTAGGAACATCTGAAAGTTTAGGTGAATATGCTGATCTTTTTTCTGATTTGGATCAAAAATCAAAGATCTTTAAAAAGAAACGGGAACTTTTTCCCAGTAAACAAAAAATGAATTATGAACTGCCAACTTTTCATCGTCAGCATATTTCGACACCACACGAAAAAACGTTTTTAAACAAGAAAAAAATAAATGTATCCGGTTTAACCGAAAAGATTTTATTGGACAATTATGCTCCACCTTCTGTAATTATCGACAAAAATAATGATGCACTGTATTTTTCCGGAAATACAGGGTTGTTCCTTGAACCACCAAGTGGAGAAGCGCGACTGAACATCCTTGAAATGGCAAAAAAAGGCCTAAAACTATCTTTGCAAAGTGTGATCAAAGATGCCCGTTCAGAAAAAAAAGAGGTTAGAATAAATGGAGTTGATGTAAAAGTCAACGAACATTTCAAGACAATCAATCTCGTAGTTAAGCCTGTATTAACAAAAGAAGCCGATCTGGGAGCTTTATTAATTATTTTTGAAAGCACTGAAAAGTCAACTAAAACAAATTCGAAAAAACTGGCTACTCCTGAAGAAAAAAGAAACATTAAATCATCAGAACTAGAGAAAGAACTTAAAATCACAAGGAATCACCTTCAAACAGCTATCAATGAATTAGAAAGCTCAAATGAAGATCTTCAAACCGCAAATGAAGAATTTCAATCATCCAATGAGGAATTACAAAGCACCAATGAAGAATTGGAAACTTCCAGAGAAGAATTGCAGTCGGTAAATGAAGAATTAATTACTGTAAATAGTGAATTACAAAATAAGATAGAAGCTTTATCACAGGCGAATGATGATCTGAACAATTTATTGAGAAGTATAGAAGTTGCTACAGTTTTCCTCGATAGAAATTTAAAGATCAAACGTTTTACACCTACAGCAACAAAAATATTTAATCTGATTCCATCCGATATTGACCGGCCTGTCACTCATTTATCAAGTAACCTTGTTTACAAAGCACTTGTCGATGATGTAAAAGATGCGCTAAAAACACTTGCTGTAAAATCAGCGGATGTAAAAGCGATGGATGGCACGTGGTATCAGATGCGAATAATCCCCTACAGAACGGCAGAAAATATAATTGAAGGCGTATTAGTTACCTTCATCGAAATTACCGATCAAAAAAATGTGGAGGAAAAACTCAAGAAAACAAATGAGCATTTAAATTTGATAATGGAAAATTTACCTGCTATTCCTTATACCTGCGTTGCAGATCCGGAAATAAAATTTTCATTTGTCGGCAAAAGTTGTGAAAAGGTCACAGGTTTTTTACCAGAACAATTTACAGCAAAAATTTCATTCTGGATTAACCGTATCCATCCGGATGATAAAAAGAAAATCTTATTGGCATTAAAGAATAGTTCAAAAAATAAAATTTCTGATCAACCATTCAGATGGAAATGTGCGGATGGAAAATACAAACATTTCACCAACTACATCCGGTTTGCTTCAGCTGAAAATGGTCGTCCAGCATACATTGTCGGTGTTTGGCAAGAAAAAAAACAAACAAAAACAGATAGTATAAAAAATGAGTGAAATTGATCCTATAAAAAATGATCCTTCTGCACTCCGCAAGAAAGCGGAAGAAAAATTAGCCTCTAAAGGCATTAAGAGAAGCAAAAGTACTGCCTTGGAAATGGAGCATGACCTTAATGTTCACAAGGTGGAGCTTGAAATGCAAAATGATGAACTTCGTGCAACGGACTTAAAGCTAAAACAATCTTCTGATGAATTTACCCAATTATTTGACCGTGCTCCTATCGCCTATTTTATTTTAGATAAGGATGGCGTCATCAAAAATCTGAATACTAAAGCCTGCAATCTGCTTTCTGAAACGAAAAGCCAACTAATAGAAAAAACATTTTCAGTATATATTGACGGAGAATCAGAACAGGATAATTATTACCGCTACAGAAATCTTGTCATTGAAACCGGTATTTCAAATCAGGTCGAATCACAGATCCGGAAAAAAGATGGATCAATTTGTCATGTATTGATAGAAACTTCTGTTATCAATGATGAGGATAACAATTTCAAGCATATGCTTTCTGCGATAACTGATATTTCCGCCTTAAAAAACACCGAAGATCTTTTAGGGAAAAACCAGTTGCTTTTACAAAATATTTATAATAATACCAGTACGGTTATCTTACTCCGAGATCTGGAGGGGCGCTATGTAATGGTGAATAAACAGTTTGAGAAAATCCATAATATTACCTCAGATAATATAATCGGTAAAACGGTTTATGATGTTCTTCCAAAAGAATTAGCCGATACTATTTATGCAAATGATAATAAAACGCTGGAAAGTAAAAAAATAAGCGAACGGGAAGAAACCATCCTTCACAGATCAGATGGAAGTTTGCATACTTACCATTCCGTAAAATTTCCGGTTGTTGACAGGAACAACAATATTTATTTAATTTGCACCATCGCAACCGACCTTACAGAAAAGAAAAAGCACGAAGAAGAAATATTTGAATCCAAAGCACGTTTGGTTGGGCTATTAGAAAACTCGATCAGCACGATTTGGTCAATCGACAGAGATTATAAACTTATTGCATTTAATACATTATGTGAAAAAACATTAAAGAAACTATATAACATTTCCATACATCCCGGTATATCAATGCTTGAACACTTGAGTTTTGAAAAACAAAATGAGTGGAAAATGCACTATGATAAAGCCTTTACCGGCGAACATTTTTTGATCGAGTTAAATGAAAAGATCTGGAATAAAGATTTTTATTTTGACGTTTCATTCAACCCAATTTGGCTTAATGACAAGGTGACCGGGGTTTCGGTATTTGTCCGCGATATAACAGACCGAAAAAAAACGGAGCAACAACTTCAATACAAAATGAATGAACTCAACATGTTCATTTATAAAGCCACACATGATCTGCGTTCCCCATTGGCATCCTTATTAGGTATAATAAAACTGGCAAAAGGAATAGCTGACCAACCGGAGCTAAAACAATATTTTGAAATGATCGACACCAGCGTATCCAGGATGGATAGGCTGCTTATTGATCTGGTAAGTATTGTAAGTGTTTCTCAGGGAAAATTAAATGTGACTGTCATTGATTTTGAAAATATTGTTGATGAAATAATTGAAAGTTTAAGTAACCGGCCAAAATTTTCAGAGATCATTATTAAGAAAAAAATCAAAACAGAAACACTGTTTTTTCAATCGGATGCACGGCTGATCTACTCCATTTTACAAAACATAATTGACAATTCGATAAAATACAGGAATGAGATTTCTACTGCTGATTCAATTATTATAATTGATATCTATGTCAACAAAGACATTGCAAAGATAAACATTACTGATAATGGTATTGGCATTCCATTCGAATTAAAAGACAAAGTTTTCGATATGTTTTACAGAGCAACCACCAAATCGACAGGCACAGGATTAGGACTTTATATTGTGAAGGGCACAGTGGAAAAATTAGGAGGAGAAATAAGTCTTCAAAGTGAACTGAATTCCGGCACCGCATTTTTTATTAACCTTCCCAATATAAAAGAATAGGGATTTTTTTATTCTCCTTTCTTTTTTCCTGATCTCCCTTTAAAATAGATATTCTTCAGTTGTATAGATTTCAAATACACTACATTTTTTTGCTGAGAACGGCTCAAAAAAATGCAGAAACAAAATACTTTTCCTCACGCTTTCAATTTCTGTTCCTGTCGTAAAAAATAGAATAAAATTCAATACCTATATCATTCAACCATAACTAATTATTTTATATTCAAGAACTTTAAATGGTTGATTAAAATCAATTGCACAATTGAATTAGTCCATTTCAATCCGAAAACTTGATAGAGATATTTGCTGAAAATATTTCTATATGAAAACGCTCATTTATACGGTACTGCTAAGTGGAATTTTCCTAATCCCTGCTAATAGTTTGGCTCAAGAAAAAAACACACCAAAAACGCTTTCCTTGCGATTCAATAATTATTCTGTAGAACAGGATAAATGGGTTAAAGAACAGCTCCGAACCTATCATATAACATACACCTGTATTCCTGCAGGCATAGTGATATTGGAATTAAAAGATAGTGAATCGGAAAATAATGTTTCTGAAGAACTAAAAAAGGCAAAAACACCTTTGTCTTTTTCTGTTGATCAACAACTAAGCATTTCCGATGCTGAAGAAACCTGCTCCGGCTTCCGAAGAATTAAGTAAGTATACACGCATTTTAGTTTTTAGTCATGAAAAAATTAAACCTCCAATTTCTTGTTTTGACCATTTTAAGTGGATTCTTTACAATGAATTTATCAGCGCAACTATTAGTTGACAATACCTTATCTGCTGCACAGCTTGCGGCTCTTATCTCGGGCCCTGGTGTGCAAATTACCAATCCTGTAGTGCATTGCGGTCACGATGGATACGGGAAATATAATGCATCAGGAACTAGTTTGAATATCAGCGAAGGGCTTTTACTTACAACGGGAACCATCTATAATGCTATTGGTCCGAACCTCGTTGGAAATAAAACAACCTCTTTCTCCAGTTCTTCTTCTTATACTTTATTGGATAGTTATACAGGACGAAGCACAAAAGAATATTGTGAGTTTGAATTCGATATTGTTCCTCAAGGCGATACGTTAAAATTTGATTTTGTATTTGCTTCCGAAGAGTATGAAGAATGGGTTGGTTCTCAATATAATGATGTGTTTGGCTTTTTCATTAGTGGCCCTGGTATTACACCTGACCCAGGAGCAGGAGTTGCTCCATATCATAATATTGCATTGATACCCGGCACAACAACACCTGTAACAATTAACAATGTGAACCAAAGTTCGCATACAACTTATTACCAAAATAATAATGGAAGTATGACAGTGGAATATGATGGATATACCCGTGGATTAAAAGCTATTTCCAAAGTTACACCGTGCGCAACCTACCATTTAAAATTAGTAGTTGCCGATGTATCAGATAAACTTTGGGACTCTGGCGTGTTTATAGAAAAAATATCCAGCAACAACGTTGTATTAGTAAGTTCAACTGCAGGAGGAATTTCTAATATGGTTGAAGGTTGTAATAACGGCACCATTTCTTTTATCAGACCCATTGCAAGACCAACACCTTTAACAATTCAATATTGGTTGGCAGGAACTGCAATAAATGGAACAGATTATCCGCTTATAGGTTCCTCACCAGATCCTACTATTCCCAAAACCATTACTATCGGGGCTTCCCAAACTACCGCTTATTTGCCCATAAACCCAATTCAAGATGGACTAAATGAAGGCTTAGAATATGTCACTGTATATTTGGGCAATCCATATTGCTCTTCTGTTATTATGGATAGTTTGCGCTTTTATATTCAAGATTCACTTTTCACGACTGTCACACCTGTTTCAGATTCTATTTGTTTGGGACAAAGTGTAAATATTAGTACAACAGGTGGTGGCAGTGCATTTAACTGGTTACCTGCAACAGGACTAAACTTTACAAATATTCCAAACCCAATAGCTACACCTACTTCAACAACAACATATACATTAACAACGACAGCGAGTACCTGCGTTAAAAATAAATGGTCGAAGATCTATGTTAGTAATATTGCTTTATCATTTACTTCAAACAATAGTTCCTGCTTCGGTTCAAATAATGGAAGTGCCATCGTTACTCCCACAAACGGATTTCCTCCTTATACGTATAGCTGGACAGGACCTTCAGGATTTACAGCTACAACAGTTTCAATCAGTTCACTTGCTCCCGGTACTTATTCTGTAACAGTTACTGGCAGAAAAGGTTGCAGTAAAACAGGAACCGTAACAATTACTCAGCCTACAATTTTGGCCGCAGCTATTACTAGTCCGACTTATAATGGAGGATATAATATCGCCTGCAATGGCTCAAGTACAGGCGCAGCAACAGTTACTGCGAGCGGAGGGACACCCCCCTATTCTTATTTTTGGGCTCCAAGTGGTGGGACTTCAGCAACAGCAAGCGGTTTAAGTGCAGGAACTTATTCGGTTACTGTAACAGATTCAAAAGGATGTACAAAAATTGTAAACATCACCTTAACGCAATCTCCTTTATTATCTGCAACATTAAGTTCACAAACCAATGTGCAATGTTATAACAACAATACAGGATCGGCAAGTATAACAGCTGCAGGAGGAACACCATCATATACATACAGTTGGAATACTTCTCCAATTCAAACTTCGGCAACCGCTACCTCTTTAGCTTCCGGAACCTATACATGTACTGTAAAAGATGCGAACAATTGTTCTGCTATTGTTAATGTTACAATAACACAACCTTCATCAGCATTATCTGCCACCATTACCTCACAAACAAATGTTCTGTGTCGTGGCAATGCGTCAGGAGCAGCTACTATAACTGCAAGTGGTGGGACAACAGGGTATACCTATTTATGGACCCCTTCAGGCGGAACAGCGGCAACAGCATCAGGTTTAGCTGCTGGAAGCTATAACGTGACAGTCACCGATGCACACGGTTGCACAATTACAAATGCTGTTACGATTTCACAACCAGCATCGAATGTGAGCGCCATGATCTCTTCTCAAACCAATGTACTTTGTTTTGGAAACAATACCGGATCGGCAACAATCAGCACTAGCGGTGGAACTCCGGGATATACATACAGTTGGTTACCTTCAGGAGGAACAGCAGCAACCGCTACAGGATTGACTGCAGGAACCTATACCTGTTCTGTTCATGATAACAATAATTGCTCCTTTGCTGTAATAATAAATATTTCTCAACCAACAGCAGCATTATTAGTAAGCATACCAACTCATACCAATGTGCTTTGTTTTGGCAGCAATACTGGAATCGCTAATGCAACAGCCTCTGGCGGAACCTTGCCTTACAATTATTCCTGGACTCCATCAGGAGGAACTGCCGCAACAGCAACTGGATTATCAGCTGGAACTTATACTGTTACAGTGAGAGATGCAAATAATTGTACGAGCACTGCTTCTGTTTCAATTACACAACCTGCAACAGCTATCACAGCTTCATTAACAGGACAAACAAATGTTTTGTGTTTTGGTGCAAGTACCGGAATAGCAACTGTAACGGCCTCCGGAGGAACACCTCCATACAATTACTTCTGGACGCCTATTGGCGGAACAGCTGCAACAGCTAGCAGTCTTCCTGCGGGAAACTACACCTGTACCATTCATGATGCTAACAACTGTACAAGTACTGTAAATACAACCATTACACAACCTTTAACTGTTTTAGCTGCAAGTATCACTTCCAGTACAAATGTGCTATGTCGTGGAAATACAACAGGTTCAGCAACAGTTACTGCTACCGGAGGAAGCGGATCTTATCTTTACTCTTGGTCACCTTCCGGTGGAACAGGTTTTACGACAACAAGTATTTCAGCAGGTACTTATACTGTTACAGTAAACGATGCAAATGGTTGTACCACACCATCAACAGCTACCGTTACGATTACACAACCTGCTGCGATATTAAGTGCAACATCTACAAGCCCCACTTTCAATGGAAATAATATCTCCTGCAAAGGAGGAAATAATGGTTCAATTAACTTAACGCCTGCTGGCGGAACATCTCCTTATACTTTTGTTTGGACTGGCCCAGGTGCTTTCACAGCTACAACGGAGGATATCAGTAGTTTATATTACGGAACTTATTCTGTTACAGTTACCGACTCACATGGCTGTACGACTACTCTTAATAAAACTATAACAGAACCAACACTTCTGGCGCTTAGCTCAACCGTTACGAATGCCACTTGTCCTTCATTTTTAAATGGAAGCATAAATTTAACTGTAAGTGGTGGCACCGCTCCATATACTTTCGCATGGACGGGACCTTCTGCATTCACTGCTTCTACAGAAGATATCAGTGGTTTGGCTTCAGGAAGTTATAGCATTACCGTTACCGATCTAAACGGATGCGTCAAAACAACTACTATTACTGTTACGCAACCAAGTAGCATTGTAATCAGTAATACAACTTCTTCCTTTACAGGAGGATTTCAAGTAAGTTGTTTCAATGGTAACAATGGAAGCATTAACATAACAGTTGTTGGAGGAACACCTTTCCCTGGCCCTGTTTATACTTATTCATGGACTGGTCCGGGTGCTTTCACAGCAACAACTCAAAATATTAGTGGACTTCTTGCGGGGACATATCAGGTAATTGTAACTGATATGGCCGGATGTACTGCAAATATAATAATTACTCTTTCGCAACCTGCTACTGTTTCTTCAATACTAACACCGGTTATTGTTAATGGTGGTTATAATATTACCTGCAATGGTTCATCTAATGGAAGTGTGAATTTAGTCCCTGCAGGTGGAACCTCTCCATATAGCTATTCATGGACCGGACCGAGTGCCTTTACTTCTACTTTACAAAATATTTCAGGGTTAATTGCAGGAACATATACTGTTGTTGTAACAGATATTAATTCCTGTACCGGAACAAATACAATTACGTTGACAGAACCATTATTATTAAATGCTTCTGCAACCGCTCCAACTGTTGCCGGTGGATATAATATTACATGCAATGGAGCGTCTAACGGAAGTATAAATCTCTCTGTTTCCGGAGGAACAACAGGTTATAATTATTCTTGGACAGGGCCGGGAGCATTTACTTCTGCTTCTCAAAATCCTTCATCGCTCGCAGCGGGAACATATTCTGTTACAGTAACCGATGCTAACGGATGCACTGCTACAACAAATATCACATTGACACAACCTCCTATCTTAAGTAATACATTAAATAGCCCTACCGTTGCAGGAGGTTTTAACATTACTTGTAACGGAGCTTCCAATGGAAGTATTAACAATTCTGTAACCGGTGGTGTTGCTTCATTTACCTATACATGGACAGGACCCGGAAGCTATTCAAATACAAATCAGAATATTTCAGCTCTTGGAGTTGGAACTTATTCTGTAATAGTTACTGATGCGAATGGATGTACAAGTAGTAGCAATATTACTTTAACGCAGCCAACAATTTTAAGCAGTTCGGCAACAAGTCCAACTTTTACAGGAGGAACCAACCTCAGTTGTAATGGAGATTCTACAGGCTCTATAAACCTTGAAGTCAATGGTGGAACTTTCAGCTACACATATTCTTGGAACGGTCCCGGTGCATATTCTTCAACATCACAAAATCCTAACGGACTTTTAGCAGGCAATTATAATGTAACTGTTACTGATGCAAATGGATGTACCTCTACTTCTTCTGTTTTACTAACACAGCCTGCTTTATTAACAAGTTCTATAATGAGTCCTACCTATAATGGAGGCTACAACTTGACTTGTAATGGAAGTACTGATGGATCTATCAATCTTACTACAACTGGAGGAACTGCTGTTTACAGTTATGCATGGACGGGGCCTTCCGGATTTACATCCACAAATGAAGACATTTCTTCACTTGCTGCAGGAACATATAATGTTATTGTAACAGATATTAACGGCTGTTCAACAAACAGTAATATTGTATTGACACAACCCGCTGTTTTTAGTGGCACATTGACTAGTAGCACCTATAATGGCGGTTATAATATTTCTTGTTTTGGCAATACAAATGGTACAGTTACGCTGACACTTGGTGGTGGAACAACTCCATATACTTACAATTGGAACAATGGTGCTTTAACTCAAAATTTAAGCAGTGTTGGCGCAGGAACATATAATGTAATAGTAAATGATGCCAACAATTGTTCCTTTACTCAAAGTATTATATTAACGGAGCCGGATATATTGATCGCACAAGCGGCAAGTCCAACAGTTGTTGGAGGATTCAATATTAATTGTAATGGCAACAATAATGGAAGTATCGAACTAGGTGTTGGAGGTGGAACAGGTCCATATATTTTTGCATGGACAGGCCCCTCTTCATTCTCAGCATCTACAGAAGATATTGCATCCTTAACTGCAGGAAGTTATTCCGTTTTGGTGACTGACAATAATGGATGTATCGCGAGCACCTCACTTTTATTGACCGAGCCGGATCCAATGAACATTGCTTTAAGTAGCAACATTTTGAATGGTGGATATAACATTAGTTGCAATGGAAATAATAACGGAAATATAAATACCATTGTAACCGGAGGTACTCCATTATATATGTATTCATGGACGGGTCCTTCCTCATTTTTAGCTAACACTGCAGCTATCAGTTCATTGATAGCTGGCAATTATTCACTAACTGTTTTAGATACGAATGGATGTATTGCATCTTCTTCTATAACACTTACCGAACCTGCCATTTTAAATAGCATTGCAACAAATAGTATCTATACAGGTGGTTTTAATATCTCTTGTAATGGTTCAAATGACGGAAGTATCACCTTAACAACTTCAGGAGGAACCAGTCCTTTTGATTTCAATTGGACTGGACCTGCTGGATTTACAGCCTCCTCAGCGAACATCAGCGGATTAACTGTTGGTACTTATTCCCTCATTATAACTGATGCAAATGGTTGCAGTTTCTCACTTACTCAATCGCTAACCCAACCTTTATCTATGACCGATAGCCTCATACTTTCCAGTTTTATTGGTGGAAATAATATTTCCTGTTTCGGAGGAACGAACGGAAGTATCAACTTATCGATCGCGGGTGGTGCTCTCCCTTACAATCAAACATGGACAGGCCCTTCAGGCTATACCTCTACTGCATCAATTTTAACTGGATTGAATGCCGGAAATTATTCAGTCGTTATTTCTGATGCTAATGGCTGTATAATCAACGACAATGCTACGCTTACTCAACCCACAATATTAAGCAATACCTTGAGTGCGCAAGTATATATAGGAGGTTTTAATATTAAATGCCGTGGCGACAGTAGTGGTGTGATTTATAATACTGTTATTGGAGGTACTCCGAATTATAGTTATTCATGGACGGGTCCGGGTACTTTTACATCAAACAGCATGGAACTCTACAGCGTTCCTGCAGGAACTTATAATTTAACAATTACTGATACCAACTCTTGTACAGCAAATTCCAGCTTTGCTTTATCGGAAGCTCCTACAAACATGACCGGAACACTAGCACCGTCAATGTTCACAGGAGATTTCAATATCTCATGTAATGGAGGATCTAATGGTTCAATTGATCTAACTTACACAGGAGGAACACCTGGATATACTATTTGGTGGAGAGGTCCTGACAGTTATACAGATTCGATCGAAGATATCAGCGGATTATTTGCAGGTAATTATGATCTGGTTGTTACTGATACAAACGGCTGTCAGTTAGTAATGGTAATTACTTTAACAGAACCCACCCAAGCAATCAAAGACAGTTTATTTGTGAGTGAATATGCTGGTTCTGTAAATGTATCGTGTGCAGGAAGCAGTAACGGAAGTATAGACCTTAGTCCAAGCGGTGGTACAATGGGGTATAATTATTCTTGGAGTGGCCCTGCCGGATATAGTTCTACATTACAAGATCTTGTTGGAATCTCTGCCGGATCGTATACATTGACTATTGCAGATACAAATGGTTGCAGCTTAAGTGACACCATATTACTTATCGAACCAAATGCCTTAAGTTCAAGTGCTCTTCTATCTAGCTACCAAGGAAATAATATAAGTTGTTTTGGTAACAACGATGGCTTTATAAATTTCAGCATTAATGGTGGAACAGCAGGCTTTACATATTTGTGGACAGGACCAGGTTCTTATTCTGCAAATAGTGAAGATATAAGCGGATTAATAATTGGAACATATTCATTAACAGTTACCGACACAAATGGTTGTGTATTGGATACAAGTTATAGTCTCACACAACCAATTGTACTTTCCAGTGGTATCACTACCACACCTTCTACTTGTGCCGCAATGAATGGTACAGCAAATTTAAGTATAGCTGGCGGTACTTTGCCTTACTCCACGTTATGGTCAAATGGAACTTCACTTGAAGATCTTTACGGTATCACAGGAGGAACTTACACAGTTGTCATCATAGATGCAAATGGATGTACTTTAAATGACACAGCAACCATTGGACAGATCTCCTTAATGGCAATAAATTCAACTGTAAACAATGTACTCTGTTTTGGAAATACAGATGGATCTATCCAATTGGAGGTAACTAATGGAACACAGCCCTTCACCTATTCATGGTCGAATGGAGAAACTACTTCTAATCTAACAAACATTTCTGCCGGAACCTATATCGTTACAGTGGGCGATGCATTTGGTTGCAGTGTAATTGACACGTTTACTGTAACTCAATCCACTCAACTTATTTTGGCATTCAACAGCAATTTATATTATGGTGGTTTTAACATAAGTTCCTATCAAGGTACTGATGGAAATATCGACTTAAGTGTAAGCGGAGGTTTTTCTCCTTATTCTTTCATATGGTCAAACAATAGTAATACAGAAGATCAATTGAATTTACCTGCAGGAGTATATTCAGTAGTGGTTACCGATTCTGCTGGTTGTAGTAGTATCGGCAACATCACTTTAACAGAACCTTCATTCTTAGAATTGCCAACAGGTTTTTCACCTAACGGAGATGGAAAAAATGATTTGTTCGTGATACATGGTATTGAAGTATTTTCTAACAACGAATTAGAAATATTCAACAGATGGGGAAATAGTGTGAACCATTTTACTGGATATAATAATACCTGGGATGGCCGATCAAACAGTGGCGAACTACTGCCTGCCGGAACATATTTTGTAATACTTCAAATCAATGGAAGCGAAAAAGTTTTTAAAGGATACGTGGATCTAAGAAGATAAAAAAAATTAAAAATATTAAGATCATGAAAAAATTTGCAAGCACGATTATATTGTTTTTTTTCCTGTCGCATTTAAATGCTCAGCAAGATGTGATGGTAAGTCAATATATGTTCAACGGAATATTATTAAATCCAGCCTACTCGGGTAGTCATAAATATTTTAGCTCATCCCTGCTTCATCGTGCACAATGGTTAAACTTTGAAGGGGCTCCACAAACATCCATACTTGCTATTGATGGTCCATTGAATAATCAAAAAATGGGTGTTGGACTCCTTGTTTCTCACGATATAATTGGTGTGACCAACCAAACTGACGTGTATGGAAATTATTCTTATTTTTTAAAATTAGGTCCTGGCAAATTAGGTTTTGGAATAAAAGCCGGCGTTTCTAATTATGTAGCAAATTTAGATCAGCTGGTTGTTTGGGACACAGATGATGCCTTGTTCATAGGAACTAAAAAAAGTGCTTTGCTGGCTAAATTCGGTTTCGGAGCCTATTATTTTACGGAAAGATGGTATGCTGGATTTTCTATTCCTTCGATGCTGGCGTACGACCCGGAACATAATTTTAATCTCAGTTTAGAAAGTTCTTCTGATATCAGAAAACACGATTACCTAACAGCAGGTTATGTTTTTGACGCAAATGAAAAATTAAAAATCAAACCATCATTTCTAATTAAATATCAAACAGCTGCACCTACAGAAGTGGATATTAATCTAACAGCCATGTATATCGAAACAATTTCTTTGGGAGTCTCCTATCGTACCAATGATGCAATTTCCATTATGGCGGAATACCAAGCCAACAAAAGATTTCGCGTTGGTTATGCGTATGATATAACCACAACAAAAATACGTCATTATTCATCCGGCACCCACGAAATCATGCTTGGATACGACTTTGGTAAAGACATCATCAAAACAAAAACACCACGTTTCTTTTAATAATTACAATACAGAAAATCATGAACACTTTCAAACTATATATTATCGGGATAATAGGAATCCTTCTGCTAAGCAGTTGTTCGGGATATCTATTAAAAAAAGCAAATAAAGAATTTAATAATTATCAGTATTCTTCGGCCATTCAAGATTATTCTAAATTGCTTAAAAAAGAAGATAACCACCAGGCGCGGATCAATCTTGCCAATTGCTATCGGTTGATCAATGATCCTGAAAAGGCAGAACCTATTTATGAAGTGATCGTGAATTATCCGGAGAGTGATCCTATTAATACTTTTTATTATGCAAAAATGTTGATATCAAAAGGAGATTATCAGGGTGCTACTAAATGGCTCCGGTATTACCTGAATCAAATACCAAATGATGTTGTCGCTCAAATGCTTCTAGCATCCTGTTTCTCAGTAAAGTCATTTCAACGCGACACCACACTTTTCACTTTAAAGCAAATTAACTTTCCCGATTTCGAATCAATGTTCGGACAAGTACCTTATAAGAAAGGAGTGGTATTTACTGCTGATAAAAAAGTAAATTTCAATTCACAAAAAGATAGCTGGACAGGCAAATCCTATTATGATCTGTACTTCGCAGAAAAAGATCAGGATGGACATTGGTTGAGTCCGCAATTATTGAAAGGTGAGATCAATGGTCGTTATCATGAAGGTCCAGCAACATTTAACGAAGCCGGTGATGTTGTTTATTTCACCCGTAGTAATTATTACAAATATAATTTGCGTAAAAGTTCGAAAAATGAAAATAATTTAAAATTATTCAGCGCAAAACTTGTAAATGATAAATGGGAACAATTACAGGAACTCCCTTTTAACAGTGATGAATATTCTGTGGGACATCCATGCTTATCTTCGGATGAAAAAACATTATACTTCATTTCCGATATGCCGGGAGGAGAAGGTAAAACAGATATCTACAGCTCTACTTTTGATGGCACAACATGGGGCAAACCACAGAATCTGGGAAAGGATATCAATACACCCGGTAGTGAAATGTTTCCATATATGGCTAATGATGGAACATTCTATTTTTCATCGGATGCGCATAACAACATGGGAGGATTGGATGTTTTTGCAACCTCTTATGATACAAAATCGAAAAAATGGTTGCAGGTAGAAAATCTTAATTATCCGCTTAATAGTAATAAAGATGATTTTGCTTTTGTTTTGGATAAAGACAACAAAACAGGATACGTTTCATCGAACCGTAATAGCGATGATAAAATTTATGAATTCAAAAAGCATGACCCAACCTTCAATGTAATAGGAACAGTTACAGTTAAAGGAAAGGGTGTTCCTTTTGAAGATGTTACCATAATTTTAATTGATGAAACAGGCGATGCAAAAAAGGCAAAGAGGACAACCCAAACCGATAAGAACGGAAAGTACAAAATGAAATTAAATCCGGAAAGCGACTTTATCGTATACGGAACTAAAGAGAATTATTTTACTCAAAGCGCAGACGTCTCAACAAAAGGAAGAAAATATTCTGAAGATTATGTGGTAGACTTTACTTTGGATCAAATTGTGATTGATAAACCAATAGTGCTTGAAAATATTTATTATGATCTGGATAAATGGCAGATCCGACCTGATGCCGCCAAGGAATTAGATAAACTGGTTCACTTGCTGAATAATAATCCAAACATCAATATTGAAATGGGATCACATACTGATTCAAGGGCCGGTGATCATTACAATCTTGTTCTTTCGGATAAAAGAGCCAAAGCTGCAGTAGAATATTTGGTATTCAAAGGTATTGATGCAAACAGATTAAAATATAAAGGATATGGCGAAACGGTTTTAGTGAACCGCTGTTTAAATAATGTAGAATGTACAGAAGATGAACATCAAAAAAACCGGAGAACAGAATTTAAGGTAACCAAGATAAATAAATAATAATAAGAGATCTGCTATTAGGCAGACTGATAATGAAAATAAGTCTAATGCAAACATTATTTAACCTTCAAATTTTATATAAAATAAAATAAATAAACTTATTTCTATTTTATATTAAATATTAATTTACATTTGTACCGTTAAAAAAATGAAAACACAGAACTTATATATTATTGTCATTATTCAAACCCCATAAGGGAGAGGATATTGCTATGTTTTATAGAAAGCCTTTCCTTACGGAAAGGCTTTTTTTATTTTACCAAAATGAAAAGAAAAATTCAAATATCTGTCATTATTATTCATTCGCCAGGATGAGAAGAACCTCTTTTGCCCACAAAAGCCCTTCTCAGAAATGAGTTGGGCTTTTTATTTTAGCCAATAATCAAAAACAAAACACATGTATTACAACAACAACACAATCGTATTTTATAACGGTAAATGGCTTAAAGCCAATGAACTTATGGTAAGCCCATATTCACAAACCATGCATTATGGTAGTGGCGTATTTGAAGGAATTCGCTCCTACTCCACACCTGATGGGACAAGAATTTTCAAATCAGAGGAACATTATGAACGTCTTTTATTCTCTGCAAAAAAAATGCATATGAAAGTAAATTACTCGGTGGAAGAATTTACCCGGCTAACCTATCTGCTTTTAGAAAAAAATAATTTAGAAAATGCATATATACGCCCGCTGGTTTTTGCCGGAGCGAACATGTCTCTCACACCCACTGATGAAGTAAATGTATTATTATGTGCTTGGGAATGGGGAAAATATTTAGGCAATGGCTCTTTGGATGTAATGATATCCTCCTACCAACGGCCAAATCCAAAGTCCTGCTATGTTGAAGCAAAAGTGACCGGTCATTATGTAAATTCAATATTGGCAACTACCGAAGCGAAACAAAAAGGTTTTGACGAAGCTTTATTATTAGATATGAATGGAAATGTTGCGGAAGGGCCTGGTGCTAATTTCTTTTTTGAAAAAGAGGGTACGCTTTTTACTTCTCCACTAGGTAACATTTTGCCCGGCATCACACGTGCCACTATGTTTGAATTGTGTGAAGAATTAGGAATAAGAATAGTGGAAAAATATTTTACAGCTGAAGATGTAAAAGGTGCCGATAGTGCATTTTTTACAGGCACAGCTGCTGAGGTTGCTGAAATAAATTCATTGGACAGAGTACCTTTTAAATTAAAATGGGAAGATTCCCTAGGGTCACTTTTACAAAGAAAATATTTAAGAAGAGTTGCTTTTAATGAATTCGGAAATTTCTCATTAGTATAAAAATCAAATCATGAACTTAAATCGTTACAGCAAAACAGTTACTCAGGACGAGTCACAACCGGCATCACAAGCAATGCTTTATGGTGTCGGCTTTACGGATGAAGATATGAATAAAGCACAGGTCGGCATCGCATCCACATGGTATGAAGGAAACACTTGCAATATGCATTTGAATTTACTTTCCAAATATGTGAAAGAAGGAGTTCAAAAAAGCGGACTCGTTGGATTACAATTTAATACAATTGGAATAAGTGACGGTATCACAAATGGTACTGAAGGGATGAGGTATTCACTTGTATCACGTGAAATAATTGCGGATTCGGTTGAAGCAGTTACTGCTGCACATTACTACGATGGATTGATCACCATAGCAGGTTGCGATAAAAATATGCCCGGCGTAACCATGGCGATGATACGATTAAACCGTCCATCATTAATGGTGTATGGAGGAACAATCGCATCCGGAAATTATAAAGGAAAGAAACTGAATATCGTTTCTGCGTTTGAAGCACTCGGCGAAAAATATGCAGGCAAAATAAATGATGAAGATTTTAAAGGCATTATAAAAAATGCTTGTCCCGGTGCGGGAGCATGCGGTGGAATGTATACAGCGAATACTATGGCATCCGCCATAGAAGCCTTGGGATTATCCGTTCCATACAGTTCATCCAATCCTGCATTAAGTACTAAGAAAAAAGAAGAGTGTGAAAATGCCGGCAACTATTTGAGAGTCCTTTTGGAAAAAGATCTGAAACCTTCCGATATCCTGACAAAAAGATCATTTGAAAATGCCCTTACAGTTGTTGTTGTTTTAGGAGGTTCTACAAATGCAGTTCTTCATTTAATAGCAATGGCTAAAACAGCAAACATCGATTTTACAATGGAGGACATAACGCGCATCAACGAAAAGACTCCTGTACTTGCCAATCTGAAGCCAAGCGGAAAATATCTTATGGAAGACATTTTTGCATTGGGTGGAATACCTTCATTGATGAAATATCTTTTGGAAAAAGGATTCTTGCAAGGTGACTGTCTGACGGTAACCGGAAAAACTATAAAAGAAAATTTAGAAAATGTCCCTGCTATGCCTTCTTCACAAGATGTGATATTGCCAATAGAAAAACCTTTGAAAGCATCAGGTCACTTAAGAATACTATATGGCAACTTAGCTCCGGAAGGAGCGGTAGCAAAAATAACAGGACAAGAAGGTGAATTGTTTACCGGTCCGGCAATCGTTTTTGAAAATGAATTTGAATGTATCACAGGAATACGAGAAGGTAAAGTAAAAGCAGGACATGTTGTTGTGATAAGGAATGAAGGACCGAAAGGCGGACCTGGAATGCCCGAAATGTTGAAACCTACATCCGCATTGATAGGAGCAGGATTAGGAAGCAGTGTTGCATTTATAACAGATGGTCGTTTTTCAGGTGGTACACACGGTTTTGTGGTCGGACATGTCTGTCCCGAAGCATTTGACGGTGGCCCGATCGCATTGGTGAAAGAAGGTGATATAATTACAATCGATGCAGTTAAAAACTCGATCGATCTGAAACTTTCGGCAAAAGAATTATTTGAAAGAAAAAAACATTGGCAGCAACCGGAATTAAAAATAAAACAAGGCGTTTTATTTAAATATGCAAAGCTGGTTAGTTCGGCCAGTACAGGTTGTTTAACAGATAAATAAAATGATACACAATAAATATAATAAAGAAGTTACAGGTGCGGAAGCACTAATACTAGCACTTTTAGATGAAGGTGTAAAAGATGTTTTTGGTTATCCCGGTGGGGCAATAATGCCCGTGTATGATGCCTTATATGATTATACAGATAAATTGAACCATTATCTCGTTCGTCATGAACAAGGTGCTACACATGCTGCACAGGGTTATTCCAGAGTTTCCGGAAAACCGGGAGTCGTGTTTGCAACATCCGGACCGGGTGCTACAAACCTCATAACAGGAATTGCGGATGCTCAAATAGATTCAACTCCATTGGTTTGTATAACCGGACAAGTTTCCTCGCAATTTTTAGGAACAGATGCATTTCAAGAAACAGATGTAGTTGGAATATCAATGCCGGTAACAAAATGGAATATACAGGTAACGAATGCATCTGAAATAGCTCCGGCAATTGCAAAAGCATTTTATATTGCAACTACTGGCCGTCCTGGCCCTGTACTTGTTGATATAACCAAGGATGCTCAATTCGGAAAAACGGTTTATAATTATGAGAAATGCCACAGCATAAGAAGTTATTTTCCTTATCCGAAAATAAATACCGAAAGTGTTAAACAAGCTGCAGCACTTATCAATGATGCAAAAAGACCATTCATACTTTGCGGACACGGAGTGTTGCTTTCAAATGCGCAAAATCAATTACTCGCTCTTGCCGAAAAAGGAAACATACCGGTTGCTTCTACTCTACTTGGATTATCAGCATTTCCGGCTCAACACGAATTGTATGTTGGCTATTTAGGAATGCATGGTAACTATGGGCCAAACCTTCTGACAAATGAATGCGATGTTCTGATCGCTATAGGAATGCGCTTTGATGACAGAGTTACAGGGAATGTGAACAAATATGCGAAGCAGGCAAAAGTGATACATTTTGAGATCGACCCATCTGAAATCAATAAGATCATTCCTGCCGAAGTTCCTGTTTTAGGGGATGCGAAAGAAGCATTAGAATTATTATTGCCATTGATAAAAACAAAAAACAGAAAAGAATGGCTGGATAGATTTGTGGAATGCCACGAGATAGAATTAGAAAAAGTCATCAACAATGCGATAGAACCAACAACAGAAAAGATCAGAATGTCGGAGGTAATTGATAAATTTTATAAACAAAGTAAAGGAAAAGCGATCGTTGTTACGGATGTTGGCCAACATCAAATGATAACCACACGTTATTATAAATTCAATGATACAAATACGAATGTCACTTCGGGCGGACTAGGTACTATGGGATTCGGACTACCTGCTTCAATAGGAGCAAAAATAGCTAAACCTGAAAAACAAGTGGTGGCAGTTATTGGTGATGGTGGTTTTCAAATGACCATTCAGGAATTGGGTACGATCATGCAAAGTAATATCGCAGTGAAAATTATAGTGCTGAATAATAATTTTTTAGGAATGGTTCGTCAGTGGCAACAGTTATTTTTTGACAGAAGATATTCTTTTACTGAAATGAAAAACCCTGATTTCATAGCCATCGCAAAAGGTTATGGGATAAAAGGAAAGAAAGTATCGGAAAGAGAAGATCTTAATGAGTCAATTAAAGAAATGCTGGATTCAAACGAAGCATATATCCTTGAAGTAGTTGTTGAAAATGAGGAAAATGTTTTTCCAATGATCACAACAGGTGCAGGAGTATCAGAAATAATATTAGAATAAATAAAATGAGAACAACCTACACGATATCAATTTTCACAGAAGACAGAATTGGTTTGTTAAACAGGATCACGATCATCTTCACACGCAGACATATCAATATCCTTAGCATCACGGCAAGTGAAAGCGAGGTCAAAGGAATATACAGATATACAATAGTTGTTTCAGTATCAGAAGAGACCATTACAAAACTGATCACACAAATTGATAAACAGGTCGAAGTTCTAAAAGCTTTCTATCATGAGAATTCTGAAATAATATTCAGAGAAATTGCTTTGTACAAGATCTCTGCGGAAGCGTTAAACCAAAATGATCTGTTTTCAAAGATTATACATGAAAATAATGCAAGGATAGTCAGTATTTCTTCCGATTACATCGTGGTTGAAAAAACAGGTGATGAAATGGAAATTTTAAACTTATTCAACAGCCTCGAAATATTCGGAATGCTCGAATATGCCAGAAGCGGTAAGGTAGCTGTCACTAAGCCAATGAAAACATTAACAACCTATTTAAAAGAATTAGAAAATAACAGTAAAATAACAATCAAACACTTTAATAATAATTAACATGGCACAAATAAATTTTGGAGGCGTTTTAGAGAACGTTGTAACACGAGAAGAATTTACTCTGGAAAAAGCCAGAGAAGTATTAAAAAATGAAACCGTAGCCGTTATCGGATACGGAGTGCAAGGTCCCGGACAATCATTAAATTTAAAAGATAATGGCATCAATGTAATTGTTGGTCAACGCAAAGGTGGCAAAAGCTGGGACAAGGCTTTGGCAGATGGTTGGGTGGAAGGTGACAATTTATTTGAAATTGAAGAAGCTTGTAAACGTGCCACCATAATACAATACCTGTTATCCGATGCTGGACAAATAGCATCTTGGCCAGTGATAAAACCATTTTTGACAAAAGGAAAAGCCCTTTATTTCTCGCATGGTTTCGGAATAACATTTCACGAAAAAACAGGGATCGTTCCGCCGGCTGATGTGGATGTTATTCTTGTTGCTCCAAAAGGCTCCGGTACTTCTTTGAGAAGACTTTTTGTTAATGGCAAAGGATTGAATTCAAGTTATGCGGTCTTTCAAGATGCAACAGGCAATGCAAACAACAGAGTATTGGCTTTAGGGATAGGTGTTGGCTCCGGATATTTATTTGAAACGAATTTTAAAAAAGAGGTTTACTCAGATCTTACCGGTGAGCGGGGAGTATTGATGGGTGCCTTGGCAGGATTATTCGAAGCACAATTTAATATTTTAAGAGAAAAAGGACATTCTCCTTCTGAAGCATTTAATGAAACGGTGGAAGAATTGACTCAAAGTTTAATGCCATTGGTTGCTGAAAATGGTATGGATTGGATGTTTGCAAATACCTCCGTGACAGCCCAACGAGGAGCATTGGATTGGAAAGGGAAATTCAGGGACGCTACAGCTCCTGTATTCAGGGAACTATATGAATCTGTTGCCTCAGGAAAAGAAGCGGCAAGGGTGATCGCTGAAGGCAGTAAACCTGAATACAGAGAAAACCTTGAAAAAGAATTAAAAGAAATAAGAGAATCAGAATTGTGGCAAGCAGGAGCTGCTGTCAGAAAATTAAGACCATGAAACTAACAGTAGAAAAAATAAATGCCGCGGCAGAAAATTTAAATGGAGTGGCATTTCATACTCCATTGCAACATAACTTTCAGTTGAGCGAAGAGTTCGGGTGTAATGTTTATTTAAAAAGGGAAGACCTGCAAGTTGTCCGCTCCTATAAACTTCGCGGAGCCTACAATAAAATCAGTTCTTTATCAGAAAATGAAAGATCGAAAGGTGTTGTATGCGCAAGTGCAGGGAACCACGCACAAGGTGTGGCTTTTTCCTGCAAAAAATTAAATATCCGCGGCACCATCTTCATGCCTTTTACAACTCCTTTACAAAAAGTAAATCAGGTAAAACTTTTTGGAAAAGAGCATGTGGAAATAATTTTAGTTGGCGATACCTATGATGATGCTTTTAAAGCTTCCAAGGAATTTTGTTCATCTAATGGAGCTATTTTTGTTCATCCCTTCGATGATGAAAAAGTGATCGAAGGACAAGCTACAGTTGCGAAAGAAATTATGGATGATGCTAACTTCAATATCGATTATTTACTCGTTCCTATTGGTGGCGGAGGATTGGCTGCAGGCATGATTACCTATTTTTCTATGCTCAGTCCTGAAACAAAAATTATTGGCGTTGAACCTGAAGGTGCACCGTCCATGAAAACATCCATTCAAAATGGATATAATACCGAACTACAAGAGATAGATAAATTTGTTGATGGTGCTGCAGTAAAAAAAGTCGGAGACTTAACTTTTGAGATCTGTAAAAATAAATTGAACGAAATTGTTCTTGTACCGGAAGGTAAAGTATGCACAACTATATTGGATCTGTATAACAGACAAGCAATAGTTGTTGAACCTGCAGGTGCACTTACTGTAACGGCTTTACATTTTCTGAAAGATACTTTAAAAGGAAAAAATGTAGTTTGTGTCATGAGCGGAAGTAACAACGATATCATGCGCACGGAAGAGATAAGAGAACGTTCACTCTTGTATGAAGGTCTTAAACATTTTTTTGTGATTCGATTTCCTCAACGCGCTGGTGCTTTGAAAGAATTTGTTTCCAATGTTTTAGGGAATCAGGATGACATCGTTCACTTTGAATATATGAAAAAGAATAATCGTGAAAACGGACCTGCTTTGGTTGGATTGGAAATAAAACATCCTGAAGATCTGAAATTATTAAAAATCAGATTATCAGAATCGGGTTTTCAATATGAATATTTAAACAGAAATGATAACCTTTTGCAATTTCTCGTTTAATAAATACGGTATTTGAATTTGTCCCGGAAAGGCCAAAAAGACTATTACTTTAAGAGTATTTTTGGCTATAAATCCTCTACAAACAAGCAAAAACTGTTGTTTTTTATTATCTTTGTATTCTAATACTATAAAAATGCATTCTGTATTAAATACCATTGAAGAAGCAATTGCCGACTTAAAAGCTGGAAAAGTGATCATCGTTGTGGATGATGAGAACCGTGAGAATGAAGGTGATTTCCTTACTGCCGCTGAAAATGCCACTCCCGAAGTAATTAATTTTATGGCGACTTACGGCCGCGGACTTATCTGTTCGGCAATAACAGAACAGCGTTGTGCTGAATTGGGATTGGAAATGATGGTTACAAATAATACTGCCGAACATTCTACCGCATTCACCGTTTCTGTTGATCTGCTTGGATACGGCTGTACCACCGGGATTTCAGCTTCCGATCGTTCGAAAACGATCAAAGCATTAATCAATCCTGCAATTAAACCTGAAGAATTGGGTAAACCCGGCCATATTTTCCCTTTGAAAGCTAAAAAAGGTGGAGTTCTTCGCAGAGCCGGTCATACTGAGGCTACAGTCGACCTTGCACGTTTGGCCGGATTCGAACCGGCAGGAGCATTGGTGGAGATCATGAATGAAGATGGTACCATGGCCCGTTTGCCACAGCTTCTTGAAATATCAAAAAAACATAACCTTAAAATAATTTCTATCGAAGATCTGATCGCATATCGAATTAAGAACGAATCGATCATCACAAGAAATGTTCAGGTTAAAATGCCTACGCAATGGGGTGATTTTGATCTCGTAGCCTATCGCCAAACTACTGACGACCTTGAACATCTTGCATTAATAAAAGGAACATGGGATAAAGATGAACCTGTTTTGGTTCGTGTTCACTCCTCTTGCTTAACCGGTGATATTTTCGGATCATGCAGATGCGATTGCGGACAGCAGCTTCACAGATCAATGGAAATGATCGAGAAAGTTGGAAAAGGCGTTATCGTGTATATGAACCAGGAAGGTCGCGGTATTGGATTGCTGAATAAACTGAAAGCATATAAATTACAGGAAGAAGGAAGAGATACTGTTGAAGCAAATGAAGACCTTGGCTTTAAAGCCGATGAACGCGATTACGGTGTTGGTGCGCAAATATTGAGAGACCTTGGTGTTTCAAAGATCCGCTTGATGAGTAACAATCCGAAGAAACGTGCCGGATTGATCGGTTACGGATTAGAGATCGTTGAAAATGTTTCTATTCAAATTGAACCAAATGAACACAATAAATTTTATCTTCAAACCAAACGCGATAAATTGGGGCATATTTTAAAATTTGATTAAACCGATAAAAAAAGATCCTGCAAATTGCAGGATCTTTTTTTATTCAAGAGGAATCGTTTCTTCGTCCTTTTTCTTACCACTTCCCTTCCACCCCTTCATGGTCCGCAAATATTGTTTATACAACTCGCCTATCGTATTAAATTCTTCTCTGTAAAAGATACCTACACCTTGTGTATACGCACCATTGACAGCAGCTTGACTATTATCATTCGCTTTATTGAAAGCCTTTACCCGAACCTTTCCATCATCTGTAATCTTATAGTCAACATTCACATCCCCAACTAAGTTGTTTGCATTTTGTGAATTAGTACTATTACCGATGTTTCCTTCAACAGATAATTTATCGTTAAATAATTGAGTAGACAATGCCACCTCCAACTCATCTTTTGAAATTGATGTAACACCGGGACGATAATTCACACCGATATCAAAATCATTACTTATTTTACTGAGCATATTACTTAGTTGATTGGAAAGCATTTCACTTGTGTTTGCAAATCCCGCATCGGCAACATTCGGACCGCCTCCACCGGAGCTGCTCAATTGATAAGGTGTTACAAAACTATTTAAGATCAGCAATGAAAAAACCTGGCGGTTCACTTCCGCGTCATTATTTATATAACTCAAAATTGTTTGCCGTGTTGATGCGTCAACAGTTGGCAAACCTATATCAAAGCCAATAGCAGGTGACAGCAAGTCTCCGGTCATATTCATTCCAACATCAACAGGGTATCTTTTCTTATACGCTGTATTGGTGGAATCTTCAGGGAAAAATATTTTAATAGGCGCCCTTGCTTTATAAACAGCGCTGATATTCAGATCTGCTTTATATGGAATACCACTCCATTTGATTGTTCCGCCCTTTTTAAGATCGAATTTTTTATTGATGATGTTTTGAAGTGTAAATAAATAGTCTCCATTTTCAATCAAATAATCGCCATACATTTTAAACTCTCCTTTTTCAATTTTCAAATTTAAATTTCCACGACCTCTTGCCTTTATCACATCACCTACTTTTTGATCGAAGATCAGCTGAACTTCAGCATCCGGCGTCATATCAAGATCAAAATTTAAAACCAAACCTCCTAGGGAAACTTTATAATTATCATTTACTTTTAATGAACTATCTTTCTTAATAAAAGTAATAAAGTCATTTTGACTCACTTCAGACGTTCCGCCTAATGGGATATAAAATTTCGTGAGTTCCGTTTTAGATAAAATATTAACCTTATCCGACTTATCTACAGAAGTTACTTTTTCAGTTTTTACATTTGCATCAATAAAAATCTCGTTGTTCACAAAACCAAAAATGTTAACAACACCGGTCACAAATGCTTGTCCGTAATACAAACTATTATCTGCCTCGGTTGTATTCAAACACATAAATTTATTTGCCTTGATATCAATATCCAGCTGAAAATTCTTGAAATTATCATGATATACCTTTCCCGTTACAATTGCTTTATTATTATTTGGGATATCATAAAGAACCATATTTTCAATACCGAACGAATTGTTATCAATAACAATATCGTGATTAAATTTATACAACGTGTTCAAATAATTAACTCGTACTTTTTGAGCATTCACATTCAGCATCCCGCTCAATTCAGGCTTTTTAATAGACCCTTTTATGATTACATTTCCTGATAATAAACCTTCGAAATCTGAACAGTATTCCTCAACAAAAGGTTTGAACATTTGCATTTTTACTGCTTGAAGATTTACTTCCATGTCAATATTATTATCATCTTTCTTAGGATAATAATATCCTGCAAATAAAATATTAGGAATTGCTTCTTTTGTAAATGAACCGTGAAGATAAAGGGCTTCTTTTGTTTTATCCCACACACTGGCAACATCCCCATTTCCTATCTCATTATCATTTACGAAAAGTGATTTAAAATTAAGATCACTTGTCAAGATCATATCGTGGTAAACATCATTAATTATGGATTCACCATTTACGACTCCTTTGAAATTTATTCCTTTGGAAGTTGTGAATAAGTTAATATTATCTAAATTAAATTCATTTAAATTTAATTTTATCTGATCTTTTCTATCATCAGAAATAACGCCACCAACTGAAACCCGTTGATTTCCATTATTAAATTCAAGATCTCTGATACTGATGTGAGAGGTATCGATTAATACATTATTATCTTTATCCACGGTCCAAACCGAATCGGAAATGATCATCAAAGAAGGTAAGATCTTGAATTCAATTTTTTGATCCGGCTGAAAATTCAAAAATGCTTTTACATCACCTCTATATTCTTTAACCGTTCTACTATTCCAAACAAGTTCAACATTCACACTATCAGAATGGGTGATCGTATGAATCCCAAAATCTGTTAACCCTGTACTATCAGATAATAATAAACGCTCGCTGCCGGTATTAAAATCCAACTCATTTTCATTCGTATTTGCATCCACTATCCAGTTTTTTAAAATAAAACCGTATAGGTTCAACTTTGGTGATCCTCCATTTAACTTAAATTGATCATTATTTGAAGTAAAACTTCCGTTAATAAATGTTTTAGGTGCGATCGTTATCCCAGGCAGAAATAATCGTGTAAAAGTATCTGGTTTCTTAAACTGAATTGAATATTCAAAATTTTCATGAACCAAATTATTTTCATCGGTATTATGAAAAAAGGAAGGCAGGTATTTATGTAAAATATCTTCTACTTCACCCGGCATTTGCAATAAAGTAAAAAGTCCAGTGATCTTAGCATCAGCAAAGTCAGAGTTTAAACTCAGGGTTTTAAAACCATTTTTTTCCTGCGAACTAAGGTCAAAAACACTTAACTTAAATAGTTCATCATTTTGTTTATAGATCGTATTATCAAAATTTATATGCCCGATCATATTATCGATCGTATTTCCTTCCAAATTAATTATTAACTGTGTGGAAAGATCGGTTTTTTTGTCTGACTTTATAAAATGAAGTGCCACAAGATCCGCCTTATTCAAGGTTGTTATAAAATCAAGCTTCGGCAGGTTACCTGTAAAATCAACATCCCCTATAAAATCAAAATCAATATTATCATCTTTCACGTTCAGCCTTCCATTGAATATTTTATTTGCAAGACTTCCTTCTATTGCAATATTCTGGTAGGTATAATTATTGAACTCTACAGAATTTACAGTCCCGGTCAATTTTGCTGAAACATCCGCAAGTGTCAGGCCTGAGCCATCGATATCAACATTTACCGTAGCTTTTCCTAAATAGGTTGCACCGAAAAATTTCCCAAAATCAAAACTGTTGGATTTTAATTTCCCCTTATACACCTCTATATTTTTTTCTATATCATGTCGGACAGATAGATCGGAAGATAAACTACCTAAAGCAGTAGAAAATTTTCCATATGCATAAAAATCATTGTACAAACCGGTAAACGTCCCTTTAAAATTCATGTTCCCTAACTTTGCTATGTCAGATGAAACATTTAATGTTTTATGATCCTCGAAAGGCGGAATAGGAATTTCTTCGAGATCAGCATAATTCGTTGTAAGTTTTACAACGTTAAGATAAATAAGCGTCTCGTCAATATGCGGTAAGCCTGTCAAGGTTACATCGCCAATAAATTCAGTATTTGAACCAATTTTCAGATCCATATCCTTACCTTTCAAATCACTCACTTTCCCACTAACTTTTCCCGTGACTGTGATGTTTCTGTAAATACCTTTCAACTGGGGAGCAAAATAAGCGATATCGCTCATCTCAACATGGGAATGATCAAACTCGGCCTTAATTTTTACTTCGTCAATAAAGTCCAGAAAGGCTCTGTAATTATTATATTTAAAACTCAGGTCAGTAGATAATTCACTCTCAGGAGTTTTTATTTTTAATTCGTCCAGTTTCATTCCAACCGAACTTAAATTAACATAACAACTTAAATTCTGTAGAATAAATCCGCTTTTCTCAACAGCTGCCAGATAATCGATTGTTGCATGAATAGTATCCTGTTCAAATTTTATATCTGTGATCCGCCCGTTAACATGTTTCACATTCAGATCAAAATAATTGACACCGGTGGTTTCTAAGGTATCGTGTTCG
>CANJPX010000030.1 GCA_947476185.1 Bacteroidota bacterium
TCAACAAACGGTGCTTGGCTAACTACAGGGAACTCTACACTTGTTGCAGGAACAAATTATATTGGCACAAACGACAACGTTGATTTCATTGTTAAAACCCGAGGAACAACTGCCGGTTTCGAACGTATGCGTGTATTAGGTTCTGTGGCTACAGGAAACGTAATTATTAATGCAGCTTCTTCTGTTAGTCCAACTACAGACGTTTTCTCTGTATATGGTTTTGGAGCAACAGGTGCTATAAACACAACCGCTTCATTAGCGTATCCTATTAGCGGATACAGTGCCGCTGCTTTCCCTGTTTCTGGAATCTATGGTGAAAATACAACTACAGGTGAAGGTGTTTTAGGGGCTTCCACATCTTCTGGTATTGGGGTTTGGGGAGATAATGATGCAAGCGGTACCGGTGTTGTTGGATCGAATGGTTTAACAGGTGTTGGTGTTTGGGGAACTATTTCCAATACTGGAACAGCAGCTTCAGATGCCGTAATCGGACAAAATGCTGGATTAGGAAATGGAGGAACATTCCAAATAACAAATGCAGCAAGTGCAGGAACTGCACTATGGTCAATTACAAATGGAACTGGCCGTTCAACAGAAGTGCAACAAAATAATGCGGCTTCTATAAATCAAGCGTTGTTTTCATCTCAATTAGCTAACACAGCAGCAGCTACCAATGCAGCAGCAGTATGGGGACAAGCAGGTGGTGTAACTGGTGGTGTTTTCTTAGCGAGTTTAGCAAATAGTGCAACGGTTGGTTTAACCGGACAAGCACTTGGTGGAGGTAACAACAATGCAAAAGGTGTTACCGGTTTTACAACAGGTACAGGAGCTACTGCTTATGGTGTTTTAGGACAAGAGCCAGTTGTGAATCAATTTAATACAGCACTTGGTTTCGGAGTTTTCGCAAACGGAGATTTAGGTGCTTCTGGATTAAAAGCTTTTTGTATTGATCATCCACTTGATCCTTCAAACAAATTCTTGAGACATTTTTCAATTGAATCCAATGAAGTTTTGAATGTATACAGAGGAAATATTGTTCTAGATGCAAACGGTGAAGCAACTGTTGAATTGCCTGATTATTTTGATGCAATCAACATCAACTTCAGTTACAATTTAACTGCAATTGGAGCGAAAGCAGATTTGTATATCAAATCCGAAATCACAAACAGAAAATTCGAAATCGCAGGTGGTAAACCTGGACAAAAAGTTTCATGGGTAGTTTACGCTGATCGTAACGACCCATATGTACAAAAAAATCCAGATGCTATTTTGAATGAAGTGGATAAAGGTGAGGACAGAGGAAAATACCTAATCCCTGTATTGTACAATCAACCGAAAGAAGCAGGAATGTTCTATAGCCTAGAGAAGCAACCTGTTGAGCCTTCAAAAGCTCCAGAATTAAATACTCCAAAAACTTCGGTTAAGAAAGAGAAAAAATAATTAAACTATTTGAATAAAAAAAAGCTTCGTAATAATTTACGAAGCTTTTTTATTTTCAGTTGACCCGATTAAACATCAATCTTTGCATACTTTGCATTCTTTTCAATGAATTCCCTACGAGGAGGAACTTCATCTCCCATCAGCATAGAAAATATTCTATCTGCTTCTGCTGCGCTATCTATCGTTACTTGACGTAAGGTTCTGAATTCAGGATTCATTGTTGTCTGCCATAATTGCTCAGCATTCATCTCTCCCAAACCTTTATAACGTTGGATTCCAACAGTGCTTTCTTTTCCTTCACCTCCGGCTAATTCTTTTACGTGAGCAGATCTTTCTTCTTCTGTCCAGCAATACCTCTGCTCCTTACCTTTCTTCACCAAATACAAAGGAGGTGTTGCGATATAGATATATCCATTTTCAACTAGCTCCTTCATATGACGGAAGAAGAATGTCAAAATCAACGTTGTAATATGACTACCATCGACATCGGCATCACACATGATGACTATTTTATGGTAACGTAATTTCAAAATATTTAATGCACGATCATCTTCCGGAGTACCCCGAAAAACACCCAATGCTGTGAATATATTTTTTATCTCCTCATTATCATAAATTTTATATTCCATCGCTTTTTCTACGTTAAGAATTTTACCTCTTAATGGCAGAATAGCCTGAAATGCACGATTACGTCCTTGTTTAGCTGTCCCCCCCGCAGAATCTCCCTCGACTAAATACAATTCGCAAATAGAAGGATCTGACTCAGAACAATCGGAAAGTTTACCCGGCAATCCGCTTCCGGTTAAAACACTTTTACGTTGAACCAATTCACGCGCTTTACGTGCAGCATGACGAGCTGTCGCGGCAAGAATAACTTTATCTACAATTTGACGCGCTTGCTTCGGATGCTCTTCCAAATAATTATTAAGCATTTCACTTACCGCAATATCAACAGCACCCATCACCTCATTATTACCCAACTTGGTTTTTGTTTGCCCTTCAAACTGCGGCTCCTGAACTTTTACAGAGATAACAGCAGTTAAACCTTCACGGAAGTCATCACCATTTATTTCCAATTTTACTTTTGCAAGCAAACCGGATTTTTCTGCATACGATTTTAAAGTTCGTGTCAAACCTCTTCTGAAACCTGCCAAGTGAGTACCACCTTCATGCGTATTAATATTATTCACATAGGTATGTAAATTTTCTGAATACGATGTGTTATACATCATGGCAACTTCAACAGGTATACCGTTTTTTTCGCCTTCCATATAGATCACATCATCGATAAGCCTTTCGCGTGTTGCATCCAGGTAACTAACAAATTCCTTTAATCCACCTTCCGAATAAAACTCCTCCGAACGATGATTTCCGTTCTCATCTTTCTCGCGAACATCTGTTAAATTAACACGTATTCCTTTATTCAAAAATGAAAGTTCGCGCAAGCGTGCTGCAATAATATCATAATGATAAACTGTAGTATTGAAAATAGTTGCATCTGGCAAAAACGTTACGATGGTTCCTCTATAATCCGTTGGACCAACTTCCTTAACAGGATATAATGGCTTTCCGATATTATACTCCTGAATATATTCTTTTCCATTTCTGTGAACATTCACAGTCAAAAGGGTAGAAAGTGCATTCACACAAGAAACCCCTACCCCATGCAATCCACCGGAAACTTTATATGAATCCTTATCAAATTTACCACCGGCATGCAGCACAGTCATTACCACCTCTAAAGCCGATTTTTTCTCTTTTGCGTGATAATCTGTCGGGATCCCACGTCCATCATCCTTTACAGTTATTGAGTTGTTTTCGTTGATCGTAACGAAGATATTCTTACAATGACCTGCTAAGGCCTCATCAATTGAATTATCGACCACTTCATAAACCAAATGATGCAATCCTTTTTGACCTGTATCGCCAATATACATCGACGGACGTTTACGTACCGCTTCTAAACCCTCTAATACCTGAATACTATCAGCTGAATAATCTGATGGTTTTGATAAATTTCCATTTACTGTTTCTTCCATAATTTCTTTCTATTTTCTATGCTTTTTTTGCAGCTAACAAATATAGCTTTTTACCGCGTAAATAGTGGTGTTTCAGGAGAATAAAAAAGCCTAGTTTTATTAACATTTAGTTAACAAAAAAAAGCCCTAAAATTTGGATATTTGAACTATGGGTTAACCAAAAATTCGATTAAAATGAGTAAGATAATCCTCCCATGAAACCAATGCGCTGTGTAGGATAATTATTGTAACGGTAATATCTAAAGTTTGCAATATTATTGAAGTTCAAAAAGAAACCCAGCTTCTTTGTATAACGGTATTCCAGACCAACATTCACATCAAAAACACCTGTTAATTCTTGTGCTATTAACTTTTTACCGGTCAATGAAGTAGTATCAGAAATAAATGTTCTTGCATATTGATTGTCGATATAAAAAAGATCTACTCTTGCTACGATCTTATCTTTCAAATTATAGTTTGCCGATAGCGCTACCTCCAACTGAGGCTTATACCAGGCTTTTTGCTCTGTAACCATCTTATAACTAAAATAATCTCCACGCAAATTTATTCTCAATTTTTCTCTTAACTGATAAGTCACTTCACCTCTGATGTTTAACACTTTTGCATCATCATAGATGATATCAAAACGATTTGCCATTTTATTAATTGTATCATTAACAAACATCGCCATATTTTCAATATTCGAATAAGCAACTCGTGCATTGTACGCAACAGTTGATGACAATGTGCCCTTTAAGCCCCCAAATATCTCGTATTTGTGATTTGAATTATTCATTTTAAGATCAGAGAGCACAAAAGGATTTTCATCGCTTATCGCTTTAAAACTGTTTTTCTGAATTTTCCCGAAAGCACCGGCATACGGAATAATAATATTATCCACAATATTATAACTGAGATCGATGTTGGGATAAAAATAAAATTTCGACTTTATGAAAATATCCATCGCCCCTGTTATACCAAGACTTACGCTATATTTTTCCCCTTTAGAAATAAAATTCGGGTTGATAGTAATGATGGTATTATTTATTGTATCAGCTGCTGTCCTATAATTATAATAATCTACGGATCCATTCACTTTCAACATTTCTTTCAGAACAACAGTCTGAACAAAGCCACTCGCCTTAAAATTACTCTCGGCAGATTTATAAGAGTCTTGTAGGTTATAACCGCTCAATCGCACATCATGGTTATATCTTTCTGCTTTTGAATAATGACTTTTTAACTCCGCATTTGCAGAAAAGTAATTTAAACGTTGAATTGTCGTGTCTCTGTTCTCCTTTGGTATTGTATAAACTTTTGTATCGTATCCGTAAAAATGAACAACATTTCTGGTATAATCAAAATCACCCGACAAGGTATGCTCTTTCAAAAATTTCTTTCCATAAAAACCCACTTCATTATCACTGAATCCGCCAAAACCGTAATCTGCAAGCGTTGTTTGGGATGACAAATGTTTTAAACGTAATCCGTAAGCATATTCCTTCGAACGTAAATTATTGTACCACACCTCACCATAAGGCGTTTTATAATTACCCATCCCAATTTTCACCAATCCATTATATAATTTTGTCAGGGGCTCACCAACCATTTGTGCAGCTTCAATGGGCTCGACATCATAGGATGAAGCGATCTTCTTCGAATTGATGGAATACCCATCTACCTTCAATTTTTTTGTGGAATCGTTTACTACCGGATTTTCAGGGATTTTATTTGCATCCGTAATTACTGGTGTATAGGCACCAATACTTATGATCTGCATCGGATCCAATTCCGTTTGAGAATGCAACTTCGAGATCGCACTAAAACAAATTGCAACTACAAACAAACTATATTTTAATGATCTGTTATTCATGTTTAGGTTCTCCTTCATTCACCGGTGGCGTTGTTGTTGCAGGATCTGTAAATAATTTATTTTGCTGTGGGGAATTCCCTTCAAACTCAACTTTAATAGGTTCTTCAACAGCTTTTATTTGTTTTGCAGCTTCCTCATCAGCAGCAATCTTATCCAACTTCTCCTGAGCAATTTTTATTAATTCCGGAATGTCCGACTCATCAATAATTCCTTTTAACATTCCTTTTGCCTGAAAATTATCTTTCAATGCTACATAATTATCTGCCAATAGAATCATCGCTTTTGTCACCCAGAATGGATAATCACCATCACCATTGATCAACTCAAAAACCAATTTTTTCGACTGTTTGAAATCTTGTTTCTGATAAAAAATAGTTGCAACATTGTATTTCGACTCCGTCCCGATTTCTGCCTTGGATGAATTTGCAACCGACTGAAATTCTGCTTGCGCCTCATCCAATTTTTGCATACTTAAATACGTTTGTGCAATGTCATAATGTGCCTCGTTGATCAATTGTGCATCCACATTTTCTATCTTCAACACCTTATTTGCATATACTATAATTTCTTCCGAAGATTTAGTATTATAATATGACCGCAACAATCCTATGATAGCGGTATTGCTATTCTTCAGGTTTTCTGCCTGCACCTCCAACAACTTATAAATTTCAATTGCCTTCGGATAATCCTGTTTCTTGAAAGCAATATCCGATGCTTTATAAAGTGATTGCTCTGTAAATTCGTTCTTAGGTCTGCTAATCACAAAAGAATAGCCTTTTACAGCTTCATCTGTGTTACCTAGTTTATAATCACATTCTGCCTTGTAAAAATTTGCCTGCGTAATAAATATTCCATCAGGGAACTTTAAGATATATTTTTCGAAATCACTGACAACACTTTTGCAATCCTGATCCATATAATGATTCTTCCCATTATTGTAGGTAAGAGAATCCAGTTCTCCTTGCGGAATAAATGCTCCATATGATTTCAATATATTCTCCAACTCCATCGGATCACCTTTAGCTGTATAGATCGCCTTAACAGTGTTGAGAGCTTCGTTTGCTTCTGCAGATTTCCTGTCACGTTTAATTAATTTATCAAAAAAAATCAGGGCCTTGTCATTGTCTTTCTTTGCATAGTATATCAAACCGATCTTACTCAAACTCACGTTCACATAAGCACTGTTCGGATAATCATCAATAAATTTCTTAAAGTTATTTAAAGCCAGATCATTTTGATTATTTGTATAATACGTTTGTGCCAATTCAAATTTTGCTTTTTGGATGTATGGTGATTTTGGATAATTATCGATGAAAGTGCTCATATCAGAAATTTTAGCCGCATATTTTTTCTGAACGCCATTCGCTAAAGCCTTCTGAAACAAGGCATAATCAGCATCTATCAATTTCATTTTATAGGAAATATCGTAATACTCGATCGCATTTTCGAAATCACGCTGCATAAAATAACCGTCACCGATACGGTTGTATGCATCATTGATCTTTTTTGCATTCGCCATCGGCTTGAACGTTACAAATTTCCTGAACCACAAATTACTGTTCGTATAATCTTTCAATTTATAATAAGAGTAACCGATATTATAATTTGCTTCACTCAACTCCGATTTACCGATTGCTCCCGGCTCCGCAACATAATCAAGATAAAAATCTACTGCATCCGGATATTGCTTCAAACGATAATAAGATTCAGCTTTCCAATAGATCGCATTTGCACGTATGTTCTTATCAAACAAATAGGTATTTGATTTATCGAACAATTTGATCGCTTCTGCATATTCCATATTATTGAACAGATCAACCCCGCGATAGTAGGCCACTTTCTGATGTGCCTGTTTTAATTCCGGAGTCAACACTTTTATACTTTCAATGGCTTCCAGCGCATCCTTATAACTTTTCGTGGTGATAAATACGTTGGCCAAATAAGTATATGCCTCATCCACATGAGGTGCATTCGGGAAATCCTTGATGTATTTTTGAAATGCCCTGATGGCCTCATTATAGGGATTAAAGGCCAGCTCATAGGCTAATTTTGCGTAATTATATAATGCCTCTTCCTGAATCGTTTTGTCGAATTCCAATTTAGAAGCCAAACCAAATGCATTGAGTGCATTTTGTTTACTATCTGTTTTAATATAACAATCCGCCATATGATAGAAGGCGCTTTGCTCCAAGGAATCATCAATATTTCCAATTTTAATAAAGTAATTAACAGCCTCTTCATATTCATTTACTTTATAATTCGCGAAACCAAGTTGATAATTATCTTTTCTGGAAAGCGCTCCGGAAGCTTTCTCATGCTTCTTTAAATAAGGAATTGCTTCTTTGTATTTCGAGGTACGATAATACGATTCGCCAATAATTTTAGCGATCTCAGGAATCCGCTTCGTAACAGCTGAATCCAGCAATGCAGGAGCATAGCTAATTACAGACTCATACTTACCCTCCAGAAAATATATTTGTGCGATATAGTAAGGAACGATAGGACCAAAAGTTTCATTGGTTTGCAGCTTTAGAAAATCAGGCAATGCTGTTTCATAATTTTTTTCACCATACAAAATATGAGCATAATAATATTTTGCCGCTGCCGCATATTTGTTGTCGACATCTTTTATTTCATAAAAATCTTTTTTCGCCTCCGCTAACTTATCCGATTCGAAAAAGCAATATCCTCTTTTAAAATAATACTCTGCAAGTTCTTCTGTGGTCAGATCGTAGATGTCTACTTTGGCAAACCAATCAATTGCTTCCTTGTATTTTTTCTTGCGATAGTTGTATTTTCCGAGATAGAAATAGGCCGCTTTTACTTTCTGACTTTCAGGATGATCAATCACAAATTCTTTGAGATACAATTCGCCATCCTTGTTGAATAATTCGATGGCACATATTGCATTATAATATTCCGCATCAATACGGATAAGGGATTGAGGATCTTTGTGAGATTCAATTATTCGCACAAAACTTTTTTGAGCAGCCCCATATTTCTCTTTCTGAAAAAGCTCGATCCCTGTTTTAAATTCCGAATCTTCATGCGTAGGCTGAACTGTTTTTTGCGCAAAAACAGAAACCGAAAGAAACAATACAAACGATAATACAACCCCTTTTAACTTGTTCATTATTTAGATTAATAGATGACAACCGTAAAATTAGTAAGGATAGCCGCATGAAGTGTTGAGGTATTTGGAAGTTATTAACGCACTAGTGTTGAAAGTATTGTACTCAAATGACAATTGCTTATCATCCTATGAAGTAATTTTCGTGAATAATCTAATTTCAACTTGTCATTATATGCGTAATTTTGTGTGCAGGAATGTGACAGGCAAAACAGGTCAACAATGGCACTCGATACGATCATCAGCTTAAACAATGTTTCTATTTTCCAAAAATACAATCTGGTTCTCACCAATGTGACTATCAACATCGACAAAGGAGAATTTGTATATCTGATCGGGAAAACAGGAAGTGGAAAAAGCAGTTTACTAAAAACCCTTTATGCCGATCTAGATCTGATGGAAGGAAGTGGAACAGTTGCAGGCTTCGACCTGAAAAGCATCAAACCGAAGGAAATTCCATTTCTAAGAAGGAAACTAGGGATTGTTTTTCAGGATTTCCAATTGCTTACCGACAGAAGTATAAATGATAACCTAATGTTTGTGCTAAAGGCTACCGGCTGGAAAGACAAACAAGCCATGCAAAAAAGAATTCAGGAAGTATTGGAAAAAGTACACCTGAATACAAAAGGATTTAAAATGCCTCACGAACTTTCGGGAGGTGAGCAGCAGCGTATCTCTATTGCAAGAGCGCTATTGAATGATCCGGAATTAATTCTTGCCGATGAGCCAACAGGTAATCTCGACCCTGAAACATCAGAAGGCATTATGAATCTTTTATTAGAGATCAGCAGAAACGGACGTGCTGTTCTTATAGCTACACATGACATTATGATGTTTGATAAATTTCCTTCTCGAACAATAAAATGTGAAAATGGAAAGATAGTGGATTCGAAGGTGAATTAAAAAAGGCTAACCAACTTCTTTACATTTTGTGCATTTGAAAAATCACCTAAAAGAATAGCTTCTCTCTTTTGTTTTTCATCCATATCGAATGGAAGATCAAATAACCGGGAAATTTCCTTTTGCATTCCTTCGGCAGAATCCTCTATGGAACACAAAGTTTCCAAGCCTGTATTGGCAACCATAGGAGAGTTCACCAGACAATGCCTCCCTGTAAATAATGCCGCCAGTAATTTTAATTTTATCCCGGTTGCCTGAAAGGTAGGCAATGCATTTATCTGAGCAGTTTTTATTAATTCATCTATATCCTGTGTATTAATATTTGCCTTAATGCTGATATGTGAAAAGTTTGCAACGGCCGCTTTTAATTCCGCAGAGGGTTTTCTTCCTGCAATGATCAAAGGCTTTTTTATTTTCGAAAACACTTTATTCACCAGATATAAAGCCGCTTCATTGTTTTCGCCCACTTCTAAATTTCCATGATATAAACAAAAACTACCTTTTCCTTCTTTGATCTTTACTTCTTCATTCGGATGAAATGCAGTAATGTGATGTACGTTCTTATATCTGCCCGACAGTTCTTTCGCATCGGCAGGAGAAATGGCTGCAACGTGATCTGCCTTTTTTAATATCTTCTCGAAACGTTCCAATTTTTTGCCTTCCATTCCAAAATAGATTTTTTTGAAAACAGACTTTTCTACTTTTTGTAAATTAGTATAGTATTCGTGTTCTATATTATGGGTTCGTACAATTTTAATTCTTCCGTCCAAGCGCTTATCATTCAAATGAAAACAGGAATGCAATCCTTCGAATAATACCGGATGGGAATCGCGCATCAAATTCTCCATTAACTTTTCTGAAGACCTTGAAATAACAACATATGGAAGCGCATTCAATAATAATTGTTTGCTCATTTTGCGTTTATAGTAATATACTTTTTCACAGATATTTTCTAAACTCAAGGCTTCTGCCCTTCCATATTCAAAACAATGCAAATGAATTTTTATTCCTTGTGTATGCAATGCTTTTAATTTATAAAAAACATCGATCACACCTCCGTAATTAGCCGGAAAAGGAACATCAAAAGATATTATATGTAAATGTTTTTGTTCTGTCATAATGATCAATCCCAATGCCCAATTTTCAAAGGGAAAACTGTTCTAAAGGAATTTAGAGTATACTTCTATCAATTGTTTTTCTTCGGTTTCCCAATTTAATTTTTCGGATGCAATTTTAGTGTTTTTTTTCCACAATTGAAGTTTATTTTCATCCTTCAGAATTTCGTTTATTTTATCCGCTATGTGTTTAGGATCGTGTGAACTGGTGCATGCTCCAATCTCATACTGCTCGATTATTTTCCTGATCTCCAACAGATCTGAAGACAATACTGGCACACCTGCATGGATATAATCAAAAAGTTTATTTGGTAAACTATACCGGTAATTGATATTGGTATCTTTATCGAGCGTTAAACCTAGATCGGCATGACGCGTATATTGAATAAGTGTTTGAAAAGGCACTTTCCCGATAAACTTTACTTTGTTGGTTAAATGAAGCGTCTCCGTCATTTTTTTTAATACCCCGATCACATCTCCACTGCCTACAATTAACAAAATTGCACCCTCAATATATTGCATCGCTTCAACAGCTTCCTCTGCACCTCTGTCAATATTTATTCCAGCACCTTGCATAACAAGGATCTTTTTGTTCTCCGGAATACCTAATTTTCCCTTTGTGAGATTCTCAATAATTTCTTGGTTGGAAAGTAGCGGTATATTTCTGATAACTTTCAGTGCTACCCTATATTCATCCTTGTATATTTTTGCGATGGAATCATTTACCGTAAATACATATTTCAATTTAGGAAAGATCCAACGTTCGAGCCGCTTCCAGATATTTTTTTTAACGGGGTTTGCCTGTAATTCGGGAACTTCGCAAAATAACTCATGGCTATCATAAACAAGCTGAGCTCCTTTTAATTTTGAGATCAAAAAATTTGGTAATAATGTATCCAGATCATTAGACACTAGAACATCTGCCTTGTGAAATAGTAAGAATAAAAATAAACGCTTTTGGAATTCCATATAAAAAAAAGGACCTTTTTCAAAAAGCAAGAACATTCGTTTCGTCTTATAGGTTCTTTTTGCCAAGGGCAAACTGCTGCGCTGTTTTCGTCCAACCAATGTAACATCATATCCCATGTTATGCAATGTCATGCATACCTTGTGAACCCTTTGATCGGTACTTAGATCGTTTATTACAGAAACAATTACTTTTTTCACTATTCAAAGATAGAAATTTACCACAAGCATAACCACAGATTGCTCAGATTTTCACAGAACAAATCAGTGATTACCTTATTAAACTTACTATTTCAAAGATGTAGTATAAATTCAATAAAATATCTGTGTTTATCTGTGTAAACTGTGGTGAAGACATTTTTATTTGCAAGTTGCCATTTTATTGCTGATTTTTGAAGAAATAAAACCACAGAAATGAAGGTTCTTGAAAATCATTCATTAAAAAAATTAAACACCTTCGGCATCGATGCTACTGCAAAATATTTTGTAGAATTCAGGAGCATAGAAAATATCAAAGAAATTTTATCCGAGAAAAAATTTTCTACCGGCAATAAATTAATTCTTGGTGGTGGAAGCAATCTTTTGTTTACCAAAGATTTTGATGGCATCGTTTTAAAAAATGAACTAAAAGGAATTGAACTCATAAAAGAAGATACGGATTTTTATTATGTAAGAACGGCAGCAGGAGAGGTATGGCATGAGTTTGTGATGCATTGCATAAAAAATAATTATGCCGGATTGGAAAATTTATCATTGATCCCGGGAAATGTTGGCGCCAGCCCGTTGCAAAACATTGGTGCATACGGTGCAGAAATCAAAGATCATTTTTATGAGCTGGAAGCATTTCACATTGCCGATAAAACAATTCACACTTTCAATAATTCTCAATGCAAATTTGGTTACCGCGAAAGTGTTTTTAAACGCGAACTAAAAGATCAGTTTATAATTACTTCGGTTACATTCAAACTTCTTAAAAAACCAAAATACAATACTAGTTACGGTGCCATTGAAAAAGAATTAGAAGCAATGAATAGTAAAGAAGTAACTATTCAGGCTATCAGTAAGGCTGTTTGCAATATCCGAATGAGTAAACTCCCAAATCCTGCTGAAATAGGAAATGCCGGCAGCTTCTTTAAAAACCCGGAGGTTGTAAAAGGTAAATACGAATTCCTGAAAATTAAATATCCAACAATCGTCGGTTACGGACTGGAAAACGGAAATGTAAAACTTGCTGCAGGATGGCTGATCGAACAATCAGGGTGGAAAGGAAAAACTTTCGGTGATGCAGGTGTCCATAAATTACAAGCACTTGTACTTGTCAATTATGGGAATGCAAAAGGCAATGAGATTTTCAACCTATCGCAAAAAATCCTTGAATCCGTAAAGGAAAAATTCGGAATTGAACTTGAACGGGAAGTAAATATTATTTAATTATTCTTTAAGGTATTTTTCCTGGATCACATTCATATGATGCGTTGCATGGCCTGCGATCATAAATAAGATCGCTCTCACAGTAACTTCATTTTTATTTGCTATACCGCGCTGACTCAACTCTTCCTCGTGCCAGGTTTTGAATAAAGTAAGATTAGCCTCACGGACAATTGCAAATTCGTGTCCCAGACTATATAATGTTTGATCATTAAAATTTGCATTCGCTACAAAAAGATTTTCATCATACCCCGGTAAAGGCGTTTTATCTTTTCTGGCAAAACGCATTGCACGGTAACCCAAAACCCTTTCTGTATCAATGATATGTCCGATAATTTCTTTGATGGTCCATTTTTCAGGAGCATACGCAAAGTCTTCTTTATGTTCAGGGATCTCCGAAATGACCGCCTGAATATCGATTACCTGATCACGCAGTTCTTTAATGATATTATCCGATTTTACAATATCTACATAATACTTATAGTAGGCTGGATACTCCTCAGATATTGGACGTTTCATATTTTTATAGTTTACTTAATTCGCTTTTAACAAAATCGGCTAATTCTTTTACATATGCCTGAGAGAAATTAAATTCGATCCCTGCTGTTTTATAAATTTCAGGTATTGATCTTGTATAACCTAATCGCAAAGCCGCTTCATAATCATTTAACGCCTTTTCAGGATCATTTTTATAATTACGCCAAACTGCTATCGCACCTAATTGAGCCATTCCATATTCAATATAATAAAATGGAACTTCGAAAATATGTAACTGACTTTGCCATCCTCTTTCTCTTACATCCTCTAAGTCAGTATAATCAACCTCTTTACTTGTAAATTGCCCAATCACTGCCTTCCACGATTTCATTCTATCTTCAACAGAATGGTCCGGATTTTCATAGATCCAATGTTGGAATTTATCTACAGCTGCTATCCACAACAATGTCTTCAAGGATTTATCGAGCTGCTCTTTTTTTGCGCGTTTAAGATCGTCTTCATTTTTAAAGAATACATCCCAATGTTCCATCGAAATTAATTCCATCGACATAGAAGCTAATTCTGCAACTTCGGAAGGCGTACTTTTAAAATCTGTTATAGGCAGATCTCTTGTAACGAAAGAATGAATGGCATGTCCGCCCTCATGAACCATTGTTACCAGATCACGATGTGTCCCCACCGAATTCATAAATATAAAAGGAACACCTATTTCGTATAAAGGATAATTATATCCACCTGGAGCTTTTCCTATTCTTGAATCCAGATCAAGGTAACCCATTGTTTTCATGATCTCCAAATATGACCCGAAATCAGGACGGATTTTATTAAAACAATCAATTGATCTATCGGTTAATTCTTCTGCAGTAGAAAATGGCTTTAATGCCGGCTTCCCTTCCACATCCACATCCATATCCCATGGTTTCAGAATGTCCAACTTCATTATTTTTTTTCTTTCTTTATCTGAAGCTTCCGCTAAAGGAAGAATTTCTTTTGCTATGGATTCATGAAAATTAAAACAATCTTTTACAGAATAATCGAATCTGCCCAACTCCTCAAATTTATAATCACGATAATTTTTAAATCCTGCATTTATTGCTACCTGATGACGCAACTGGATTAATTCAGAGAACAACTCGTTCAAGGCGGCTGTTTCCAAAGTTCTTCTTTTCTGAATTTTCTGATACACCTCTTCACGTGTCTTTCTATTTACATCTTTCATCAAGCTGGAAGCCATTTGCAAAGTAATTTCTTTTCCTTCCCACTCAATTGTCATTGCGGCAGAAATGGCTCCATATTTTTGCGATTCAATTCCTATCTTGGTATGTAATGGAATATTTTTTTCGCGGTATAACTCTAATGCCTTTTTAACACCTCTGATATAAATATGATATTGCTCCTGATCTAATTCTTTTAGAAATGGTGATTCTACAAATTTAATGTTCAACTTATTGCTATAAGGTGAAATATGAGGATCGATCTCAGAAACAAAAAAATTATAAGACTCCGTCAATTCTTGATCAGCGGTATCGCAGGTCATTTTAATATATCTCCAGGCAAAATCCTCACTCAGAACCGCTTCCAATTCGCTTCTGTCAAAAAGCCATTGTTCCAATTCTTTTACTGAAGAAATATTCCGATCACTTAAGTTAATAAAGAAGGATTCGATTCTTTTCCAGGAATCAATCACCAGATCTTGAGGTAAGAAGTGACGAATAGGTTTTGAAGGAATAACAACCTGTTTAGTATTCATTAAAAATAAAATTAAATTTGGGATATGTTTCTAATTTAACTAAAACTTGAGCAATAATTAAATTTAGGATAAAAAAAAATCCGGTGCTTATGCAACTCCGGATTTTCTAACGCCTTGTACCTTAACTTTTGCACTTGCTGTTTTCACAGATTTAGAGCCGGTATCTTTCACTGTTTTTGTTGCTCCTTTTACATCAGCAGATGGTGCTTTCACTTTAGGTTTATCTGTATCTGCTGCTTCTTCCTTTTTGTCAAGTAAGCCATCTTTTTGAAGTGAATTATACCAATTCAAAACTTTTTTGATGTCAGAAACATAAACTCTTTCTTCATCATACTCAGGGAAAGCAGCTTTAAAATATTTTTTCAAGTCCGCTTCAGATGACTTGTGATCGATGCATGCTCCACCTTTTTCCTTGTCGAATATTTTTTGAAATACATCCTTCAAAGGAACATCATCTGCAGTTGAATAAATACTTACATCTTCTAAAGCGCTGATTTTATGTGTAGAAAACGCCTGCACCCTTTTTTTGTCGATCAATGATTCTACTATTAATCCGTTTTTTGTCTGAGCAATCACTTTAAAAAGTCCGCTCATTCCTGCAATTGAAATAATTCCGCTTAAATCCATAGTTCTTTTTTTATTGAGCCACAAATGTAAATAAAATATTGTTTCGTGATTTATTTAGTCACAATCAATTTTTTAACATACTTTTTGTTACCTACTTTTAACTGATAATAAAATAAGCCGCTACTTAATGATGATGTTTCAAAAACATAACGGTGTGTTCCTGCTTGCAACTGCTCAGAAGCAATCACACCAACTTCTTCGCCCAACATATTAAATACTCTCAGATCAATTTTTGCTGGTTCAGAAATAGTTAGATCCACAAATGACTGGCCACTTGTTGGGTTAGGAAAAACCGATATCGAATTATCGTTATCCAAAGCACTAGAAACTACATTCGTTGTAACGCCTAACCCATCGTACATCACTTGTGCATTACCTGCACTAACAATAAGGTCAGCCAAATCATCCCCTGCAATTATTGCAAAAGCAACTTTAATTGAATCACCAGCAGCAATAGCATAAGGACCGGTACTTACCACATCACAAACATCATTTCCTGTTCCTGCAACTCCAGCAGTGGCTCTATTAGTAGACATACTAAGAAATTTTTCAGCCCCGTTGTAACCATTTGTTAAATCAGATCCTCCTCCGCCTCCGGCAATATTATCGATGGCATAATGCACAACAGGTGCAGTAGAGGTAAGTAATTTTACACCTGCGTATTTCCCCAGCGCTCCTGAATAATAGCAATATCCCATTTTTGTTCCTGCGTCAAATGCTGCGCGGTTAGAGCCAAAAGTTGCAGCATCAATGTCCCAATCTGCAAATATCCCGGCATACAAAGAAGATAAACTCACAGCACTGGTATTTGAAATGGTATACTGAACGATCACATATTTTCTGTTTCCGGCTGTGCTCCATGCAAATGCCTTATGATGAATAGTGATAGGCAAAGGAGATGAAGCTAAATTATCTTTAAATTTTCCATCTACGTCAAATTCAGATAGAACAGAAGGAACTACTGCATGGGCAGAAACCAATGATGAAAAATCAGCTGCAGGAGTAGTATAAGCTCTTACACAATCAGAAACTTTGCCTGTATCTTTTCCAATCATCAAACCTGCTTCATACAATAAAGTACCCGCTCCCAAATAATTAAATCCTAGTCCTCCCAATTGTCCATTTTGGCTGTAACCAATTCGCCCATTACTTCCTATTGATGTTGCAACATCGTTGATAGTGATATTCACATAATCAACATTAACGGTGATATAGAAAAATTCAGATGCTGAATAAGAAGTCGCCGCATCAGTATAGGTTATTTTAAATAAAATACTTGAATTAAGAGGCGCTGTTGCTAGAATACGTACTTTAAAAGGATCAATATTGTTATTTGCTACAGATAAAGTTCCAACGGCACCTAATGTTGTTGTTCCATCCACAATAGTCACAAATGTAGAAGCAGAAGAAAGTGTAGCGATCAGATTTGTTGTTGGAGCAAGATAATTGGTATAATTTCCGGTAATCTTAAGTGTATCATTCGCAACAAATGTATTATCATTTCCATCGACTACTGTTCTACTAGTCATAACAACAGAAGGAGAATTTGCAAGTGTTAAAGCCCTAAATAAGTTAATACGACCTTTCCCTAATTTATCAGCATAAACAGGACTATGCAATGCATAAATATTATCACTTGTTACTTTTAATCTTTCACCCACTTGTAAAGCAGTATAAGAAGGGTAGAAAGATTTAATAATTGCAGCTGCACCAGCAGCACACGGAGAGGCCATCGATGTTCCAGTTAATGAAGAATATGTATTTACAGGATATGTCGAATTAATTCCCGTACCAGGAGCACAAACATCAGCAGTATAATTAAAGCTTGAACTAGCGTCTCTATGATCCGTACTGTTTGTATTTACAACACTTATAACATAAGTATAGGCTGCAGGATAAGTGGCTTCATCAACTCCGCCATTTCCGGCTGCAGCAACAACCAAAGCGTTCTTATTGATAGTAGCATAACTTACAACATCCTGTCCGAATTGTCCTCCACCGGCTCCGCCCCAAGAACAGTTAATGATTGAACATCCATGATCAGCAGCATATGTTATTCCTTCATAAGCCATCGTTAAGGTACCTGCAGTATTAGCAATTTTAACAGGTAAATATTTACAATTAAATCCAACACCAGCTATACCATTACTGTTATTTACCTTTGCACAGGCAATACCAGTAACATGCACACCATGCTGATTCCCCGTCCAGGTTGGGTTATTATCATTATCTCCTAGATCCCAGCCTCGATAATTATCAAGATATCCATCTCCATCATTATCGCCACCACCAGGTAGGTCGCCTGCATTTATTTTGATCTGTCCAACAAGATCACTATGAGTAAGTTCAGTTCCTGTATCCGTAATTCCAACGACAACATTGGTATCTCCACGGGCTGTGGTCGTATTTACACCCCAAGCATTTTCTGCTTGAATTTTCGTAATTGCATACTGAGTGGAAAGCAATGGATCGTTGGGAGTATAATCGATTTTCGGTATATAATGAGGTTCAACATATTCAAAAATACCACATGCAGCAATTTTGTTGATCGCTTTCTCCAAAGTTACAAACGATGTATAATTAAACTGATAGATCATCGTCAGGTCTGTCAGTTGCTCTCCTCTTTCATTATAAGGCCTTTCAGGAGCTTTTGTATTTGGAAATACTTTTGCTAAATTCATACCACCCAACTCATAATAAAGTTTTTTAAATATTGTATTCTCTATACTTGTAGCTGAACATACTGAACTTGCAGAAGCTCTCACTTTTAAAATTATTGTTTTTTCGAGATAATCGCCATCCTTAATATTATCAGCCATTTTAAAATGAGCCTGAACGAAATTAGATCCAACTTTTGATTGAGCAATCATTGCTGAAGTGCTTATTACACCTGCAAGAAACACGAAGGAGATTTTTTTTATTTGTAACATTTTTGAAATTTAAATTGTTAATTCACGGCAAGATAAGAAAGTAAAAAAAAAAAAACAAATAAAATTTAGAATAGGGGGATTTCTTGTAAAAATTGATAACTGTTATCTGAGTAGTCCATCTTACAACAGTAATGATCCATACCATTTGTTACTACAAGGTAAGTCACTTTAAATATCATATTGTAGCGGGCGATCTGATCAAAGGTATCCTGTGATAGTTTTACTTCAGGAGCCTTGCACTCCACCAACAAAAATGGATTACCAAGCTTGTTGTAAACCAAAACATCGGCTCGTTTCAATAATTGATTATATTTTAATCCTGCCTCGACAGCAATCAACGAAATGGGATATTTTTTTTCTATGACTAAATACTGTAAAAAATTCTGACGGACCCACTCTTCTGGAGTCAGTATGACATACTTCTTCCTGAAAGCATCGAAAATCTGAACCTTTTCGGAAACTTCTTTAAACTTAAACTGATACTTTGGCAAATTGAGTTCTTGCATCTCTTTCACGAAGTAAGAAATTTTTAATCAAATTGTGTACATTATATTTATAAAAATTTCTTAACAATAGTACATTCCATGCCCTTAATTTGTATTTTCGCTAAAAGCAAAAAAGTGAATGAAAAATAAAGAAGAGATTGTACAAAATTGGTTGCCAAGATATACAGGGACCCAATTAAATGAATTTGGAAAATTTATACTGCTTACCAATTTCAATAAATATGTAAAACAATTTGCGGAGTGGAATAAAGTTGAAGTAAAAGGAGCCGATATGCCTATGCCAAATGCCACGGCAAATGGAATAACTATTATTAATTTCGGAATGGGAAGCGCGAACGCAGCTACAATAATGGATCTGCTTTGTGCCATTGAGCCTCAAGCTGTTTTATTTTTAGGAAAATGTGGCGGACTAAAAAAGAAAAATGCTTTAGGAGATCTGATCCTACCTATTGCCGCTGTAAGAGGAGAAGGAACATCAGATGATTATTTTCCACCTGAAGTTCCAGCATTGCCAGCATTTAGTTTGCAAAAAGCAATATCCACCACCATCCGTAATCACAATAAGGATTATTGGACCGGCACTGTTTATACTACCAACAGAAGAGTTTGGGAACATGATGAGGAATTCAAAGAATATCTTCGCTCCATTCGTGTTATGGGAATTGACATGGAAACGGCTACTATCTTCTCCACAGGATTCCATAACGAGATCCCTACCGGTGCGCTGCTATTAGTCAGCGATCAACCGATGATATCTGAAGGAGTTAAAACGACAGAAAGCGATAAACTTGTTACACAAAATTTTGTGGATGAACATTTAAAAATTGGTATCGATTCGTTGAACGAGCTTATCAACAATGGATTAACAGTTAAACATTTAAGATTCTAATAAAGATTCGCTCCCTTTAATCACTTCATTAATCGAAGATTAATAGGCGAGAACTTATACAAAATATTATTAAAACTGTTTTTTACATAAACTCTTCCTTTTTGGGAGAGCTCAAGAGAGGGTACAATGGAATACAATGAAATAATATCAGAATTAAAAAAGAAAACTTATCGCCCCATCTATTTCTTGATGGGAGAAGAGCCTTATTTTATTGATATGATTTCTGATTATATCGAAAATAATGTGCTGGATGAATCTGAAAAGGAATTTAATCAAACCGTACTTTACGGACGCGATGTTTCTGCTGCAGAAATCATAGGTGCCGCAAAACGCTTTCCCATGATGAGCGAGCACCAGGTAATAATTGTCAAAGAAGCACAAGACATAAAAGATCTGATAAAAAAAGAAAAAGAAGAGAAAAAAGAAAAGGATAAACAAAAAACACCTTTTGAAGCATATCTTGAAAATCCGCTCCCATCAACTATATTAGTGTTTTGTTATAAATATAAAAGCATTGACAAAAGAACAGCACTCGCAAAATTAATTACAAAAAATGCGGCCATTTTTGAATCAAAAAAATTATATGACAATCAGGTTGCCGACTGGATAAATAATTATTTAAAATCTAAAGATTATACGATCAACCAGCGTGCAGCAGGATTATTGGGAGAATACCTTGGAACAAGCTTGAGTAAGGTTACAAATGAATTGGATAAACTCATCATTAACCTTCCACCAAAATCCGAGATCACAACCGAGCACATTCAAACAAACATCGGGATCAGTAAAGATTACAATGTATTTGAATTAAATACTGCCATCGGGAAAAAAGAAGTTTTAAAAGCAAACAGGATCATTAATTATTTCAATTCAAATCCAAAGGATAATCCAATGGTAATGACTATTGCATCACTTTATGGATACTTCTGCAAGACCCTTATTTATCACCATACAGCTGATAAAAAAACAGCCGCTTCAGCAATGGGAGTCAATCCATTTTTTGTGAAAGATTATGAAGTTGGTGCAAAAAATTATTCTGTCGGAAAACTAAAATCCATTTTCAGTTATCTCCGTGAATATGATCTGAAATCAAAGGGCCTCGACAGAGGTTCTGCAACAGAAGGAGAGTTGCTGAAAGAACTGATATTTAAAATAATGCATTAAGTATAATTGCATTTCGTGTATTTCGTAAAACATTCGTAATTCGTTGGTATGAACTATTGGCTTGTAAAATCTGAACCTTTTAAATACAGTTGGGATCAATTTGTAAAAGATAAAAAAGCGGTTTGGGATGGTGTTCGCAACTATGCCGCAAGAAACAATATGCGAACTATGAAAAAAGGTGACCTTGTTTTGTTTTATCATAGTAATGAAGGATTAAATATTGTTGGAATTGCAAAAGTTGTTAAAGAAGCTTACCAAGATCCCACAACAGAAGATACCGCCTGGAGTGTTGTTGAAATTACTCCATTCAAAGCCTTAAAAAGACCTGTCTCTTTAGCTGAAATAAAAGCAGACAAACAGCTGGAAGGCATACAGCTAGTGCGCTTAAGCAGGCTATCAGTTGCTTCAATTAAGGTGGAGGAATTTGACAGGATATTGGCAATGTCTGAAACAAAATAGATCCCTCCTTTTTCATCCGGCTAGCTATAGCCTTGTGATTTTTTCTTATCTTCGTTGCTCTTTTAAAAACAACCCAATTGCAATGAGTGAATTAAATAAACTAACAGCTATTTCTCCCGTTGACGGCCGATACCGTAACACAACTGAAAAACTTGCCGATTACTTTTCGGAAGCTGCACTGATAAAATACCGTGTACTGGTGGAGATTGAATATTTTATTGCATTATGCGAATTACCACTGCCACAATTAAAAGGATTTGATAAAAACTTATACCCATCACTGCGCAAAATATATTCGGAATTTACAGAAGTTGATGCACAAAAAATAAAAGACATCGAAAAAATTACTAATCACGATGTTAAAGCAGTTGAATATTTTATCAAAGAAAAATTTGATGCATTAAATATTAATGAACAAAAAGAATTCATCCATTTCGGATTAACATCACAGGATATTAATAATACCGCCATTCCTTATTCTCTTAAGGCAGCAATGAACGAATGCTTGTTTCCCGTTTTAGATGAATTGGTAAACAAACTTTCGGCACAAGCGGAGGAGTGGAAAAATATTTCAATGCTCGCACGAACACATGGCCAACCGGCATCTCCAACTCGTCTTGGAAAAGAAATCATGGTGTTTGTTGTTCGTTTACAGAACCAAATTTCTCAGTTGAGATCAGTTCCTTACGGAGCGAAATTTGGAGGAGCCACAGGAAATTTGAATGCACACCATGTTGCATATCCACAAACCGACTGGTTAACATTTGCCAACACATTTGTAAATAAGAATTTGGGATTAGATCGCTCCTATCCAACTACTCAAATTGAACATTACGATAATTTTGCGTCATATTGTGATGCTCTTAAACGCATCAATACTATTCTGATAGATTTGGATCGTGATATATGGACCTATGTTTCGATGGAATATTTCAAACAAAAAATAAAGGTTGGCGAAATAGGTTCTTCGGCAATGCCGCATAAAGTAAACCCGATTGACTTTGAAAACTCTGAAGGGAATTTAGGAATTGCAAATGCTCTATTTGAACATTTTTCTGCTAAATTGCCGATCTCTCGTTTACAACGCGACCTCACGGACTCAACCGTTTTACGCAACGTTGGCGTTCCATTGGCGCATAGCCTGATCGCATACAGATCTTTATTAAAAGGATTGGATAAACTGATCCTTAATAAAGAGGCAATTGAAAAAGACCTGGAAAATAATTGGGCCGTTGTTGCAGAGGCAATTCAAACTGTTCTTCGAAGAGAAGGATATCCAAAACCTTATGAAGCATTAAAAGAACTGACTCGTACAAATACACATATCACCAAAGAAAGTATTTCAGCTTTTATTGATACACTTAAAGTTAGTGAAGCAATTAAATCTGAACTAAAGAAAATTTCACCGGGTAATTTTACAGGAATATAAAACACTGTCTCGCATAAAAAACGGAACAGAAGTCTTTATTAAACAGTCAATGAAAGTCAGCGGATTCACAATAGTTCGGAATGCTATCAAATACGATTACCCCATCGTGGAAGCGATCATGTCTATCCTTCCTCTTTGTGATGAAATAATTGTTGCTGTCGGAAAATCAGAAGATGAAACATTACAACTGATCCGTTCCATAAATTCTTCTAAAATAAAGATCATTGAAACTGTTTGGGATGAAAGCTTGCGTGAAGGAGGGAAAGTGCTTGCAGACGAAACAAATAAAGCTTTTTCTGCAATTTCGAAGGACAGCGACTGGGCTTTTTATGTTCAAGGTGATGAGGTGATCCATGAGAAATATTTGCCCAACATAAAAAAAGCCATGGAGCAATACAAAGATGATAAGCATGTTGATGGCTTACTGTTCCGGTACACTCATTTTTTTGGATCTTATGATTTTATTGCTGACTCGAGACGTTGGTACAGAAGAGAGATCCGAATCATAAAAAACGATAAAAGTATTTCTTCATATTTAGATGCTCAAGGATTTAGAAAAAACGGACAAAAATTAAACGTAAAACAGATTGATGCAGCAGTGTATCACTATGGCTGGGTAAAGCCCCCTGAAGCGCAACAAGCCAAACAACAAACATTCAACAAATTATGGCATGATGACGAATGGATAAAAAAAAATGTTCCGGATGTAGATAAATTCGATTATTCACAAATTGATTCTGTTGCATTATTCATTGGAACACATCCAAAAGTAATGCAAGCACGAATCGACCAAATGAATTGGAAATTCTCATTCGACCCCACACAAAAAAAAACACCTTTAAAAATAAAATTAATAATGCTGATCGAAAAAAAAACGGGCTGGAAAATAGGTGAGTACAAAAATTATAAAATTGTTTAACATGAAAAAAAAATCACTTTTTTTATTATTCCTTTCATCTATTTTATTTTTTTCCTGTTCCTCAGGTCCCGGTAAAACAAAAACTATTGTTGAAGCAAAAGACACTGTTCCAACAAAAGAGAATTTTGCAAAAGGACAATTAATAGAAAATGTGCTAAACTTAAATGATGCATCACAATCTTATGCGATGTATCTTCCTTCAAATTATTCCAGCGACAAGATCTATCCTGTTATATATGCATTCGATGCACATGGTGCCGGAAAACTTCCTGTATCCATGTATAAAGATCTTGCTGAAAAATATGGATACATACTAATTGGTTCCAACAATTCAAAAAATGGAACACCTTGGGATGAATCACAAATAATCGCGAACAATTTATTTTCCGATTCTCAACTTCGTTTATCCATTAACACTTCCCGTATATATTTATTAGGATTCTCTGGTGGCGCCCGTGTGGCAAATGGACTATGTATCACAAATGGAGGAATTGCAGGTGTGATATGCTGCGGTGCTGCATCACCTGCAGCAAATTCCAAAGACCCTAGAAGCAATTACACTTTTCTGGGAATATGTGGCAATGCGGATTTCAATTACATTGAAATGAGAAAATATGACATGATCGAGCTTGCCGGAAGACCTGTTAAACATGCTTTTATAGAATTTGACGGCAAACATGAATGGCCCAAAGTAGAGGTTATGAATGATGCCTTTTTATGGTCTGAATTAGGCGCGATGCGCAAAGACCCTAAATTAAAAAATGATGCCTTTGTGAAAGAAAATATCTTAGTATTTTCAGATCAAATTAAGAAACTTCAAGGAAATAAAAAAACATTTGAAGTTTACAATCTGGTTCGGAGAACAATCAATTTTTTTGACGGACTTACAGATTTAAAAGAATATTACGATATCTATAATCCATTGAAGGCAAATCCTGAGATCGATAAAAAATTAAAACTGGAAAGCAAAAACTGGAAACAAGAAGAGGATTTAAAATCATTTTATTCCGATGCATTTCAATCCAAGAATCTAGATTGGTGGAGACAAGATATTAACTCCATGAATAAAAAAATAAAAACAGGAAGCACAGATGACGCTCTGATGTATAAAAGAACACTTGATTACCTGAGCCTTGTTGCTTACATGCAAACGACAGGTTCTCTGCAAAAACAAAATCTGCCGGCAGCAAAAATGTTCTGTCATATATATATGATCATCGACCCCACAAATAGTGAGGGACATTACCTGGATGCAACAATCTTGGCTATTGAAGGAAAAGATAAAGAATGCATCGCTGCATTAGATGAGTCAGTAAAAAATGGGTTCAAAGATATTTCCAGACTACAAATGGATAACACTTTCGTTAAAATAAAAACGACTCCTGAATTTGACTTGCTCTTAAAAAAGGTGAATGAGGCGAGTTTAAATCCTGCTACAAAAAATTAATTACATCGATCCTTCATCAGCAAAACTATAAAATCCGTTTTCCGTGATGATCAAATGATCCAATAATGGAATTTCCATTAATTTTCCGGCATCCTTTACGCTTTTAGTTATCCGAATATCCGCTTCACTGGGTTTTAAGTTTCCTGATGGATGGTTATGACAAATTATGATCGAGGAGGCGTAACACGCTATTGCTGCTTTAAAAATAATTTTAATATCAACCACAGTTCCGGAGATCCCACCACGGGAGATCATTTCTTTTTTAATTACCAAATTCGCACGATTCAACATCATCAGCCAAAATTCCTCGTGTGGAAGATCCAAAAATAGTGGTTGCATAATATCGAATGCATCTTTACTTGAAGTAATTTTTTTTCGACTTACTACATCGGAATCCTTTCTTCTCCGCCCAAGTTCCATGGCAGCCATTATACTTATTGCTTTCGCTTCTCCGATCCCCTTAAACTTTATCAACTCGTTAATATTTAATTTTCCCAGGTCATTTAGATTATTCCCTACACTTACCAAAATTCTTTTTGACAATTCAACAGCTGTTTCATCTCTGCTGCCCGAACCAATTAATATGGCGATCAACTCAGCTTCAGTGAGCACGTGCCTTCCCTTTTCCATCAACTTTTCGCGTGGACGATCTTCTTCCGCCCAGGATTTAATTACTAATCTGTTTTCCTCCATAAATTTTTTCAGTTCATAATGTTCAGTCATCGCAACTCTTTTTAAACGTTTAGATTTTGTAGGAACTTACTATTCCGCTTTCACGTTTTTACAGAATCTTAAACATAAAAAAAAGGCTCCGCAGAATTGCGGAGCCTCAATTGTTGTATTAACGAGAAATATTTTTACACTATTATTTTTTTAGTGCATTGATCTTTTTAGTCAATTTTGATTTCAAATTAGCTGCTTTATTCTTGTGAATAACGCTTTTTTTAGCCAATTTATCAACCATTGCAATAACTTTAGGAAGTTTTTCAGAAGCCGATTTTTTATCTTCGTCTGCTCTTAATTCTTTCACTGCATTACGCATTGTTTTTGCTTGGTAGCGGTTTCTTAATCTTTTAGCATCGTTAGAACGGATTCTTTTGATACTCGACTTGTGATTTGCCATTTTTCTTTTTTTTTGTTGTCAGTTCCCTTTTAAACGTTTCTCTGACAACTATTTTATTAACTATTTTACTTCTTTTGTAGCCCGTAGGGGAATCGAACCCCTCTTACCAGGATGAAAACCTGGCGTCCTAACCCCTAGACGAACGGGCCCTTTAATTTTGGGAGTGCAAATGTAAATGAAATAATCTATTTCTGCAAAATATTTTTGAAACTATTAAGCAAATATTAGTCAATTAAATCATTATCAGCCTGAAAACGAAAGCCTAAGCGCTTTCCAGTTTTTATTTGCATGCTCTCACTCACCGATTGCATGTCCATCACACTGATCTCCTTGACAGAATCAAACGGTGGTGTATATAGGTCGAAATTCAGACAATACAGGATAGTTGACTCTAAAACTGCCTTTATGGCATTCTCATCCACCACTGCGTGCACAAAATCATTATACATAAAACCAAGCTGTTTTTTGCCCTCTAAAAAATAGTGATCCTCCTTATTCACAAATATCCGCCCTATCACATAACCTAAGTCATTGATCCTGCTATATTTAAATGAATCGTTCAAAAAATTGTAAATGTTGATCATTCCGCAAAACGTTCTATAATGATCATCTTTAATATAGGAACTCTTCCAAACCTGATGATTTTTATCGAACTCAAAAATATTGGTGTGCATCGCAAAGATTAGCAAATCGCCAGCAACCCTTAGTTCAAATTCGAACTCCCCTTTCTCCTTAAATTCGATAACAACCCTTTTATCCTTTTGAGCAATCTCTTTAGATAATTCAAATGCCAGACTTTTGGCAACGGATTTCAAAACGCCAAAAGCTTTTAACGTATTGGCATAAACATCCTGCTTCATGCTCGACTTTTCAACGAGCGTCTTCAAAATCAGCTCCCTCGAAGTTTTATTTTCCATTATTCAATAGATTTTAATTAATAAGCTCTCGCAAATACTACTCGCTGTTTCGATGGCAATCCGCTATAAATACACTTTCCGGCTTCTTGTTTATTATTCAAAGGAATACAACGAATTGTTGCTTTTGTTTCCTCTTTTATCTTTTGTTCCGTTTCAGGAGTTCCATCCCAATGTGCCATTACAAAGCCAGGCGTTTTATCTAAAATAGATTTAAATTCCTCATAAGAATCCGCCTTAAAGGTCTTCGCTTCACGCATTGTTCTGGCTTTTTGAAACAGATTATCCTGAATTTGCTGCAACAAATGTTCAATTTTATTTTCAAGATCAGCTTGTTGTAAGGTTTCCTTTTCCATAGTATCTCTTCTTGCCACCTCTACAGTTCCATTCTCCAGATCTCTTCCTCCAATGGCAATTCGAACAGGCACACCTTTCATCTCATATTCCGCAAATTTCCATCCCGGACGTTGTGAATCTCTGTTGTCGTACTTCACACTGATTCCTTTCGCTTCCATCGCTTTCTTCATCCTCGCTACCACTTCATTTATCTGCCCAAGCTGCTCTTCACTTTTATAAATAGGAACGATAACAACCTGAAAAGGAGCTAACTTAGGAGGCAATACCAACCCTTTATCATCCGAATGCGACATAACCAAGGCTCCCATCAATCGTGTTGAAACACCCCAGGAAGTTGCCCATACGTGCTCTTGTTTACCTTCTTTGGTTGCAAATTTAACATCAAACGCTTTAGCGAAATTCTGACCTAAAAAGTGTGATGTTCCGGCCTGCAAAGCTTTTCCATCTTGCATCAACGCCTCAATACAATAGGTTTCAATAGCTCCGGCAAATCTTTCGTTCGCTGTCTTAATCCCTTTTATCACCGGCATGGCCATCCAATTTTCTGCAAAATCAGCATAGACACCCAACATTTTTTCTGTCTCAATTATTGCCTCTGCAGAAGTTTCGTGAGCTGTGTGGCCTTCCTGCCATAAAAATTCTGTTGTGCGCAAGAACAAACGTGTTCTCATTTCCCAACGAACCACATTCGCCCATTGATTTACCAATATTGGCAGATCCCGATAGGATTGTATCCAACCTCGATAAGTATTCCAGATAATAGTTTCTGAAGTAGGACGAACAATTAATTCCTCATCCAGCTTTGCTGTTTCATCCACAACAACACTCCCATCCTCAGCAGTTTTTAAACGGTAATGTGTCACTACAGCACACTCTTTCGCAAATCCTTCCACATGGCTCGCTTCTTTACTAAAAAAAGATTTTGGTATGAATAAAGGGAAATAGGCGTTTACGTGATCTGTATCTTTAAACATTTTATCCAAAGCCTGCTGCATTTTTTCCCAGATAGCATATCCGTAAGGCTTAATGACCATACAGCCTTTAACTGCCGAATGCTCTGCTAAATCTGCTTTCACAACCAATTCGTTGTACCATTCCGAATAATTCCCTTCTCGCGTTGATAACTCCTTGCTCATAATCTTTTTTTTATGGTATAGTATTTGTAATTTTATATCTGACTTTAGGATTGTAAAAATAGAAAATTAAACCTTTTGTCGATTTTAAAAAGATTTAAAATCATCCCCCCATCAAAAAACAGTAAAAATGAAAACGTATTTAAGCATTCTAACCATCGCTTTATTGGCATTTACTTCGTGTAAATCTCCTGAAGGCGCGCAGTCGAGGGTTTATAGCGATGATATTTATTACTCATCAAAAGATAAGGCTGCTGATAATGAAAAACTAATTGCGGAGGCGGCCAGACAGCGAGAAGCTGATAAAAAACAAGCAGAACAAGATGCTTTAGCGGCTCAAAACACTAAACGTAGCTCTACAACTGCTGATGATTATTATAATCCATCAGAAAAGGGCTCGACAATTACAAATAATACTACGAATAATTATTACGACAATACACCTTTTGAATATGACGACTATTATGACGATGCTTATGCAGTGCGTCTAAGACGTTTTCATAATAATTGTGGCAGTTATGGCTACTACGATAATTACTACACGAATTCATATCTATACACCGGAAACCCATACAACTACGGAACAAGTGTATACATGGGGTATAATTTCTGGGGCCCGAACTATTTTACTTTTTCCTATAATCCAAGTTATTTCTGGTATGGTAACCAAGGTTGGTCCTACGATCCTTTCTACAATCCTTACGGATACGGGTACGATCCATGCGGATACAACCCATATGGAGGATACGGCTATAACCCTTATGGAGGATATGGTTACAACCCATACGGAGGTTATGGATATAATCCATACGGAAATGGCTATTACAGCGGTATGTATAACAACAACTATTTTAACAGTTACGATAACAACAGCTATTATTACGGCCCAAGAGGGACAACTGCTTCAAATGGAAGAGTGTCTGCTCAACCTTCTCTGGCACACCGCATGACAAATGAATTGGAAGCACAAGCACAAGCAAATCCGGAAAACTGGACAAAAGATGACTACGGACGGATCAAGCCGGCATATACCAATTCCAGTGCTGCTGATGCTTACAAACCATCAAACAACACTTCTATTAAACCTGTGGGACCGATAAATCCGGCTTATAAACCGGAAAATAACAGCAAGCCGGTTTCTTCTGAAAACCCGGCTTATAAAGAAACTCCGACATATAAAGAAAAACCAACATACAACGAAAAGCCTGTTTACAATGAACAGCCTTCTAATAAAGAAAAGCCTGTTTACAAAGAAAATCCTGCTAATAACGAGAGACAAAAACCGATCGAACAACCGAAATATGAGCAGCCGAAGTACGAGCAGCCGAAGTACGAAAAACCTCGTTACGAAGCGCCACGCAGTGAAACACCTAAGGCAGAGCAATCAACGCCTAGCAGAGGAAATCCAAGCAGTACACCATCTGGCAACAAACCTCCCAGAAGATAATTTTTCTGATTGTGTTCTTAATTTTTACACCCTAAAATGTAGAAATTAAGAACACGATTCAAAACTTAAAAAATATTCATATGAAAAAGTTTATCATAATAATGGGAATGGCATTGATATGCCAATTTTCATTACAAGCACAAAACGATATCGATGCCATGCGATACTCCCAATTAACATTTGGAGGTACTGCACGATTTGCTTCAATGGCTGGTTCAATGGGTGCGCTAGGAGGAGACATTTCCACATTGAGTTTTAATCCTGCCGGGATCGCCATATTCAAAAAAACAGAAATTTCAATAAGTCCTTCGATCTTTTCTCAAACCACCTCCTCCACCTATAATTTAAATACTTCGAGTGATCGGAAATTAAATTTCAATTTCGGAAATATTGGATTGGTTGCCAGCATTGATCTGCTGGGTGAAAACAATACAAGCGGCTGGGAAAATGTAAATTTCGGATTCGGTTATAATCGCACAAATAATTTTCATAATTGGGTAGCCATTGAAGGTGATAATAAAACAAGTTCTTTATTAGATGTTTTTGTCGCAAATGCTGACGGACATAACAATGCCGACTTTGATGGATTTTCAACTAATCTTGCATGGCAAACCTGGTTGATAAATCCTGACACTATCGGTTATTTACAATACAATCATGTTGCTCCTAATTATGGCATAAAACAAAAAAAATCAATTGAAACTACCGGATCAATGGGAGAAACAGTAATCAGTTTTGGAGGAAATTATAAAAGCGTTTTATATTTAGGAGGAACATTGGGAATTGTGACTGCCAAATATTATGAAGAATCCGTTTATGAGGAAATTGATTCAAAAGACAGCATTCCAAATTTTAAATCATTTACCTATACACAAGATCTAACTACTAAAGGGAATGGAGTAAACTTAAAACTTGGTGCCATTGTTCGCCCAACTGATTGGTTAAGAATTGGGGCAGCCATCCATACACCAACATCCCTTAGTTTAAAAGATGATTACAGCAGTGCAATGAAATCTGATCTGGATGGAGTTTCCTACGATACAGTTTCTCCACAAGGTTCATTTGATTACCGCATCACCACTCCTTTTCGTGCAATTGGAAGTCTTGGTTTTATCATTAAAAAAATTGGATTGTTAAATGTAGATTATGAATACATTGATTACACATACGCACAACTGCATTCTCATCCAAATGTTTTCACGGATGTAAATAAAGTCATCCGATCTAAATACACCTCTACAGGAAATTTAAGAATAGGTGGAGAGGTGCGCTTAGACCCGATTGCCATTCGCCTTGGTTATGCCTTATATGGAAGCCCGTTTAAAGCAAATGAAAATAAGAATGCTAACCGTTCAAGTTATACTGCAGGGATAGGTTATCGCCAGGATAACTATTTTGTTGACTTTGCATATGTGCATACTCAGTATACTGAATTTAATTATTTATATGATTCTCCAAAAGCAACTCCTGTAGAAAATAAATACAAAAACTCCAGTTTTATGCTATCTCTTGGATTCAGATTTTAATTCCAATTTATATCAAATAAAAAAGCCCTTCGTAAATATTACGAAGGGCTTTTTTTGTTTTATTAATTATTATACTTTTTCAGCTTTTCCGGTAAGGATATCAGCATCTACCAATATTCTTCCACAATGCTCACATACAATCACTTTTTTATGCATTTTGATATCTAAATGTCGTTGTGGAGGGATCTTATTGAAACATCCGCCACATGCATCACGCTCAACAGTAACAACACCTAAACCATTAATTACATTTGAACGAAGACGGTGATAAGCATTCAACAATCTTTCTTCGATAATGCTTTCAGAAGCTTTTGACTTTTTCATCAATGATGCTTCTTCTTTTTCAGTTTCAGCTACAATTTCATCTAACTCTTTCTTCTTGATCTTAAGATCTTTTTGTCTGTCTTTAAAATCTTCTTCCGAAGCGTCAATCACCTCTTTCTTAGAAATGATATTTGCTTTATATTCTTTGATACGTTTTTCAGCCAATTGAATCTCTAAATTCTGGAATTCAATTTCTTTAGTGATAGCATCGTACTCACGGTTGTTACGTACTTTGCCTTGTTGTGTCTCGTATTTTTTTATTAAAGCCTGAGCATCTTTGATCACATTTTTCTTTTCTGTGATAGATTCCTCCAAGGTTTTTAATTCTTCTGAAAGGTTAGTGATACGGGTTTCTAAGCCGGCAACCAGATCTTCCAAATCTCTCACTTCCAAAGGCAATTCGCCTCTAACAGTTCTGATCTTATCAATCTTTGAATCAACTTGTTGTAATTCAAACAAGGCTTTTAACTTTTCCTCTACAGAGATTTCGTCAGTTTTAGTTTTTGCCATCTTTTATAAATAGTTTATTGGATTTGTATTAATTTTTGACAAATGGAGTGCAAATGTACTAAATTTTTCTCGTAAAATATCATAAAATAATTCCATGGTAAATTGTTCACTCTCATAATGTCCAATATCAGCAATAATAAGTTGATTTTCAGCATCAAAGAACTGGTGGTACTTGAAATCGGCAGTCACAAAAACATCCGCCCCCGAGCTTTTCGCATTTTCCAGTAAAAAACTGCCAGAACCACCACAAATAGCGACCTTTTTGACTTTCTTTCCCCTTAAAGCTGTAAATCGGATACCATCTGCTTTCATCACCTGTTTTATGAAATTTAAAAATTCGGTTTCCTCCATCTCCTTTGGCAGCTCTCCTATCATCCCCGCTCCAACCAACTTATTAGTATTGGTAATATTAATAAGATCATATGCCACTTCTTCATAAGGATGAGCCAAAAACAATGCTTTCAACAACTTCGATTCCAAATATACAGGATAAATCATTTCAATTTTGGTCTCATTCTCCTGATGCTGCTGCCCTTTTTCTCCAACATAAGGAGCTGTATTTTCTCCGGCTTTGAATGTCCCAATTCCGTTTGAATTAAAACTACATTCATCATAATTGCCTATCCCTCCTCCACCAACTTCAAATAATGCCTTTCGTATTGCTGGTCCATCCGCTTCCGGACAAAAGGTGATCAGTTTTTTGATCGTGTTCTTTTGAGTAGAAAGTATAGAACAATTTATCAACCCAAGCTTTTCAGCTATCTTTCCATTTACACCATTGAATACATGATCCAAATTAGTATGAGCAGCATAAATTGCGATATTATTTTGAATGGCTTTTATGATCACCCGCTCTACATAATTTTTTCCATTGAATTTTTTTAATCCGGAAAATACAATGGGATGATGTGAGATCACCAAATTACATTTATTCGCAATAGCTTCATCAATCACCGCTTCTGTGCTATCAAGACAAATAACCGCTCCGGTAATTTCCATTTCATTGTTTCCACAGATCAATCCCGAATTATCATAACTTTCCTGATACGCCAACGGTGCGAAGGATTCCAAATGATCGGTAATTTCTTTTAATTTCATGGTCTACGAATTATTTACAGTCCTATTCAATAAAAAATAGTCGCTTGCTTTGATCCTATTTCAAATGCGAATTTACGAATCTATTTATCATTTTTCAGTTTCCGATCAGCCCATTTACAAATTGTCACATTAATAATTATTTTCATTTTCAAATTGTCACTTTTCAAATTGTCACATTGATTTTGTATTTTAGGCCTGTGAAGTTTCTACGGATATTATTATTTCCATTTTCCATAATATATGGCTGTATCGTATTTATGCGAAACAAACTTTATGATTGGGGAATATTTTCTTCAGTTGAATTTGAGATACCAACTATTTCAATCGGGAATCTGACTGTTGGCGGTACAGGAAAAACGCCGCACATTGAGTATCTCATCAGGCTATTAAAATCTGAATTTTATCTTGCAACTATCAGCAGAGGATATGGAAGAAAAACAAAAGGTTTTGTTTTATCTGATACACAATCTACAGCAGAAGATATTGGTGATGAACCATTACAATTCAAAAAGAAATTCTCTGGATTGCGCGTTGCTGTGGATGGAAATAGAGTGCGTGGAATAAAAAATTTATTAAAAGAATTCCCATCCCTACAAACAATTTTATTAGATGATGCGTTTCAGCACAGAGCTGTAAAACCAGGACTCAACATCGTTCTTACAGATTTCAGTTACCTTTATTTAAGGGATACTATGCTTCCTACTGGAAATTTACGTGAATTTAAATCCGGCATCGAGCGTGCTGATATTATCATTGTTACAAAATGTCCTGAAATATTATTACCTATAGAAAGAAAAAGATTACTGACTGAGATAAACCCTTTACCACATCAACGTGTTTATTTTTCCTACATAAAATACGGTGATTTTATTCCGGTTATAGGTGATGGCACCAATCCGCTTGCTAAAGAATATTATTTTGAGCGTAATTTTTCCATGGTATTATTAACGGGAATCGCTAATACCAAACCATTGGAATACTATTTAAAAAACAAAGTAAAAAACATCCTACCGGTAAAATATAAGGATCATCATCATTTTACAAAAGCAGATATAGGGGCTATTCAAAAAATATTTGATAATATTGCCGCTGCAAATAAAATTATATTGACAACTGAAAAAGATGCTATGCGGTTAAAAAGTGCAGAGTATACCGAAGTAATTAAAAACCTTCCTCTTTTTTACATTCCAATAGAAATTGATTTTCACAACAAAGAAAAAAACATACGCCTGAATGACACGGTAGGGCAAGAATTCAACGAACAAATACTCCATTATGTTAGAGCAAATCAAAAACACAGCAGCATACATTCAAAGTAAAATTTCTTTTACTCCTGAAGTAGGAATAATACTAGGAACAGGACTTGGCGGGTTGGTAGAAGAAATAAATATCAAACATACCATCCTTTATTCAGAAATCCCGAATTTCCCCGTATCAACGGTAGAAGGCCATTCAGGTAAATTAATTTTCGGAGAGCTTGGCGGAAAAAATGTGATTGCCATGCAAGGGCGATTTCACTATTATGAAGGCTATACCATGCAACAAGTAACATTTCCGGTGCGAGTGATGAAATTGTTGGGTGTAAAAAACTTATTTGTTTCCAATGCTTCCGGGGGTGTAAATCCGAATTTCGAGATCGGTGACCTGATGATCATCAACGACCATATCAACTTTTTCCCTTCCAATCCTTTGATCGGAAAAAACATTAAAGAAATGGGACCGCGCTTCCCGGATATGAGCGAAGCCTACAGCAAAGTGATAATTGCCAAAGCAAAAAAAGTTGCTGCTGCAAATAAAATAAAAGTTCAAGAAGGAGTCTATTTAGGATTATCCGGACCAACATTTGAAACACCGGCCGAATACCACATGGTAAGAGTGCTAGGCGCAGATGCTGTTGGAATGAGTACTGTTCCCGAAATTATTGTAGCTCGTCATATGGATATCCCATGCTTTGCAATGTCGATCATCACCGACCTTGGCGTACCGGGGAAAATTGTGGAAGTGACACATGAAGAAGTACAACAGGTTGCCGCCCTTGCAGAAAAGAAAATGACAATTATTATGAAGGAATTAATGAAAGAATTATAAAAATTATTCCAACAATTTAATTAGCAATTTTTGATATTCATACAGATCAGATGATTTAGCAATAATCGCCTTGACCATCAATTTTACTTTTGCGGCAGCACTAATATTCATTGCTTCACATAAAAAGGCCATTTCATTAAGCGTCTTCTTTTCTTCCTTTTTGAAAGGTTTTACTTTTCCGGCCTTTTGAATAAATTTATTTCTGATCTGCTTCTCAGCTTTCATTCTATTCCCCTGAAACTCTTTAGCTATTAGGCTTGTCAGCTTTCCCCTTATCTCAGCTAAGGTAATGGGAGTATCCATACCCATATTCAAAGCAATATTGCTTTCTGTAAATCGCTTCAATATTTTCTCACTGCTCCTATACCCCTTTTGTTTTTGAATTTTTTCAAAGTCCTGTAATGAAATTTGATTTAGTTCTTTATTTAAAGATCGGAAACCAAAACGAAAATAAAACCAATAAGCCCCGGATCTGATTCCTTCAGGATTACCTGCTCCATATTGATAAGGCTCTATTTCAAAATAATCCACACCAAAAACTTGCCGGTAAACACGCAACAACTGACACATCAAATAACCGGATTCGCCACCACGGTAGGATTCAAAAATATTGATTCCGAATAAGGATCTTTTGCCAAACACCCATCCACCACCATACGCTGAAGGCAATCCGTTTTTAAACAGCGTATAGCCAACATACGATTCTAAAGGCAATTGTCGTTCAATAGTCATCCCATAAATAGCAATTGAAACACCTCTTTCCAATTCATACAATTTGAATGATCGTTCATCAATATATGTTACAGGATCTGTTTCGCGCTGTAGTAATGACAACGAATTTTTAATAACACCCACAAGTGAACTTAATTCCTCACTGTTGATTTTTTTTTGTTCAGGCAACTTCCTGTTTAACAATTCTACTTGATCGAATTTTTTTATAATTTCTTTATGGTAAAAAGGATCTCCAATTTGCATCCGATTATAGGCAAATGAGAACCCTTTACTTTCCGAAAACAAATTCACGTATAACTGAAGCCCATTGAACAAATAATCTTTCATGTATGGCTGTTCATTCAATCTGTCAAATTCAGATAACAAAAAAGAAAGAGTATCTTTTTTCTCCACCTTCAGCGCAGCAAAAAGTTTGTTTTTTTTGTAATTAAATGTGGTGATCTCCTTTTCTAAAGATGGTAATGTGAACTGCAGTGCATTATTCAATGAAACGGAGTCGTTATTGAACGAATCCAGGGAAATCGAAACAAGACTATTTGAAGTATACCATTTTAACAGATCGTGCGAAAAGGTTGAATTGGTTACTGTAAAAGGCAATCCGGTATTTTGTAGTTTCAACAGGGCTGATTTGTCCGTGTTTTTTAAAACAGTACAAATCCGCATTAGCTGCTCCTCGGCTTCAATCAAAATATTTTTATTGGATGGATGAGCTATAATGAAAAGCAGGATATTTTGGAAATCAACCAATAATTTACCAGCCGGTAATTTTTTATTCCTTACTATTTTGAACAGTTCAAGTTTTTGTTTTTCACTTTCAGGGTCATATTTATTACAAACTGCCCTCAACCTATTTAACAATATTTTAAAAGTGTTTTCCATATTTCCGCTTTTTACAATTATAAAAGTAATAATTGTCAAAAGCAATTATTTCGAATTTCCTCAAAAAAAAGGAAGATCGTCTACATCCAGCTAATTTTCATATCTTTATCTATAGCAAATCCATAAAAATGAAAAAACATCTATTTCTCTTATTTTATATTGTTTCAATAGTAAAAATAAGCGCCCAAACAAACACTGACATTGACATTCCTGCAATGGAACAAAAAGCTCATGAAGCAAAATCCAGATCTGTATTATCCGGTGCAGCAAATACCTATGATCTGAAATACCATCGTTGCGTTTGGATAGTTGATCCAGCTGTAAATTATATTAAGGGAGCCATCACATCCCATTTCAAACCTACTATTGCTGGTTTTAATTTAATGCAATTTGATCTTGATGTTTCTTTTACGATCGATTCTGTAAAATACCATAACACAACATTAACCTACGCTCAAACCGGCACAGGAATATTGGAGATTACTTTCCCTTCGACACTTCCAATAAATGTACTTGATTCTGTAACTGTTTTTTATCAAGGGACTCCAGGCACTTCAGGCTTTGGCTCTTTCAATCAATCAACTCACGGCACTCCCGCGCAACCTATTATCTGGACATTATCTGAACCATTTGGGGCGAAAGATTGGTGGCCATGCAAACAAGATCTGAATGACAAAATAGATTCTGTTGATGTAATTGTAACTGTTCCAACAGGAAACAGAGTGGCAAGCAATGGAATATTATTATCTGAAATAGTTTCGGGACCAAATACCATCTTTCATTGGAAAACGAAACATCCGATAGCCGCATATCTGGTTGCTATCGGAGTAACAAACTATGTTTATTATTCTGATTATGTTCCGCTTACTGCAACGGATTCAATCCAAGTATTAAATTTTGTTTACCCCGAAAATCTGGTAAGCGCTCAATCACTTACGCCGGACATTATCAATGTGATAAAATTATATGATAGTTTGACAATACTTTATCCTTTTGCAGATGAGAAATATGGTCATGCGCAATTCGGATGGGGAGGCGGAATGGAACATCAAACAATGAGTTTTGTTGTTTCATTTAATCATTCTTTGATCGCGCACGAATGTGCTCATCAATGGTTTGGTGATCATGTTACATGCGGAAGCTGGGAGGATATTTGGTTGAACGAAGGGTTTGCTACCTATTTTGAAGGCTTAACAGAAGAACGTTATTTTCCTAGTACATGGCAAGCATGGAAACAAGGAAAAATAAACAACATCACGTCGTCACCGGCAGGTTCTGTATTATGTGACGACACAACGAGCGTAAGTAGAATATTCAGTGGTCGTTTGACGTACGACAAAGGATCCTATTTGCTTCATATGCTTCGCTGGGAATTAGGCGATAACATATTCTTTCAAGCAATAAAAAACTATTTGAATGCTCCGGGTATCGCTGACAATTACGCTAAAACACCTGATTTTAAAGCGCATCTAGAAGCTGCCAGTGGACAAAATCTTACCACATTTTTCGATCAATGGTATTACAAACAGGGCTTTCCATCCTATCAGGTATTATGGGGACAAACAGGAAGTGCTGTGAATGTAACCATTAATCAAACGCAA
>CANJPX010000031.1 GCA_947476185.1 Bacteroidota bacterium
ACTTTTTAAAAGATGTTTATGCTGACAAAACTAAAATGGAAGAAATTATCACTAATTCCGATCTAAATTGGACAGTTGTGAGACCAGGAAGGCTATTAGACAAGGAATTGACAGAGAAATACCGTATTGAAAACAAATTATTCAAAGGAATTAATATAAGCGGAATTAATAGAGCTGACGTAGCCGATTTTTTAATAAAACAAGCAGAAAAACAAACGGAATTAAAAAAGTACATTGCTATATCTGAAAAATAGGATAAAATAAAAGCCGAACCGCTCAGCGTGCAAGCGCCATAAATTTGGCGCATGAGCAATACAGGGTTACGAGCGCCTGCATGCGGAACGTTATGGGCAAGTTTAACAGACAGACAACAAACAAGCAATATGAAAAATATACTCATTATTTCTCTACTTATTTCGCAGACAATTTTGTCGTTTGGACAAGTAGTAAAAACAACAAAGAAGAAGGTTGACACACAGGAAGGAACAGCAACTTTTTATGTTTTAGCTAGTAACGACACAGTGAAACACGGTGAATATCAAATTAAAGCTTACACAGGAAACCGAGTGTTATTAAAAGGCACTTATAGTAACAACAAAAAAGTGGGCTTGTGGACAGAACAGTATTATGGTAAACTTTATACAGGACCTAAAGCTACTGGGCATTATGACAATGATATAAAAACAGAGGACTGGACTTACTTTGATTATGAAGGCGACACTGTTCTTATTTATAATTGGACAGACAATAGAGTTGTTTTTTCAAAGCTATGTGCTACAGACACCGACAAATATACAGTTATTGAAGACGGCAAAGAGAATAAATTAAAACTTGATTGCCCACCAACTTGTGCGACAGGACGGGAATATTTTCTTTATCAATTTACACGAGAAATTGGAGAACATGCAGACCTTTTCAATAAAGTTGGTGATAGTTTGTATAAATTAGAAACCAAAATCAGTATTACCATTGACAAAAATTCGTCTGTTACAGAAATATCATATTCAACGGACGAAAAGAAGGAATTGAAAGAAATCATAGAGAAGTTCGTTAATTCATACAAATGGATAGCGGGAAAGAAAGATGGACAAAACGTGACGACAAAATTTGAATTTCCAATCAACCAATCATTCCAATTCTAATGCTTACAGAGAAAAAAAAAGCATCCGCTAACACGGGTTTTGCCTTACTGGGCGGACAGTGCGAATAGAAAAATTTGAGCAATTAATAAACTTTGCTGCTGGCAGACAGTTTTCGGTTTCAAAAGCCCCTCAACGCAAAGCCCCAAAACGTTATGGGCAATGTAAAACAACGACAAAATGAAGACACAGCAACTTAGATATTATTTTAATTACATTGACAATTGTAATATGTGTGGCTCAAAAACTGACACGCATAAAATTTTAGGGAAACGACTTAACCAATCTCAAGGGAAAAATCCTAAGAACAAAATTGGTATAACAATAACAGTTGCTAAGTGTTCAAAATGTGGACTTGTATATTCAAATCCACAACCTGTTCCTATTGACCTGCAAGACCATTATGGAGTGCCTCCTGAAAATTACTGGAAGAATAATTATTTCTCTATTGACGACAATTACTTTAAAGGAGAAATTGATAGACTTAAAAAACTTATTGACTTTAAGGAGGGAATGAAATCTTTAGATATTGGGGCAGGTTTGGGAAAAGCAATGGTCGCACTTTCAAAAGTAGGCTTTGACTCATACGGCATCGAGCCATCACAACAATTCTATGAAAGAGCAATCTCTAAAATGGGTATTCCTCTTGAAAAATTGAAATTAGGAATGATTGAAAATGTTGATTACCCCGAAAACCATTTCGATTTCATTTCATTTGGAGCAGTATTAGAGCATCTGTACGACCCTTCACATTCAATTCTAAAAGCTTTGAAATGGTTAAAACCTAATGGAATTATTCATATTGAGGTTCCATCATCCGACTGGCTCATTAACAGAATTATAAATTTGTTTTATAAATTAAATCGGACTGACTATGTTGGTAACATATCTCCTATGCACACTCCTTATCATCTTTACGAATTTGGAATTAAATCATTTCAGGAACATTCTAATCAAAACGGCTATGACATTGCACTTCACGAATATTATGTATGTCAAACATATATGCCAAAATTGGCGGACTATATTTTGAAACCGTATATGAAATGGACAAACACAGGAATGCTAGTATGTGTATGGCTTCGAAAAAGATAGAATGCACTGCCCATAACATCAGCCTTTCAATGTGCTGTAGTTCGTGCAAGTTGCAAGCGCATTTTTCAGGGGTGTAACTTTTTGTTGGCACTTGCCATAACCTTTGGAGCATTTAATATATATTTGTGGTAGCAGGCAATGTTGTGCTTTCTAATCCAGCACATCGCAAGACTACCAACCGCTAGTGCTATGCGTAATGAGCATCATGAACAAGCAATCAAATAAAAAATAGAAAATAGTACAAATAATGAGAAAAATACTTTTATTCCTAGCACTCGTCTTTATTAGTATTTCTTGTTTCTCGCAAAGTCGATATATCTCAGAAACAACAAAAAAAATTGTATACTCTAGGGATGGTGGCATTTGTAAATGCTGCGGAAGCTCTTTAAATTTAGAATATGATCATATTGTGCCTTACTCATGCGGTGGAAGTAGTGATGTTTCAAATATTCAGTTACTTTGCCAGCAGTGCAATCGAAGCAAGTCTAATAGTTGTACATGTAAAGTGCATAATAGGAGAGTTGGAACTAATTGCTGTGAAAAAAACACAGCGAAAAAGTCGTCAAGTCCTTCAAGCCAATGCACTGGCAAAACAAAGAAAGGAACTAGATGCAAAAACAAAACAACCAATTCAAATGGTCGATGTCATCTACACTAAATTATACATAACACATTAAATGACATGAAAAAGACAATCTTGTTCGCGATAGATCTCAATACTGAAGAAACATTCGTTTCAGAATCTGAAAAAGGAAGCAATAAAGTAAATTTCGTTGAACGAATTCGCCGCAATGAAAACGAATTACTATTTGATGCGGTTGTTACTTTAAATAGAATTACAAATTCTACCAATTTTGACATAGCAATTTTTAAAGCAATGGATAAAGTTTGCCAAATGATCTATTGTAAGCATATCGAAAATAAATAGTCGCTTTTTATAGAAAGAAAACAGAAAGTGAAAACATGAAATAAAGAAGACCGTCAGCCATTAACAGCACCTTCAAGAAATTGTCGGTTCAATGGTTAAATGAAGCTTTGTACTTCTCATCAAGTTCGGGGATGGCAGACAGTTTTCGTCTCCGAAATCGCCAACTTCTTCTAGCTGCTAAACGTTAGCGGCAAGCAAACCGACAAACAGAAAAATGTGCCAAAATGAAAACTCACTTGACAAATAAAAAACTAAATAAGATGAAAAAGCATTTAACTAATCTTTCACTGGCATTTTTGACTTTACTACTCTTTTCTTTTAACAACAATAATTCTAAAGCAAATATTAATCAATCGCCTATTGTTAGTTCTGATAGCATTGCATCTAAAGAAATCCAAACTGATGAATTAGATAATATTGTTAGTTCGATAATTGATATTTCCGCCAACGATTTTTATAAAAATCAACAGCCTGCACCTATTGATTTCAAAAATGTTAAACTTAAATATATTAAAAAACAAAATGGAGAAGATCTGTATATTCTATGCGGCCAGTTTGTTACAAGCGATAAACAAGAGATACAATTTGCCACAGTTAAAAATAGCGACTATGAACAATGGATAGGTAATAATGCTCTAACATATTGCCAAGATTCCAAAGAAATACCCTATACGAAAGAAGATTTATCTTCCGCATTGCAAACTAAATTCAAATCTCTAAAAAAATAAATTGATAATTGCAGGCCGTTAACATCACCTAAAAATTGAGGAGTAAGTACGAGCTGAAAATGTTTGTCACAGTGGCATAAATTTATTTCTAAACATTTGCAAGAATCAGTTGTGCTTTTAATTTATATTTGTGTTGGCTGTAAGTGAAGTGCAAGTATATCCTCACTTCTTGTAGCTGCCAAACGTAAGGGATCAGGCTAAAAACTGACATTGTCTATAAAATTGACAAAAACAGAAATTATGGAGACGAAAATAAAAATAATGACAACCTTTAATTGTTCATTGGAAAGAGCATTCAAATCACCGATGCTATGTGATGTAACGAAAGTTCATACGGGATATGGAATGATGCCAAGAGTAACCCATTGCACAGAAGACGAAAATTGGGGAAAGATAGGTTCAAGTAAAAAAGTATTTGTTGAAAAATCATTGACACATAAAGGAGGTTTCGGTTCGGTTGACAATGTAATTGAACGCATTGAAGACAAGTATTGGAAAATAGAAATTAACCAATTTCAAGCATGGATGTTAAGTTTTAACAAATTTGTTGGCGAGTGGCATACAACCGAAATCGAAAAAGATAAAATTTTGATTGAATACTCCTATACGCTTTATTCAAATAATGTTTTGCTTTATCCTCTAAATTGGGTTTTTGCCAAGACATTTTGGAGAAAATATATGAATCAAGCATTGGAAAATGTTAGACAAATCACAATTGACAAAGATCCCTATCTTTATGCGTAAAAGCCCGAACCGCTAACAAGGGTTATGCAAAAAAAAGCGGGTTCAGAGCTAAATTGTACATTTGGAATTCTAATGTACATTTGTGCTTCTAATTCCGCACTTCGCTAGCCGCAAACCGTTCGGAAAAATATAAGTACTATTTTAAGGAACACCAATTACGTAACAAAAAAGTAGACTATGATGACTTCAAAAAAGATTCGGAGTATGACCAGACATACAACAAATAAACTCTACCTTGTAGCCTGTAATGCTATCTAAAAAGAAAATACATCCAATCGAAAAAGCGGGTTTTCATCCTCGCAACAAACATGGTGTGCGTTATGATTTCAAACAGCTGATTGCCATTTGTTCGGAATTAGCACCTTTTGTGAAACTGAATAATTACCAAGATGAATCCATTGATTTTTTTAATCCAGAGGCGGTAAAAATGCTGAACAAAGCATTGCTCAAACATTATTACGACATCGAAAATTGGGACATCCCTAAAAATTATTTATGTCCGCCCGTGCCTGGTAGAGCAGATTACATTCACCATGTTGCTGATTTATTGTTGAGCGACAACTCTGGTTTTCAAAAAGATAAACTATTCCCTGGCGAACGCATTATTTGTATAGACATTGGCGTAGGTGCAAATTGTGTGTATCCCATCATTGGAATTAAAGAATATGGTTGGCATTTTGTGGGAACTGATATTGATATTGTTGCACTTGAATCGGCACAAAAAATAATGGAAGCCAATCCATTTTTAAAAGATAAACTGGAATTGCAATTGCAACCCAACAAACGCAATATTTTTCAGGACATTATTCTGGAAGATGAATTGTTTGACGTTACCATTTGCAATCCTCCATTTCATGCTTCCTTAGAGGAAGCACAAGCTGGAACACATCGTAAACTAAAAAATTTAACGAATAAAAAAGTTATTAGACCAACGTTAAACTTTGGCGGACAAAACAATGAGTTGTGGTGTGAAGGTGGTGAAGAAAAATTTATTGCCGATATGATTTGGCAAAGTAAAAAATATGCTACTTCATGTTTTTGGTTTACCAGCATGGTTTCCAAACAATCGAGTTTGAAAAGTATTTACCGATTGCTTGAAAAATTAGAAGCCGTTGAAGTAAAAACTATTCCTATGGTTCTTGGAAACAAAACCAGTCGCATTGTTGCTTGGACCTTCCTAAAACCTGAAAAACAAAAGAAATGGAAAAATGAACGTTGGAAATAGCGCTTACATTCATACATTGATTTAATACCTTCTTATTTAATTTTAATACTCAAAAAAGTTTTATTTTCATTATTAGAACTACACATCACGACAAAAAATGGACATTGTAAAACATAACAAATCAGCTTGGGACAATTACGTTGACAAAAAAGACCGTTGGACAATCCCTGTTACCGAAGAAGAAATGAAAAACGCAAAAAACGGAAACTGGAATATCGTTTTGACACCAAAAAATCCTGTCCCTCATAATTGGTTTCCCGAACTGAAAGGTTTGAAGATTTTAGGACTTGCATCTGGTGGAGGACAACAAGGGCCAATTCTTGCAACTTTGGGAGCGAACGTTACCATTTTTGACAATTCCGAAAAGCAGTTACAACAAGACAAAACTTTAAGCGACAAGTTTGACCTTGACATAAAAACAGTTCAAGGAGATATGAAAGACCTATCAGTGTTTGCAGACAACTCTTTTGACTTGGTTTTTAATCCTTGTTCAATACTCTTCGTTGAAAATGTACTTCCAGTTTGGAAAGAATGTTTTCGAGTATTAAAACCAAACGGAATTTTAATGACGGGTTTAATCAATCCAATTTCATTTCAACTTGACGAAGAAAGTTTGAAACTAATTTATAAGCAACCATTTTCAGACCTGCACTCATTGCCCACAGAAAAATTAGAAGAATTGAAAAAGAATAATGAAGCTTTGGTATTTGGACATAGTTTGACAGACCAAATTAGCGGACAATTAGACGCTGGTTTTAATTTGACAAATTTGTATGAAGACAACTGGGGCGGAGAAAGTAAAATGGACGAATTTTTTCCCGCATTCATAGCAACAAGAGCAATAAAACGAATACAATGATAAACGGAAGAACTGCTAGTGCTAACAGAAGTCTTGCACCATTTTGGGGGGGGTAACGCTCGAATGTGTAACTTGGATTTAGCAAAAAACGGCGGATAGCCGCAAACGTTTGCAGTCATTTTAGGATATGACAACAGATAACATAAACATCAAAATTTGCCTTAATGCCAACTAACAAATAAGAAAAGGAGATGGACAAATTAGAAAAATTCAAAAGTCATTTAAAGAATATAGGGGAAATTTCAGATGAGGATTTTGAGAAATCCATTAATTATTTTCAAGAGATTGTTTTAAAAAAAGATAGTTTTTTTATCAAACAAAATCAAATTTGCAAGCAGATTGGATTTGTTTTACAAGGTACTTTAAGAACATTTTATAGCAATCAGGATGGGGAAGATATAACTTCTTGTTTTTGCAACGAAAATAATTTTACAACTTCCTACAAAAGTTTCATTCTTGAGAAACCATCGGAACTGTCATTACAAGCCATAGAAGACAGTGTTTTATTAGTGATCAACAAGGATAATCTAAATAAACTATATACAGAAAGTATTGGGTGGCAAAACATTGGAAGAAAAATTGCAGAAAGAGAATATATTGTTTTAGAAAAATACGCCTCCGTTCTAAATAATGAAACGGCAAAACAAAAGTATTTGCGACTGATGAACGAACAACCTACCATTTTAAAAAAGGCGAAAATTGAAGATATTGCCTCTTACTTAGGTGTAACAAGACGGACTCTTTCTAGAATACGAAAGGAGATTGCATTTAGTAATTAGGGACAAATGTCCTTTTTGTATTCATCCCGCTAAACCATCTTTGCATAAAATTTATTAACATGCAAAGACAAGGTATTCACAAGCCAACTATTGAAGATGCAATAGAAATCGGAGGGATTGAAATTCTACATCCTGGAGGGTATCAATTAACCCAAAGAACTGCAGAAATCACTAATATGAAAAAAGGACACCATGTGCTTGATGTGTCAAGTGGAAGAGGTACGCAAAGTATTTTTTATGCAGAAAAATATGGTGTAAGTGTTACAGGAATTGACATTTCGGAAGATATGATATCAACTGCCCGACAGAGAGCATCTGAAAAAGGACTGTCAGAAACTGTAAAATTTGTATTAGGCGATTCTCAAAAGTTGCCATTTGAAGACAATACTTTTGACATCGTAATCAACGAATGTGCTGTTGGGATTCCAGACGATTCTCAAAAGGTATTAAACGAAATGATACGGGTGGTTAAAAAAGGTGGTGCAATTGCAATACATGAATCTACTTGGAGAAAACCGCTTACAGAAGCCCAAAAAGTTGAACTTTCTGAAAGATACGGAACAACACCATTAGAGTTCATTGAATGGAAAAATATGCTTATTAGCGCAGGAGCAAAAAACATTGAATCAGAATTTGATGAATGGAGCAAACCAGAAATGTTTTGGGATATCAGACAAAACAGAAAAGTTACCCATTATCGAAATGTTATGACTCCAAAAGAAAAAGCAATTACTGTATATAGAATCTTTAAAAAACATGGAATAAAAGGAGTAGTAAAAGTATTTCAGAATGAAAGAAAGTTTTTCAAAGCGGTAATCGAAGGTGAAATTGGTTATGCCTTATTTCAAGCCGTAAAATAGAAGCTGTCGATAACAGAACTGTTTAGTATATTGCAATTGTATATTTTCGGTGGAATAAGTTTATATTTAAAATGCTGTATTAAAATTCAATACTTTTGAAAAAGTTTATAGAGCAATATAGTTTTTATATGTAAAGCTCTATCGAGCAGCAAAACATAGAAACGTTTGAATAAAAATAATTGACCTTGTTTAAAATGATAAGTAACGAAGTAAAAATATGTATTGACAAAAGTGTTTTGTGTTGGTTGGCGACCTCAAACAGACAAAATGAACCGAATGTTTCACCAAAAGAAATTTTCACATATAAAGACGACAAAACCTTGTTAATTGCAAATGTTGCCTCACCAAACAGTATTGACAATATAAAAGAAAACCCAAATGTTTGCGTAAGTTTTGTGGATGTATTTGTGCAAAAAGGGTATAAACTAAAAGGGACTGCAATATTAATCGACAAAGAAGACAACGATTTTAAAGAGAAAGTTAAACCGTTGACTAACTTATTTACAGATAAGTTTCCAATTAAGTCTGTAATTGAAATAAAAGTTACAAAAGTTGACACAATCCAAGCTCCGAGTTATTTTTTATATCCTGAGAGGACGGAGCCATTTCAAATAGAAAGTGCAATGAAAACATATAAAGTAAAACCGATTGACTAAAAAACGAACAGCTAACAGAGGCTAAAAAATATACGGGTTTACTGCATTTACAAATACAATTTTCAAAGGTGCGCTTTGCAAAAATTGTTTTTGTATTTGCTATTTAGTTCAGTACATTTAATAAAGTTTTTCGGTGAAGACATTTTTGTGCAAGTGGTCCAGCATTTTTCTAGCTGCAATGCGACAGTTGCAATAAAAAATAAAATTAAAGAAATGGAAGAAAAAAACCTCGAAAGAATTTTCTCCGAGGTCAATTTTTAATGTAATTTTATAACCTAATCCGTGTCAACTTTTTTCAGGACTAGACAAATTAAATATTTATTCTACGGTAATGCAACCATCTTTTATACTGATTTTCGCACTGTTTTTTACTTTTATCCAACCGCAGGAAGTGTTAATTTCAACTTCATCTGCACTTGTTTGAATAGATGTGTCACCTGTTGTAGAAGAATTGAATTCCACAGATTGAGTAGATCCTTGGGATTTAACTTCCATTTTGTAATTTTTCGAATCCTTATTGTAATAATGAATTGTAAATGCACTTGCAAAAGATGTAATTAACAAAAATGCAGCTGAGAATAATGTTTTAAATTTCATGTGTTTATGTTTTAGGTTATTAGTATACCAAATCTACATATTATATTTAATTCAAACAATGACTAATTTATATTGTTTTTTACAAGCAATATTTGTTTAAGCAGTATATTTGAGATTGAAAAATAAAGGTCGGATATTTATTCTTAATAAAGGGGATATTTGGATGAGGAAAGTACAAATCTGTTTAATAAAACAAATAACGTGACACATATTGGAAAAATCGAAATACATAAGGTGTCACTAACCGATTTAGAAAAATTACAACACATTGGTCGACAAACTTTTCTTGAAACATTTGCAGACAGCAATACTGCTGAAGATTTGCAAAAATACTTAACGTATAGTTTCAGTGCAGGTAAACTTACCGACGAATTAGTCAATCCAGATTCTCAATTTTATTTTGCAACAGTTAGCAACAGAATTGTTGGGTATTTGAAAATTAACTTTGGTCAATCTCAGACAGAATTAAAAGACAAACATTCACTCGAAATAGAAAGGATTTATGTGTTAAAAGAATTTCAAGGTAAAAAAATTGGACAGTTGCTTTATGATCAAGCTTTTCAAATTGCACAACAAAAAAAATCTAACTTTTTATGGTTGGGTGTTTGGGAAAAAAATACAAGAGCAATTGATTTCTATAAAAAAAATGGGTTTGTAGAATTTGATAAGCATGTTTTTAAATTAGGTGAAGACCAACAAACTGATAGTATGATGAAACTTGTGCTTAATGACATGACATAGGAATATCATCTAAGTGCGATTGAGTCCTAACAATTGAATATACTTTGGTGAATTTGAAAATGTAACTTTCGAGGGTATAATAAGTCTCATTCACAAAATTTTAATCAGGATTGCTATGAAAAAAATAGTATTAATAGTTTTAGCATTTACGATGACATTTGCTCTTGGATTCGCTTTTAAGTCAATTACAACGAAAAATGGTAACGCGGTACAATCAATAAAAAAGGTAACAGGCATTGGCGGTATTTTTTTTAAGTGTAGAGACCCTAAAAAAATCAGAGAGTGGTATGCTACAAATCTTGGTTTGATTACGAGTGAGTATGGGGCTGTTTTTGAATGGAGGCAAGGAGCTGACACTACCAAAAAAGGGTTTACTCAATGGAGTCCATTTACTGAAAAAACAAAATATTTTGAGCCCTCGACAAAGGACTTTATGATAAATTATAGAGTTGAAAACATAGATGCTCTTGTTGCGGACTTGAAAAAGAATAACGTAATGATTTTAGATACAATAGAAACATACGACTATGGTAAATTTGTTCATATCCTTGATGTAGAAGGAAATAAACTGGAACTATGGGAACCCAATGACATTGCTTATGAAAAATTAGGAAAAGACATTGGTAGTAGGACTACTAAATAATCAGTTGACAGAAGGAATGTGTAGGCATTTGCAATTTAGTTCAGTATATTTAATAAAGTTTTTCTAATAAGACAGTTTGAGAAATTGATATAACACCGCATTGTGCTGCGAAATATTTTCACTAATTCGGTGAACGTGAATGCGAACTTTAATAGGGGACTTTAACAAAACAAATGAGCGAAAAAAAAATTACGAATATGGAATACGATCATGATCACGACCACGAACATCATCACGACCACCAACACAATCATGACCATAGTGAACTTCACGAAAGCAAAACGCGATGGGTTGTTATCCTGACAATCGGAACAATGTTTTTAGAAATTGTTTTCGGTTATTATTCCAATTCAATGGCATTGACGGCTGAAGGTTGGCATATGTCAACTCACGTTTTTGCTATCGGTCTTACTTGGCTTGCTTATTTCTTTTCTCGGACGTATGCAACACATTAAAAAATTTCATTTAAGAAACACAAACTACTTGCGCTGTCTGGTTTTACAAGTGCTATTGTGCTTCAGATTATTGCAGTACTTATGATTATTGAATCTACACAAAGATTAATACACCCACTTCCAATTAAATTTACGGAAGCAATTTATGTGGCAGTTATCGGACTTGTTGTAAATGGTATTAGTGCGAAACTACTTCATCACGACCACGAACACAGTGACCATAATATTCGTGCTGCCTATTTGCATGTTATAGCAGATCTTCTAACAAGTTTAGCTGCCATCATTGCATTGTCTGCAGGTATGTATTTTAATATTTATTGGCTTGATGCAGTTAGTGGAATAATTGCTTCAATAGTAATAACAAGCTGGGCTGTACAACTCATAAGGAATTCGGGCGCTGAACTGATTGACTTTAAACGCGCGAATTGAAAAACGAATGATTGGTCACTCGAACATAAATCTTATGAGGAAAATAAATATTTGCAAAAAACATCTATTAGCTATATTAATATTTATGACTACAATTACTAGTAATGCACAAACACTACAAACCGTTCGGAACGTTGACTTGAATAAATATGTTGGTAAGTGGTTCGAAATTGCATCCTATCCTCAACGTTTTCAAAAGGGTTGTCATTGCACAACTGCTGAATATACTTTAAGTAAAAAGGGGTATGTAATTGTTGAGAACAAATGTAACAGGGATAGTGTCAATGGAAAACAATCTTACATCAAGGGTAAAGCATTTGTTGTTAAGAATACAGGTAATGCAAAACTCAAAGTCCAATTCTTTTGGCCTTTCACTGGAAAATATTGGATAATTGATTTGGCGGATGATTATAGTTATGCTGTTGTTAGTCATCCTAACAAAAAATATTTATGGATATTGTCAAGAACTCCAAAGATGGATGATGTTATCTATCAGCAGATCATACTACGTTTGAAAGAAAAGGGTTTTGATTTGGCAAAGCTGCAAATTACCCAACAGTTTTGAGGATAATAATAATTGCATACGAAACGAGGGCAGAAAATAATTGAAGCAAAAAAATGGCTGTAGTATTAATAACGGGTGGTAAAGGAATTGTTGGTAAACATCTTTCTAACAAATTAAAAGAAAAAGGATTTACTGTTGCTATTGTTAGCAGAAAAAGTCTTAAAGGTAATGAAATACGAACCTATGCTTGGGACATCGATAATAATGAAATTGAGAAAGATGCGATTGAAACAGCTGACTACATCATTCATCTTGCAGGAGCAAATATTGGCGACAAAAGGTGGACAGCTAAAAGGAGAAAACTTATTTTAGATAGTCGTGTTAAAAGTGGGCAGTTGCTTTTTGATAAAATTAAAGAAAATAAAAATAATCTTAAAGCTTTTATATCAGCTTCTGCTATTGGATATTACGGGACAATTACTACAGACAAAATTTTTTCTGAGGAAGATTTACCCGCGAATGATTTTCTCGGTGAGACTTGTCGGCAGTGGGAGCAAGCAGCCGACAATTTTGAAAAATTAGGAATAAGAACTGTAAAGATAAGGACTGGTATTGTATTAACAGAAGAAGGTGGTGCATTGGCAAAAATGATTACTCCCGTTAAATTAGGAATTGGCTCCGCAATTGGCAGCGGGAGACAATTCATGCCTTGGATACACATTGACGATTTATGTGCTATTTATATAAAAGCGATTGAGGATATACACATGAATGGAACTTATAATGCAGTATCCCCCAACCGTATTACAAACATTGAATTTACTAAGACTTTAGCTCGTGTTCTTAAAAAACCTCTTTGGTTTCCTAAGGTTCCTGCATTGCTTTTGAAATTTATTTTTGGTAAAATGTCTGAAATTATTTTAAAAGGAAGTAGCGTTTCACCCGAAAAAATTATTAAAGCAGGATATCAATTTGAGTTTTCAAATCTTGAAGAAACTTTAGTAGATTTATTAATTATAAAAAGTAAATGAAAATAGTGTTATTACTTCATTTCGCTATTTGTTGGCTTTTTTGTATTTCGCTTCGTAACATAATTTGAATTAACTTTGATATATGGCTTCGCAATTAAGAAAAGAATAAAGAATTCTAAAAAGCGGAATGCCTATGAAACGATATTAAATCCATAAAATACTGTAACGTGAATTTCTTCAAAATCAAAACCAGCTGGTCAAACGCAGAATTAATTCCATTAAAAGTAAGTATCGCTACCGCGTATATTCTGATTGGCGCGTATTTTCACGATTTTTTCAGAATACATTATATACCTGTAATTGTTGTGTTTATTGTTACGGTGGTGTGGTCGCTTTATTTGTGGTTTACTAAAATGAAAGACGCGAATAAGGAATAAATATTCTCGAGTTCACAACTATAAATGCCATCTGCTTCTAGCTCAATAAATTTGTAGCAAATGAAATTTCAACCACGATGATTAAGATTGTCAATTCACTGTTTTTTATTTTCACAACATTCTTCTTAACTGCTCAGAATTCTCAATTGCAGTATTTGTTTAAAAATCATAAAGACGGTTATAATGTTTTCCGCATTCCTACTGCCATCGTTACAACTAGCGGTAAAATATTGACTTTTTGCGAAGGAAGAAAGAGTTTAAAGGATAATGGCGACATAGATCTTGTGATGAAAACGTCTGCCGATAACGGCAAAACTTGGAGCAGTTTAAAAGTAATTTGGGATGATGCAAAAAATACGTGTGGAAATCCTGCTCCTGTTTTCAATAAAGTAACTGGTGACATACTAGTTGTAGCAACCTTGAACAATGACCGTGTATTTCTTTTGCGATCAAGAGATGAGGGCAACAACTGGGAAAAGCCTGTTGAAATTACTTCGTCTGTTAAACCTCCTAATTGGAAGTGGTATGCATCTGGTCCGGTTCATGCCATACAATTAGAACAAAACAATTACAAAAATCGAATTGTTGTTCCCTGTAATCATACGGTTGTTGATATTGATAAACATATTTCGCATGTCATATATTCTGATGACAATGGCATTACCTGGCAACTTGGGGGCAGTGTTTCAAAAGAAAAAACAGATGAATGTACAGTTGCTGAACTGGCGAATGGCGACATTTTATTAAATATGAGAAACAGTAAAAGAAATTTGCCTAATAGAAAAACGACTTTAAGTTCGGATGGAGGAATTACTTGGTCTTCACCTGAATTTGACAGCACATTAATTGATCCTATTTGTCAAGGTTCCTTGTTGCGCTATTCTTTTTCCCCTGACATACTGTTGTTTTCTAACCTTAAAAATAAAATGAAGCGAAAAAATTTAACTCTTTCTATTAGCAAAGACAATGGAAGAACATGGGCAAAGCAAGTAACTGTTTGCGCTAAAAAGTCTGCTTACAGTGATATAGTTGTTCTCAATAATGGTGATGTTTTTTGTTTATTTGAATCCGGAATACTTTTGCCTTATGCAGGTATTTCGACAAAAATTATTAAAGAAAAAATAATAGAGGAATAAAATGGACTTGTTTTATCTATGCGAAAAAATCAGAAAATATTTTAATTTAGCAACTTTTTGCTGCCTTTGTAATAAACGGCAAATTGGTAATTGAAAGGCTTTGAAAACAAACAATAGAATACGATGACAAAGATTAGAATGAATCCGAAGGTTGATTTTTATTTTAGCAACGCTAAAAAGTGGCAATCAGAATTTGAGCAGTTGAGAATGATTGTTCTTGACTGTCAACTGATAGAAGAATTAAAATGGGGCTGTCCATGTTACATGTTAGGGAAAAGCAATGTAGTTTTAATACATGGTTTTAAAGAGTACTGTGCTCTTTTGTTTTTCAAAGGTGCCTTGTTAAAAGATAACAATTGTATTCTGGTCCAACAATCAAAAAATGTTCAGGCAGGTCGTCAGATCCGATTCAGCAATGTTAAGCAAATAGTAAAGATGAAAACTGTCTTGAAAGCATACATTCATGAGGCCATTGAAGTGGAAAAAGCAGGTTTAAAAGTGGATATTAAAAAAAATAAAGAACTTGTATTTCCTGAAGAATTCCAAAATATATTAGATAAAAATCCGTCATTGAAAATAGCTTTTAGCGCGTTAACTCCGGGACGACAAAGAGCCTATAATCTGTATTTTTCTGCACCCAAACAATCCAAAACGAGAGCGTCAAGAGTTGAGAAATGTATCCAACAAATTCTCAAAGGAAAAGGATTAAATGATTAACAAGCAAACTTTTTACGACTAGTCAGCCGAAAACCTGGATTGAACGGACTGCGTATATGATTTTTAAAATAGGCAGGCATTGTTTTCCTTCTTATGTAATTTTCGGAGGCAAAATATGTTGGCATTTGCCATTAAGTTCAGTACATTTAGTAAAGTTTTCGTTTTGGACAAATTTGTTATTTTATATTCCTCATCTCCTTATCTGCAAAACTATTTGCTAAAATTATATTAATACCTATGAAAAAAATTCTGACAACAATTTTACTTTTTTCAATTGTAGCCTTTGGGCAGATATCAAAAATGCAGAATTATGGAATTTATAATTCCTCCATGCCAACAGATTGGAAAATATTTGATCAGCCAAGCTATTCTATTCTATATCCTGCCACATGGGAATTGGATAAGAGCGGAAAAATGGGGACGAGTTTTATTCTTTTTGCAGCTTTAGAGTCGGGACAAGATAAATTCAGAGAGAATGTTAATCTATTGATACAAGACTTAACCGGAAAAAATATCGATCTTGATAAATACACCGAAATTTCTGAAGGTCAAATTAAAACAATGGTGACAAATTCTACTTTGATCGAAAGTAAAAGATTGAGAAATAACACAACTGAATATCACAAAATAATTTATACCGGAGATCAGGGAACTTTTCATTTGAAGTTCGAGCAGTATTATATGGTCATTGATAACAAAGCATATGTTCTTACTTTTACTTGCGAACAAAACAAATTTGTGGACTATAGGGAAAATGCAGAAAAAATTCTAAACTCATTTAAGCTGAAAAAATAACCTTCGAAGTACACTTTTTTTAAAAGCCCTTGTTCGTGGAAATGCAAATAAATAAACTTTGAAATAAATTTATTCAATTTGAAAAAAATACTGTTCATCACAACAATATTGTTATTGTCTTTAGCTGTAAATGCTCAGGATAAAGTGTATAAAGGAAACTCTACTAATTACTCTAACTGTCTTTTTACAATAAGCGGGGATAAAATATATAGAGGAAATTCAACAAATTATTCCAACTGTTTATATACTATAAGTAATGGAAAGATCTACAAGGGTAATTCAACGAACTATTCTGATTGTTTGTTGACGATAGATGGAAAGAAGGTGTATCAGGGGAATTCAACTAATTATTCTGATTGTTTAGCAACAGTAGATGGCTTGTTGAAATATTCAATTGTGGCAGTTCTTATTGGCCCATATTAAATTATTTGCTATTTTAATTTGCCTGATACAATACTAAGTTGTGAAATTTCTTCCCATCCGAAAACTTTAACTAACGAAAATCAATTACCATATGAAAAAATTATTTTCTTATTTATTAGCATTGATATTAGCAGGATTTGGAATGCTTACTTTATTTCTTACTTGTTCTATACTATTCGATCTGTTTGGAATAAGAGCCAAGGAAGGTAATTATGTTTTGTTTATTGTGTGGTCAAATTTCATTTGCGGTATACTTTATCTTTTTTCCGCTTATGGATTTGCTACTGCTAAAAAATGGACAGCTCAACTTTTAGTTCTGGCAGCAATTATACTTCTGGCAGCTTTTGTCGGACTTCTGATTTATGTTAACATGGGAGGAATTCACGAAAAAAAAACTATCTATGCTATGATCTTCAGGATCTCTGTCACAACAATCTTTGCGGTCCTCGCCTATTTTATCATCACAAAAAAGAAAAATTCCCCTGTAAGAAGTTAGTGGAGTGTAGCGTCATTTTAAGCATTACCAATAAAATAATATGAACATTAAAATAAGCGGTTCCATCACTATTTTGAAAGATAGTAAAACTGTATTTGACTTTATTTCTAATCTTGAGCATGACAAGTTGTGGAGGAAGGAAGTGAATTATACGAATGTTTCTGGCGGATCAATATTAAATAGTATTGCGACGGAAGATTCCTTTTTATCAAAACGGGTACCAAGTCATATATTAAATTTGCAATGCATAGAATTGGTTGAAAACAAACTTGTTGCTTATCAGACTTTACCGGACTCTAAATTCTTTTTAAAGAGCATTAGAAAAGTCGAATCTGTTTCGCAAAATGAAACCCGGGTCTTATATAGTATAGAATTTGATAAAGGAATTGTTAAACATGGATTGGGCTTTGCATTGCCTGATTTTATCATAAATCTTGCAGCAAAGGCAGATATGAAAAAGTATCTTTCTAAATTAAAATCAATCATGGAAATTAGTATTGCTTAAATAAAATCAATTAAAATCTTCAGATCCGGGTATTCTGATTGTTTAAATTTGATGGATTCAACTTTTATAGGAACTTTGTTAAAAAGTAGATTTCCAAAAACTAATGATATAAATAAAATTAAGATAATTGAAAGCAATTGTAAACACAGTATATGGATCACCGGACGTGCTTCAATTAATGGAAGTTGAAAAGCCAAGTCCGAAGGATGATGAAGTGCTGATAAAAATTCATGAGACTACTGTCAATAGAACCGACTGCGGATTTCGGAATCCAGAATATTTGATCGTGCGATTGATCAGCGGACTTTTTAAACCTAAAAAACAGATCTTAGGATCGGAGTTAGCAGGTGAAATAGAAGCAATAGGGGGAAATGTAAAATCATTTAAGAAGGGCGATAAGGTCTTTGGATTGAATACTTTCAATTTTGGAACCCATGCTGAATATCTATGTATGTCTGAAAATAAGTCGATAACGATCATGCCAAACAATATGTCGTACAATGAAGCTGCTGCAGTGTGTGACGGTATGTTTCTTGCCTATGCGAACATAAAAAAAATAGATTTTAAGAATACACCGAAAATTCTGGTCAATGGAGCTTCTGGTTCTATCGGTTCTGCTAGTGTGCAGTTGGCAAAATATTTAGGAGCAGAAATTACAGCTGTTTGCAATACCAAGAATTTAGATCTTATGCGATTGCTCGGTGCAGATCATGTTATCGATTATTCAAAAGAGGATTTTACTAAAAACGGGAAAGTATATGATGTCGTTTTAGATGTGGTAGGTAAAAGTTCGTTTTTCGCCTGCAAAAAAATACTGAAACCGAAAGGACTCTATTTTTCCTCGGAGCTTGGATATCTATCGCAAAATATTTTTTTAGCATTACTGACGCCATTATTCGGTGGTAAAAAAGTTCTATTTCCGATTCCAAAAGATCGTAAAAAGGATATTCTGTTTTTCAAGGAACTGATAGAAGCCGGGAAGTACAAAGCGGTAATAGACAGAACATACCGGTTGGAGGAAATTATAGAGGCAACTAAATATGTGGAGACAGGACAAAAAACCGGAAATGTTGTTATAACTTTAGGATAGAATGAAATATCGAATTATACTGACTGCCATCAATAGAACGTTTTGGCAAACTTCCAGTAAACATTAGGCTCATTTCTCCTGATCGCTTCATTTTAAGTGCTACTTACTTTTTTTTATTGCATCCTTAAATAGCTGTAAAACACGCATTTGATTTCCCGCTTTTTATTAGCAATGAACCCTAAAATTGAATATATTTGTTTTGCAAAAAAAATCATATAAACATGAAAATAAAATTCGAAATAATACTGTCTTTATTAATGATGGCAGGAATTACTAATTCCTCGGCTCAAACAAAACTTGTTGAAAAAGTTGAGCGCAAGGGAAATGAATTGGTTATTTCTTACGAAAAATATAAACTCGCCAATGGCTTAACTGTTTTGGTTCATGAAGATCATTCTGATCCTATTGTTTATTTGGATGTTACGTACCATGTAGGATCTGCGCGCGAACAAGAAGGTCGTTCCGGTTTTGCACATTTTTTCGAACACATGATGTTTCAAGGTTCTGAACATGTGGGCGATGAACAGCATTTTAAAATTGTAAGTGAAGCCGGAGGAACATTGAATGGTACCACAAATTTAGATAGAACAAATTATTTTGAAGTGTTGCCTTCCAACCAATTAGAAATAGCTATGTGGTTAGAATCGGACAGAATGGGTTTTTTGTTGGATTCTGTGACGCAGAAAAAATTTGAAGTGCAACGCGCCACCGTTAAAAATGAACGCGGACAAAATTATGATAATCGTCCTTATGGTTTAGCAAGAGAAAAAACATCTGCTGCCTTATTTCCCAACAACCACCCTTATTCCTGGTTGACGATAGGGTATATCGAAGATCTGAATCGTGTGGATGTGAATGATCTGAAGAAATTCTTTATGCGTTGGTATGGTCCTAACAATGCAACGCTTACCGTTTCCGGTGATGTTAAAGCTGCCGATGTTTTGAAACTTGCAGAAAAATATTTCGGTCCGATTGTTCCCGGACCTGAGGTGAAGCCGCAATCTTTTCCCGATGTTGTTTTAGATAAGGATAAATATATATCCTATGAAGACAATATTCGTGCTCCGATGTTAGCTGTCACTTTTCCTACTGTTGCTGCTCACACGGAAGATGAAGCTGCCTTAGATGTTTTAGGCGATGTGATGGGAGGAAGTAAATCTTCTGTTTTTTATCAAAATTTTGTAAAAGCACAAATGGCTCAGGCGGCTGATGTGTACCACTCTTCAGATGAATTAGCGGGAAGTTTTAATATTTCTATCCGTACTTTCCCGGATAAAACATTGGCTCAAATGGATTCATTGGTAAGGTATTCCTTGATCGAATTTGAAAAGCGTGGTGTTACAGATGATGATATCAAAAAATTTAAAGCCGGTTTTGAAGCACAAATGATAAATTCTCTTTCCAGTGTTCAAGGTAAAGGAAGAATGTTGGCATCTAATCAAACATTTACCGGTAACCCGAATTATATTACCAAAGAGATGGAACGTTACAACAAAGTAACAAAAGAAGATGTGATGCGTGTTTATAATAAATATATCAAGAATAAATATGCTGTTATCTTAAGTGTTTATCCGAAAGGAAAATCCGTAATAATTGCGAAGGCTGATAATTACGTGCCTGAGCCGCGCAATGTAAATGCTCCTGAGGCTGCTGAATACAAAAATTTGGTTTACAATAAAGCGAAAGATAATTTCGATAGAAATAAGAAACCTGCTGCAGGTCCTAACCCTGTTGTGAAAGCGCCTGCTTATTGGACTCAGAATCTCGATAATGGCTTGAAGATAATCGGAGCAAAAAGTGATGAAGTACCTAGTATCACTTTGCAATTAAATATTGAATCCGGACACCGTTATGAGAAAAAAGAGCAGGCAGGTATTTCAAATTTGCTTACCAGTGTGATGAATGAATCCACTGTTAAATATGCTGCCGAAGAAATTGGTGAAAAACTGGAATTGTTAGGTAGCAGCGTGAGTATAGGAAATAACGGTCAGGATATGGTCATGTATGTTTCTTCATTGACAAAAAATATTGATGCTACTCTTGCTATTGCAGAGGAAATGCTGTTTCATCCAAGATTTGACAAAGATGAATTTGAACGAATAAAAAAACAACGCTTGGAAGCCATTGCTAATCAAGCAACACAAGCTACTACCATTGCAAATAATGTTTTCTCGAAATTATTATATGGCAACAATCATATAATGAGTATCCCTACTTTGGGTACAAAGGAAACAGTGAGTGCACTGACGTTGGATGATGTGAAAAAATATTATGCTGATAATATTTCTCCATGTGTAGCTTCTTTAGTAGTTGTTGGAGATGTTACCCAAGAAGAAATTATTCCAAAAATAAATTTCCTGAAAACCTGGAAAGGAAATAAAGTTGTTCATCCTGCTGAAGCAAAATTACCTGCGATCGATAAAACAAAGATCTATTTTGTGAATAAAGATAAAGCGCCTCAATCTGAGATTCGTATCGGATATATGGCTATGCCTTTTGACGCTACAGGTGAATATTATCGATCAGGAATAATGAACTATACCTTGGGTGGTGCTTTTAACAGTCGCATTAATTTAAATTTGCGTGAGGCTCACGGCTTTACTTACGGAGCACGTTCCGGTTTTTCCGGAAATCAATTTGTTGGTCCTTTTACTGCAAGTGCCGGAGTGAGAGGCAATGCGACCGATAGTTCAGTAGTTGAATTTTTAAAGGAGATCAAACTTTTTGCCGACAAAGGAATAACAGATGAAGAGTTGAGTTTTACAAAAAATTCAATGGGACAAAGTGAAGCGTTGAAGTACGAAACGGCTTCTCAAAAAGCCGGATTTGTAAAACGAATTATGGATTTTAATTTGGAGAAGAACTTTACTGATAAACAAAATTTAATTCTTAAAGGGATCACAAAAGCGGAGATAAACGCATTGGCCAAAAAGCAACTGCCTTATAACAATATGGCAATTCTGGTAGTTGGCGATAAATCAAAAGTGTTTGATGGTCTGCTTAAACTTGGTTACGATGTGATAGAATTGGATGCTGATGGAAATCCACTGGCAACAAAAGAGAAAGCACCTGAAGTTATAAAAGTGGAAGAAAAACCTGAACACATTTATCCTCCGGGAAAAACTCCTGCAAAGGATAAGAAGATCACTGACGGACCAAGATAAAATATGAAACGCTGACTCCTGGGTCAGCGTTTTTTTTGAAAAAATGTTTTGAGAAGTGCTGTACTTTCCTCCGCCAAAACGTTTGAAACAACCATCGTTTTTGGATGAAGCACTTTGTTATTGTTTAACAAATTAAATCCCCGTTTTGTATCTGGTGCGCCATATACCAATTTCCCTAATTGTGACCAGAAGATTGCGCCAGCGCACATCACACAAGGCTCAAGCGTAACATAAAGTGTGCATTCGTTTAAATATTTTCCATTCAAAAAATTAGCTGCTGAAGTGATAGCTTGCATTTCTGCATGTGCCGTAACGTCATTTAAGCGCTCTGTCAGATTATGTGCTCTTGCAATAATTTTATTTTGGCAAACTACAATGGCACCAACAGGTACCTCGTCCGCCTCAAAAGCTTTTTGGGCCTCTTTTAAGGCTTCCCTCATGAAGGATTCATCACTAAAAATAGTTAATTCCATGGAGTAAAGATAATGTTCCTGAGTCAAATTTTTACACTCCTACGAAGCTTTATTTTTAGTAATTTCGCATTCAGTATTTCAATAATTAAGAGAAGGGAATTAGACTACAAAGGTCTAAGATCTAATATCAAAATCTAATATCTATAAAAATGTTACGATCACATACTTGCGGAGAATTACGCGTTTCAAATGTAGGACAAACTGTTACCATCAGTGGATGGGTGCAAGGTGTCAGAGATAAAGGGTCTTTATTATGGATCGATCTGCGCGACCGTTATGGGATCACTCAAATTACCATCGAAACCGACAAAGCTTCCAAAGAGCTTGTGGATATTGCCCGTACCTTGGGACGCGAATTTGTAGTTTCAGTTACAGGGAAAGTGACGGAGCGGTATTCAAAAAGTGATAAAATTGAAACGGGTGATATTGAAATTTATCCCGATAAGATTTTTGTTTTAAATGCTGCCATTACTCCGCCATTTACTATTGAAGATGAAACAGATGGTGGCGATGATATCAGAATGAAATACCGTTATCTGGATCTGAGAAGAAATCCGGTCCGTAAAAATATAGAGCTCCGTCACCGCATGGCGATTGAAACACGGAACTTTTTAGATAAATTAAATTTCTTGGAAGTTGAAACGCCTGTTTTAATTAAATCTACTCCTGAAGGTGCCCGCGATTTTGTTGTGCCATCACGAATGAATCCCGGTGAGTTTTATGCCTTGCCTCAATCACCGCAAACCTTCAAGCAATTATTGATGGTAGGTGGTTTTGATCGCTATTATCAAATTGTGAAATGTTTCCGCGATGAAGATCTTCGTGCCGACCGTCAGCCCGAGTTTACGCAGATAGATTGTGAAATGGCCTTTGTAGAGCAGGAAGATGTTTTAAATACCTTCGAAGGATTGGTTCGTCATTTATTTAAAGCGGTGAAGAATATTGATATTCCTACACTTACCCGTATGACCTATGCTGATGCGATGAAGTTTTACGGAAATGATAAACCGGACATTCGCTTCGAAATGAAATTTGTGGAGTTGAAGTCCCCCTTGGAAGGGGGTGTCCGCAGGACGGAGGATGTTGATTTAGTTTCAGGCAAAGATTTTAAAGTATTTGATGATGCAGGTTTAGTTGTTGGTATTTGCGCTAAAGGTGCAGCGGAATATACGCGTAAACAGATGGATGAATTGACCGAATTTGTGAAGCGTCCTCAGATTGGTGCAACAGGATTGATCTATGCACGTTACAATGCAGATGGTACAATAAAATCTTCGGTAGATAAATTTTACAATGAAGAAGAATTAAAAAAATGGGTTGTTGCTTTTAATGCACAGCCCGGCGACTTGATGATGTTGATTGCAGGGGAAGAAAACAAAGCACGGAAAGCATTATCTGAATTACGTTTAGAAATGGGAACGCGTTTAGGTCTTCGTGATAAAAATAAATTCGCTTGTCATTGGGTGATCGATTTTCCGATGCTAGAATATAATGCTGAAGAAAACCGATATTTTGCAATGCATCACCCGTTCACATCTCCGAAACCGGAAGACATTCATTTGTTGAATTCAAATCCAGGAGCTGTGCGTGCGAATGCATATGATATGGTCATTAACGGAGTTGAGATAGGCGGTGGTTCTATCCGTATTCATAATAAACCTTTGCAGTCACAAATATTTGATTTGCTTGGATTCACAAAAGAAGAAGCACAAGCCCAATTCGGATTTTTAATGAGTGCATTTGAATTCGGTGCGCCTCCACATGGTGGATTAGCATTTGGTTTTGATCGTTTATGTTCTTTGTTCGGTGGTTCAGAATCTATTCGGGATTTTATAGCATTCCCTAAAAATAATTCCGGTCGTGATGTTATGATCGATTCACCTTCACCAATCGCACAAGCGCAGTTAGATGAGCTGATGATCAATGTGAAGAAGTGATTTCTGTAAATTGATTATATTTGAATAATAAAATTCACAAATAATGTCCGTTCGAAAAATAGTTTTAAAAAACCCAAATACAAAGGTTAAGACTCCTTTGGAACGAAATTATTCTGAGCGATTTGAGTTTTTATTGCGGCTGATTCGCATTAAAAAAATGCTGGAAAGTGCGATAGTTGTCCCTTCACAAAATAATTCATAACAAAAAGAATAAAAAATTACACTTTAACTATTTCAAAAGGAACTTTCAAAAAAGTCTTATAGTCTTCCCCTTCTTGAACGGCATCTTCATCACCTTCTTCATATTCCCATCGGATCTTTAGGTCTATACCTTGTAAATAGAAAGCGTCAAACTTTTTCATGATGCTAAAGATCCGTTTTGAGGAACTTGTGTTATAATAAAATAAACAAAATCTCACCAAAATAGGTTTATTGTTATCAGGTAAATAGTTTTCCAACCAAACAAAAATAGGTGCAAAGAAATTTTCTACATCTTCAGGTATCAATCTTCCTTCGATCTCAAGCAATCCGTTATCAGGATCGAAACTTACAAATGGCGTTGTTTCGGTGCTGTCTATTAAAAGTTTTTCCATTGTTGTTTATTTTTTAAAATTAAAATTGAAATCCCATTACCAACATGTCATCTGTTTGAAAAGTATCTCCCCGCCATTCGTGATGTACTTTTTCTAATACCTTTTTTTGTTCTGCCAAAGGCTTGCGGTGTATGTCGAGCAAGAGCTCTTTAAATTTTCCTTTCATAAATTTTTTACCGGTGCCGCCATTTAACTGATCCGCATACCCATCGGAAAAGATATAGACCAAATCACCTTTTTTTACGTCAAATGTGTGTTCTAGTATTTCAGCTCTTTGTTCACGTGGAATGCTTCCGATATGTTGCCTCATTGCATCCAAAACAACTAATTCATTATCTCTTATGTAAAACAAAGAGTTGTATGCACCTGAAAATTTTATGTTAATATTTTCAGTGCTTTTATCAATAGTGATCAACGACATATCCATTCCTTCTCTTGATGAGGAATCTTCAATTAATGAAAACCGGTTGATGATACCGGCATTCATCTCTCTGAGAATTTCGCTAGGTTTCGTGATCTGTAATTCATTTACGATATGATTTAAAAGATCGTTGCCGATGATGGTAAGCAAGGCTCCTGGCACTCCATGTCCTGTGCAATCCACTGCCGTTACAATTATTTTACAATTATTTTCTACCCCTTCCATCCAATAAAAGTCGCCACTTACAATATCTTTTGGCTGGTAAAAAATAAATGAATCGGGAAGCAAATCTTTTATTTTACTATTTGAAGGCAGAATGGATTGTTGTATCCTTTTAGCATAATGAATACTGTCTGTAATGTCTTTATTTTTTTGTCTTAACTCTTCTTCGATCTGTTTTATTGTTGTAATGTCAGAATCGATCACCAACAAATTTTGAAGCTGATCATTTTCGTCAAATATGAGAGAGAGAATGGATTGAAACCATCGTCTACCCATGTTTTTAGTGATGTTTTCAGATTCGTAAGAAGTACCCATTTTTTTACTGATACATTCTGCAAGAAGATTTTTAATATCAGGATGTGTACTTAATTCGAATAATGTTTTCCCTTTTTCTTTTTTGTATTCATCCAATGTTATTCCGTTGATATCTAAAAAAGTGTTATTAGCCCAAACCAATTCCATCTCTGCATTAAAGATCATTAAATTGTTTGTTGATTTACTAACCGCAAAAGATAAGGTAGCTAATTCTCTGTTTTTAATCTCGATGACCTCATTCTTCTTCTCTAATTCTCTATTTAGTTTTTCTTTTTGTCGGGCATTCTTGAGCACAAGTGCTGCGAATACGATCACGATAAGAAAGCCTATTAGTACTGATACTAAAACAGTTCTTTGTTTTTGTTTCTCTTTCTGCGCAAGAACATCTTTTCTTTCCTGCTCCGCCCGCATTCTCATTTCACTGTTTTCACGCTCATTTTTTACAATGATCAATTCTTTCTTTTTCGCCTCTTCCTTTAATTGACTTTCATGAAGTTTTATGTCAGATAATTCTTTGATCGCATTAAGAGAAATGATCTCAAGGTCTTTCTTTTTAGACTCCTCTTTTAAAAGGTCCTCCTGTTTTGTTTTATATTTTGTTTCAAGTACTACTAAATTATATCTGGCAGAGGATTGTGTTGGGTCAAGTTCTAGAACTTTGTTGTAACATCTTTTTGCCATGTCATAATATTCATTGGCTTGTTTTGATCCGTCATTTTCATAAATGCTTGCATAGGCCGATCCCAGTGCTAAAGAAAATTCTATTTCTTTTTGTTTGTAATTGAAACTTTCATCAACGAGTTTCATGAGCTCGAGGTATTCATCGAAACATTGGACACTTAGCTGAATTGTCGTTTTTCCTTCTTTGAGCAAATGGAGTGCATCATTATAATAGGTACTTGCAATATATTTTAAATTTTTAGTGATATCGATCAAGAGGTCAGGGTCCGCTTCTAAGCTCAATGATTTTTGAAAAGATTGTGAGGCCCTTTCTCTATGAACGGATCTCGCATTTCCCTTTTCATGTTTTTTATACATTTCTTTATTGATCAATCCCCCGTAAAACCAAAATTTAGGATTGATTTTTAATTCGCTGTTATTGATATGATCCTCTGAAATGAAAAAGGCGGAATCTATATTTCCTTGATTGAATTGTTTTATCATCAACTCTAGGGCATTCTTGCCTTCAGTTGTTGTCTGAGAACGGACGTGTGGAGAAAAAAGAATCAGGGTGAAAATAAAAAATATACTTGCGGAATTTTTTTTCATTTACGATAATAAAAGATGAAAAATAAAGAATGTACTAATCTAGTTTGATAAATTTGAATTCTGTCCTTCTGTTTACTTTGTGTTCTTCCTCGGTGCAATCAATTCCATTTTTGCATTTATTTAATATCATCGATTCGCCATATCCCTTTCCGCTTACTCTTTTTGCATCAATGCCATTTGCTATCATATAATCTACAGCTGCCTTAGCTCGTTTTTCTGATAATTGTAAATTAGAAGCATCATCACCCCGTGAATCTGTATGAGCTGAAATTATTACTTTTAAGTTCTGATATTGATTGAGCGATACGATAACCTGATAGATTACATTTTGTGCCTCTTTCGAAAGCTCTGCAGATCCTGCAGGGTAATATACATTCGCTGTTAACGTAATTTCTTTATCCGCAGATTTATTAAAATATTGAAGGTTAAAATAGGAATCGTCTTCTTCTATCTCATCTAATTTTGGTATTTCATAACTGAATTTTCCTTCTGTATTTTTTTCAAGGTTCTGAATAATTTTTCCATTTTGCTTAGCGATAGACACGATCGCATTTGCAGGGATCTTGTCATTTTTATCTAATACCAATTGATAGTTCCCCGACATGTCAACCTCTTTGAAAGCGAATAAACCACTATTGTCAGTGGTTGTGGTTTGAATGACCTTTTTTTCATCTCCAATCAACGAAACTCCTTGTTGCCCTAATGGTAATTTTTTGTTCTTATCTTCGTAAAGTAACTTTGCTTTATAGTCGGTGAAATTATTCGCTTTAAATTTCAGACTCCATATATCGCTGCTTCCTCCTCCGCTCAATAATTGTTTTTTGCAAATACCTGTTCCAACAAATATTGTATTGTCGTAAATAAAAGATAACGCATGATAACGGGGTTCAAACGAAACATCAGGCAGTTGATTCCATGTTTTTGTTTTCGGATCGTATTCCCATAGATCAGAATAATATTTTATAACACCATTATATCCGGCACATACATATCCTTTTTTATTGATTGAAAAGGCTGTCGCACCTATGCGTGCAGGACCGGGAAAGTCCGTATCCTTTTGCCATTTGTCCTTAGTCGCATTATATTCCCAAACACTTTTATTGCCTACACCTATTTCTCCTGACATTCCTCCACCAACAACATAAGCACTTGTGCCAATAACAAACACCGTAGCTTCATCTCTTCCCTTATCCGGAAAATCTGCTTTTTTTGTCCATTGATTGCTTGCCGGATTGTATTCCCAGAGATCGGTGCAAAATTTGAGTTGGTTATTTGCTGCGCCTAAAGCAACATATCCTTTATCTCCGATAGAAAAGCCAATAGCTCCGTATCTGCCTTCGCCCGGTAGATCAGCTTTTGGTGTCCATACGTTGGTAATTGAATTGTATTCCCAGAAATCTTTTTTTCCTTCATTATTACCTTTAGTGTCATTAAGTCCTGTTCCTACATATGCTTTATCACCTATTGTGAAAACGACAGCATTCATCCGGAGCTCACCCGGGAAATCAGCTTTTTTTCTCCATTCATCAGTATCTGGATCATATTCCCAGCATTCCTTTTTAAAGGAGGAGCCATCTGTTCCCAGACAAACAATTATCCTGTCACCTGCAGAAAATGAAACTGCACCTATTACCTTACCGCCTTTAAAATCAGATTTTTTTACCCAAACCGGCGCTTTATCTTGAGAAAACAAAAAAAATGGAAAGAGGAAACAAAAGATAAAAAGGCTTATATATCCGAAGGTTTGTTTCATTGAGAGAAGGTTGATAAAAACTATTTTCATAATTTCTATTAGGATAAACAAACATAAATAAAATAATTTGAAAAAAGAAGCACTGATTATAAACAATATTTGAATTAATCAGCTTATTGATTAACAATGTTTAAAAGGGTTATAAGGCAAGACTCGGAATAAAAAACTGGCAGAATAGTAAATGATTTTACCAAGCTGGTGTGACTGAAACGCTGTCGTTTGATTTCGGAGAAGGAAGTTCATCTTTTGGATGAGGAAGCTCCATAAAGGATTCTATCATTTTTATGATATCCGCTTCCAGATCTTTTTTGTTTTGTGCCCGTGTCCAGATCAATATTTGATAAAATTCATAAGGCGTTTCAACCAATGCTAATTTATAATAAACTTCATTGTTTTCTATTTTTCCGGTAACCTCCGCTATCAATGCCTTATGACCGTTTATCTCCTGGCGTCCTGGAATACCAACTTTCCCATCCTTGATGTTCTCAGCAAATCCTTGTGAGGCAATGTTATTGAAATAAGTGTCGATATCATAATCAAGACTATAATCTTGCATGGTCTTCTTTTTTTCATCGATCACCATCGCATAAACATCTTTCTCAATATTTTGATATTGCATGGATGCGTCTTTGTGCAGATCAGTGCATGGTTGAAGATAATCGGGAACCAACATGGAATACCTGTTATTTACTTTTACCTCTGTGAAAACGGTTTCGCGTTTACAAGAAACAAATGCAAATGGAATGAAAAACAGAAAAATATAGCGATTGATCATTAATTATTATTTCGATAAGCAAAGTACAGAAAAATAATTGTTAAAAAAAAGTATTAAGGAGGATAGTTTGGTTACAAAAATTTCAACTCTTTTTTAATGTCTTCAATTGTTTTAAAGGTTATTGTTCTTGCTTCATTAAATAAAGTAGTCAGTTCACCTCTTTTTTCTTCCGAAAGTGAATCTGATTCTATCTTATCGAATAACTGTTTTAATTTATCGGCTCCCACCAAAGCAATCGGACTTTTCATTTTATGGGCTTGTTTGCTGATTTTTGCCCAATCTTTATTCTCGATAAATTGATTCAATTCATTTAAATAAACAGGCATTTCGGTGATGTAAATCTCATATAATTCTTTCAGATAATTCTGATCTCCCTCTGCACGTTTTTTTAATAAGGTAAGATTAATAGATTGCTCATTTGGTCTAATCAGATCATTCGGGATCAACCGGATGATCTTTTTGAACAGGTCAATTGGATTGAATGGTTTTGAAATATAATCATTCATTCCTGCCGTGATACATTTCTCCTCTTCTCCAATTAATGCAGATGCGGTCATAGCAATGATAGGTATATTGCACAAAGGTTCATTCAATTGTGTACGGATATAATACGTTGCCTCTAAGCCATCCATTTCAGGCATTGCAATATCCATCAATACAATGTGAAAATGTTGGTTTTTTATTTGTTCAATGGCCGACATTGCATTATCTGCCACACTAACTTTAGCATTCCATTTTTTTAAGGTCAGCGTGGCAACGCGCTGGTTTACGCGGTTATCATCGACAACCAAAATGTTTATTTTCGAGAGATCTGAATTTTGATCATGAGCATATGCAGCATCCCGTTCTTTATTTTCTTTTATTTTTTGTTTCGTCTTTTTGAATTCAAGAATAAAACTAAAAGTAGAGCCTTCCTTTACTTTGCTGCTCACCGAAATGGTCCCACCTTGTTGCTCAATGATCTGTTTGGCGATGGTAAGACCTAATCCTGTTCCTCCATATTTCCTGGTTGTTGTAGCGTTTACTTGTGTGAAACTTTCAAAGATCTTATCTAATTTGTTCGATGGGATTCCTATTCCGGTATCGAGTACAGAAAACAATAATCGCAGTTCTTTTGCCTCGTCACGTATTAATTTTACGGTAATCTTTACTTCTCCTTTTTCGGTAAATTTGATCGCATTTCCTGCTAGGTTCAGCAATACTTGATTTAACCGTACAGGATCTCCTAGCAAAATGGATGGGATCTTTTCATCGATGCTCGAAATTAGTCGGATATTTTTTTCAGTGATCCGGTATTGAAGTGTAAATATTAAATTTTTTAAAAGGTCGGAAAGGTTGAATGGCGTTTTCTCAAATGCCATCTTACCCGCTTTGATCTTTGAAAGATCCAAAAGATCATTGATGATCACCATTAAATTATTGGATGATTCTTTTATCGCCAATGCATATTCTAATTGTTCTCTGTTCAAAGGACTGTCAAGCAATTGGCTCGTCATTCCAATTATTCCGTTCATCGGGGTTCTGATCTCATGGCTGGTATTTGCCAAAAATTGTTCTTGAAGCTCTTTAGCTTGTTCTGCTGTTTCTTTGGCTTTTAAAATGATGAACTCCGCTTTTTGTTTTTCCCGGTAGCGGTAGAAAATAACGATTAACAGAATTAAAATGGTGACAATTAAGATCACTAATAAGTTACGCTGTGTTGTTTGCCTCTTTATTTTTTCTTGCTGTATCTCCGTATTCTTTTGAAGTAATTCTATCTCCTTGTTCTTTCTTTCAAAATCAAATTCCGTTTGTGATCGGGTTATATTAAGGGTTGTGCTCTCATTTAAAATGCTGTCTTTGTATAGTGTCGACAATTTGTGATATTCCAGAGATTTTTTATAATCAGCAGTGGAATTATAGATGTCAGATAACAAACTGTAATTTTCTTTCAGGGTTTTTTTGAGGTTTTGTTTTTTAGCGTAAGCATTGCTTTTAATTGTATATTCAATGGCTTTCGGATAATCTTTTAACCGGAAATAAATTTTCCCAATCTCCGAATGTATATATACCATCCAGAAATTATCCCCACTGGCTTCAAATATTTTTAGTGCCTTCTGATAAAAACTTAATGCTTTTTGAAGTTGCTCCATACTTAAATAAACTTCACCAATGTTTGCCAGATTGATTCCTTGACGGACCTTATCATTTAATTCCCCTGAAAGTTTTAAGCCCCGAATTGAATAATCCATTGATTTAAAGAGGTAGTCTTTGTTTTTTGTCGCACCTCCGAATTTATTGTAAGCATTGGCAAGGTTGATATAGGAGGCAGAAGTTTGATTCTTGTCCTTCATATCGCTTGTCATCCCGAATGCAGTATAATAATATTCCAATGCCGTTACATAATAACTCGTATCCTGCAAAGCTTCACCCTTATCCATATATAGATGCCCGACCTTATTCTGAGAGATAAAAGCAAATTCTTTGTTTTTTAATTTCAAATAAAGTTTATAGGCCATTTGAAAATAGCTTATTGCTTTATCCTGACTTTGCAATGTTTTAAATACATCACCGATATTATAATAGGTTCTTGCAATTCCATTCGAATCTTTTGCTGTCTCAGAAATGATAAGTGCCTGATGCAACTGTTCAAGGGCTAAAGGATAATTACCATGTTCTTTATTAATGATGGCCAAATTATTAAGTGCCACGGATTGCCCCCTTGGATAATTTATTTTATTAGAAAGTGATAATGCTTTTTCCGTATATATTGATGCTTTTTTATTGTCATAGTCTATCAGATCATAACCAAGTGCATTCAAGGCTTTTATCTTTTCAATGGCGGTAGTCGCTTTTGCGATCTTTAACTCCATTGAATCAATTGCCTGCTGCAGCTCTGCTTTGACAAAAAGTTGCAAAAGGATTAGAAAAAATATAGAAATTAACTTACGCATTAGAATTCGGGTAGAGCCCCAAAAGTAGTTTATTTATTGGGATTTTTGATAAAAAAACCCAACCTGCTTTCACAGATTAGGTTTTAAATTTAAACGTTGAATTTTCTTATATTGATCTAAAGTGTTCCTCTTTTCTCTTGCTCTCGCTCTATAGATTCGAATAATGCTTTGAAGTTTCCTGCGCCAAATCCGGTAGCCCCCATTCGCTGAATAATCTCAAAAAACAAGGTCGGTCGGTCTTCAACAGGTTTTGTGAAGATTTGCAATAAATAACCATCTTCATCGGCATCTACCATGATCGCAAGTTTCTCAATCACGTTCAGATCCTCCTTCATCATATTCATATGTTTACCCAAACGGGCAGGGATTTCTTCGTAATAGGCATGTGGTGGTGGTGATAAAAATTCCACTCCGCGTGCTCTTAATTCCATAACCGTTTTTATGATATCATTCGTTGCAACTGCAATGTGTTGTACACCCGGTCCTTCATAAAAATCAAGATATTCTTCGATCTGAGATTTCTTTTTTCCTTCTGCAGGTTCATTGATAGGGAATTTTATTCTTCCATTTCCATTCGACATAACCTTACTCATCAATGCAGAATATTCTGTATGGATTTGTTTATCATCAAAGGAAAGGAAATTCACAAATCCCATCACATCTTCATACCATTTTACAGTCTGATTCATTTCTCCCCATCCAACATTTCCTACCATATGATCGATAAATTTTAAACCTACAGCAGTTGGATTATAATCCGATTTCCATGCTTTGTATCCCGGTAAAAAAGTCCCTTTGTAATTTTTTCGTTCAACAAAAATGTGAACTGTTTCGCCATAAGTATATATTCCTGAACGCACCACTTCGCCATGTTCATCTTTTTCTACAGTAGGCTCCATAAAAGATTTAGCTCCACGCTTGGTAGTTTCTTCCCATGATTTTCGGGAATCTTCTACCCACAGCGCAACTACTTTTACACCGTCACCATGTTTTGTTAAATGTTGGTTGATAGGTGAATTCGAATTTAGCGGAGTTGTTAAAACGATCTTGATCTTTTCCTGTGCAATAACATATGAAGCATAATCTCTGCATCCTGTTTCCAGACCTTTATAAGCAAAAGATTGAAAACCAAATGCGGTCTTATAAAAGTGTGCTGCTTGTTTTGCATTTCCTACATAAAATTCTACATAATCGGTTCCTAATAATGGAAGGAAATCTTGCGCTCCTTCAAATATTTTTTCTAAACCGTACTCTACATTTTTAATTTCTTTTGCCATTTTTATTTCTTTTAAATTGTTTTTTTAATCTGCTCATCAACTAATCTGCACATCGTTTACTCCACCCAACTCTTATAGTATTTCCCGTCATCAATTCCCATTGCTTCTTCTGTTACCATCAATGAACGGAAGGTATCCACCATTACTGCAAGTTCCTGTGTTTCTTTTTGTCCAATACTTCTTTCTGTCGCTCCAGGAGCAGGTCCGTGTGGTGTTCCTTTTGGATGTAAAGTAATATGTCCTTGTTCAATATTATTACGACTCATAAAATCACCGTCTACATAATATAAAACTTCATCACTATCAATATTACTGTGATTATATGGCGCAGGAATTGATTTTGGGTGGTAATCGTATAAACGTGGGACAAATGAACACACAACAAATGTGGATGTTTCAAAAGTTTGATGAACCGGTGGTGGTTGATGTACACGTCCTGTTATTGGTTCAAAATTATGAATACTGAATCCATACGGAAAATTATATCCATCCCAACCAACTACTCCGAAAGGATGTGCAGCATAAACAACTTCATGCATCATTCCTTCTTTTTTAATTTTTACTAAGAAATCTCCCTTCTCATCATATGTTTCTAATTCATTTGGCAAGATAAGATCCCGTTCACAAAATGGTGAATGTTCTAATAGCTGTCCGGATGAACTTTTATACCGTTTCGGCGTGTAAAAAGGTGCATACGACTCCACATAAAAGATCCTGTTGTCGGTGGTTTCAAAATCAATTTGATAGATCATTCCACGAGGGATAATTAAATAATCTCCATATTGAAAAGGAATATTTCCTAAGAATGTCCGCAATTTGCCTTTACCTCTGTGAATGAAAAGCATTTCATCAGCATCCGCATTTTTATAAAAATACGATCGAAATGATTTTTGCGGAGCGGCTAAACCGATAATACAATCGGCATTTACCAACATTGCTTTTCTGCTGTCTAAAAAATCCTCTGCAGGTTTAACATCAAATCCTTTTAACAATAAGGATTTAATATTTTTATTGATCGCGATCTTTGGCGATACATCGTACGACTGTATGATCTCTTTTACCTGGGTAGGACGATGGATCTCATACATTAAAGAAGAATGACCGTTGAAACCTTCTGTTCCAAAAAGTTGTTCGTAATAAATTCCGCCTTTTGGATTTTCAAATTGAATATGACGCTTATGAGGAATTTTTCCTAGTTTATGATAAATTGGCATTTAAAAAAGTTTAAAGTTTAAAATTTATTATTGGAAAGATCAGGGTCGGAAATATAGCGTATGTTAAACGCTAAGAATAGGCGATTACTCAGGATTACGTTTTGTAATCTGTTTAATGTCAATGACATGGGATTTCTCGACAGTGTTCATAAAGCAAATTTAATAAAATTAAAACATATTTGAATTAAAATTTTGGTGAATTTTTAAGCCTGGGATAGGCGGTCTGTTTTTCTTCCGATCCCGTACAATTGTGTAATTTTACGGAATGACATTAACAGATACGCATACACATTTATATTCTAAAGATTTTGATCTGGATAGATCAGCGTTAATTCAAAATGCCATTGATAAGGGGATCACACGATTATTTATGCCCAATGTGGATAGTGTTTCCATTCCGGGAATGTTTCAGGTAGAAAAACAATTTCCTTCAAATTGTTTCGCAATGATGGGTTTGCATCCTTGTTCTGTCAAGGCAAATTATCAGCACGAATTGCAGGTGGTGGAGTACTGGCTGAACAAACGGAAGTTTGTGGGAGTAGGAGAAATTGGAATAGATCTTTATTGGGATAAAACATTTTTTGAGCAACAACAGGATGCTTTTAGAATTCAAATTCAGTTGGCGAAAAAATATAATTTGCCTTATATAATCCATTCCCGTAATTCATTTGATGAAGTGATGGAAATTGTTTCCGAATTTAAATTGGATAATTTAAAATCAATTTTTCATTGTTTTAGCGGAAACGTAGAACAGGCTGAACAAGTTATTGAAAGTGGTAATTTTAAATTAGGGATTGGCGGTGTGGTTTCATTTAAAAATTCAGGCTTGGATAAGGTGGTGGAAGCCATTGATCTGAAACATTTGGTTTTGGAAACGGATGCACCCTATTTAGCTCCGGTTCCGCATCGGGGAAAAATAAATCATCCTGAATACTTACTCTTGATCGCAAAAAAGATCGCTGAAATAAAAAATATTAGTGTAGAAGAAGTTGCTGCGGTTACAACGCAAAATTCAATTGACATTTTTAATTTTTAAAGGAAGGGATTCAGCTTTATGGAGTGGACATGGAGTTTTAACAAATAGCATTTTGGTTTTGAATTAAAATTGAATTCTAAAATAATCATTAAAGCACGATGTGTTCCCCTCGCAAGAGGGGCTAGGGGTGTGTAAAAAACAGATTTAGGTTTTGAATTTAAAATGGAGTTCTAAAAATAATTAATAAAGCACGATGTATTCCCCTCTTGAGAGGGGCTAGGGGTGTGTAAAAAACAGATTTAAGTTTTGAATTTAAAATCGAGTTCTAAAAATAATTAATAAAGCACGATGCATTCCCCTCTTGAGAGGGGCTAGGGGGGTGTAACAAAGTAGATTTAGGTTTTGAATTTAAAATCGAGTTCTAAAAATAATTAATAAAGCACGATGTATTTCCCTCTTGAGAGGGTCTAGGGGTGTGTAACAAAGTAGATTTAGGTTTTGAATTTAAAATCGAGTTCTAAAAATAAT